>JAAYXD010000097.1 GCA_012516065.1 Clostridiaceae bacterium
AGGTTGATCTCTGTTTCTTTTTCTTCAAAAATTCCACAATTATTTTACACTATCGTCACCGAAAACACCCGAGTCACCCGCTGGTTTACAGCATGAATTAGAGGTAATTTTTCTGAAAGATTAAAGAACTATTGTACAATAATTCAAAAGGCAGGTTTTGAATGTTATTCCCGAGGGTCCTGATTCGCGGGTAGAGGAATTGCTGCCGCGTTCCGGTGGGTACGCGGCTTTACTTCGGTTGTTTCATTTCCTTGGGCGATAAAGCGCCTTTGAAACAATTTTGTAAAGAAACAGCGGTTGCAAACGGCTTGTTTTTTGTTGAAACCGGTTTATTCATATGATATGATAAAATTTAGAAATATCCAAAATCCTGTCGAAAAGAGGAGAATTCCAGATGAGCGATGTAATAAAGGTAAATGCGTGCGTTTATTCGCGCATAGGATATGAAAGAGATATCAACCGTGATGATTTCTATATGAACGGTAAATTCTTGTCGGAACACCACCTTGATAACATGCAGGCATCAATGGAAAACAGGGGAACAGAATTTTTCTTTGCCGTAGCCGATCATATGGAATTTTCCGATGATGAGCAGAGAGCAAGTTTTTCGATACTGCGTGAGGTTGGGAAATATCATGAAAAAATTTCCGTGCATGAAGGGGATTTGGATTTTAAAACAAGAGAACTTGCCTCACGTGTTCAGGAAACGGGAAAATACCTTGACAGTTTTCTTGATATGAGAAATACGCCCGATACAGACCCTGCCAGGCAGATGGGTTTTGCAGGGCTTTTGCTTTCTGATGGGAAAGCGGTTGGTTCTACGTACGGATCATGCCATATATATTTCTGCCGCGGGAATGTTTTCAAGCATATGACGGATGGCAGTGCAAGGTCAAAAAGGCTTGTTGATCTCGGTATTATTTCCGATGAAGAAGCGCAAAATATCCAGGAGAAATACAAGGCTGCCGATGAAGATGAAAAAGAAATGCTGTTGTCCGACCCCGTTGAATTGGTGGAAGGCGATAAATTCCTTTTGATCAGTGACGGTGTTTATAATGCTCTCGGCGAAGAATACCTTGAGGATATTCTTTCAATGCGCAGTGACAGCACATATATTGCCTACCGAATAATTTCCGAGGCTGCAAAACGCAGTTCCGAGGATGATATGACCGCTATGGTAGTTCGTATTGAAAGGATATCTTCCGGTACCGGTACCGTAAAAAAACCAATGGAAAGGCCGAAAGTATCCGCTCTTAAGAAAAGTGCTCCTCCTCCGTCGTTTAAGTATAAAAACAGGGGCGGCATAAAGAAATATGAAAACCTGATATATTACGGCTGTGTCGTGCTGACGGCGATATTGCTCATTCTGATAGTTGTTCTGCTGATAAGAAATATTTATAAAAGGATGAATGAGATTGACGATACACCCCCTGATACGAGCATTAACTTATCGGTAACCCCGCCGCCCGGTACTGACGATGAACCCGATGAGCCGGCTGCTACACCGGAGGCGACACCCGAAGCTACGCCTGAAGCTACGCCGGAACCCACTCAGGCCGAAATCCGGGAGTATACCGTAAAACCTGGTGATACGCTTTCATCAATCGCAAGAGAGTTTTACGGCGATAACTGGGTGTATGTTGAAAAGCTCGGCAGATACAATAAAATACCGGCGCCGTACGACAACATAATCGTCGGTCAGGTATTGAAAATTCCTCCGAAAGAAGTACTTAACGCTCAGGATTAAGGTAAAAGAATAAAAAATAAAAAGTGGTTCGGGTTTTATGTATAGAGCCCGGACCATTTTTATTCCGATAAATTATCATACTGTAAGTTCTTTTGATTCCCTAGATTAGAAGCCTGTCTATAAGCTTATGCCCCTGCTCAATAAAGACACCGGTCGCAGCAGCGTCTTTTTCGGTAAACCGCAGGTTATTGTTTGGGCGCATACTGCCGGTATTCCTGTATATTGCAAAAGGAACGGGTTCGCGAGAATGTGTCCGGGTTGAAATAGGGGTCGGGTGATCGGGAAGCAGCAAAATAGAGTAATCCCATTTTGCGAGACCATCTAAGAGAGGCGCAAGCAGTTCCGAATCAATTTTTTCGATCGACTGGACTTTTCCCTCGATAAGTCCCTGGTGCCCGCATTCGTCAGGAGCCTCAACATGGATATAAACGAAGTCGCTGCCGTTTTCAAGTTCATTCAGCGCGGCTTTTGCTTTGCCGGTATAATTCGTATGTAAATTCCCGGTGGCTCCTTCGACATGAACGGGTTTTAATCCTGCCAGTATCCCAATCCCACGTATTAAATCCACTGCCGAAATAACGCTTCCGGTAAGGTTATATTTATCGGCGAACCGTTTCAGTTTCGGCTTTCTCCCTTGTCCCCAAAGCCATATCGAAGTTGCGGGATTCAAACCGTTTTTTATGCGCAGTTGGTTAACAGGGTGGTTTTTCAGGATTTTTTCGCTTTTTTTCATTAACGATATAAAAATATCGCTTTTTTCTCCTTTCGGAAGAAAGGAAGCGATTTTTTTCCCGCTAATATCATGCGGAGGGGTGAACGAAACTCCGTCCTCCCCGTCTTTCCAGATAAGACAATGCCTGTAGCTAATGCCAGGATAAAACGAAAAAATTTCCGAATTGAGTTCGGCTGATATTGCCTCGATAAGCTCACGCGCTTCCCCGGTAGTGATTTCTCCGGCGCAGTAATCCGCCATAACTTTTTCTTCATATGGTTCTTCGGATGACAGCGTCACAAGATTGCAACGTAGCGCAATATCGGTATCGGACATGGATATACCCATGCTTGCCGCTTCAAACGGTGAGCGCCCCGAGTAATAAATATCCGGTTCGTATCCGAAAACGGATAGGTTAGCAACATCACTCCCGGGAGGCATCCCGTCGGGTATGGTTTTAACAAGGCCCATATCCCCGTTTTGCGCAATAAAATCCATATTTGGTTTATTCGCGGCTTCAAGTGGAGTCCTGCCCCCAAGTGCGGGGACAGGACAGTCGGCCATACCATCGCCTAATAGAACTATATATTTCATTTAACTCAACTCTTTTTGCAGAAGTAAAAGTTTTTAGTCATATATCAGTATTATCCAAGGACCGACAACAGTACGCCTGCGGCAATGGCCGAACCTATAACACCGGCAACATTAGGCCCCATCGCATGCATTAATAGGAAATTCTGAGGATTTGCTTCCTGGCCGACTTTCTGCGAAACTCGCGCTGCCATCGGAACAGCCGATACTCCGGCAGAACCTATTAACGGATTTACCTTTCCTCCGGAGAACAAATACATGAGTTTGCCGAACAGAACTCCGGCAGCCGTTCCGATACAGAATGCCGCAAGGCCAAGCCCGATAATAAGCAGTGCCTGAAGACCGAATCCGGGCTGGCTGAGTTTGTCCGCACTCGCTGTAGAACCAACTGTCAGCCCGAGAAAGATTGTAACAATATTTATAAGCGCATTTTGGGCTGTATCATTAAGCCTTCCGACAACACCGCTTTCCCTGAACAGGTTTCCAAGCATAAACATTCCTATAAGGGGAGCGGATGAAGGGAGAATTAGTATCACAAGTGTGCATACAACAACCGGGAAAAGTATTTTTTCAAGCTTTGACACAGGCCTAAGCTGTTTCATTACAACCTCCCGTTCTTTTTTCGTAGTAAGCGCTTTCATGATCGGAGGTTGGATGATTGGAACAAGAGCCATGTATGAGTATGCCGCAAGAGCGATAGGCCCGAGAAGTTCCGGAGCCAGTTTTGATGTAAGCCAGATGGCGGTAGGGCCGTCCGCACCGCCGATAATAGCGATTGAACCCGCCTGCTGCGGGGTAAAAATACCGGTTGCCATGGCCGCTATATATGTTCCGAATATGCCGAATTGTGCGGCGGCACCAAGCAATAGGCTTTTCGGGTTTGCTATCAGAGGCCCGAAGTCTGTCATCGCACCAATACCGAGAAAGATTAGCGGCGGATAAATACCAAGCTTAACTCCCAGGTACAATAAATCAAGCAGGCCTCCGTGATGCAGAATTGCACCAAAATCCAAAGGCTGGACATCCCAAAGCTCCGGATGCATTAGTCCGCCGAGCGGAAGATTCGCCAGCAGCATTCCGAATGAAATGGGAACCAGCAGCAGGGGTTCGTATTTTTTCGCAATCGCAAGGTACAAAAAGAACAAAGCGATTGCGATCAAAATAAGATGCAGCAAAGTAATGTTTGCAAAACCGGATTCAGCGGCAAGTGTTTTTATCGCATTTATGAAATCATCCCACATTGAGCATAACCTTCCTTACAATTATTTATTTAATGTATAATATCCCCGCTTCCATAAGCTGCGGGCGCTGCTGCCGGAATAGGACGGCAGAACAGATTATCCAAATTTACACAGACCTAGAACCTTGAGAAAATGTATTCGTTCCGTCCGGCCACATTCCATATCGGTGTTGTATGGCCAACCCTCTTTATGGATTTGACCATATACGCGGTATTTGAATTCCGCATGTATGCTGCTACCGCTGCAGTAATAACAGCGAGCAGTTCGGGGTTGATGTCATCCGCCGGAGAAAAGTTATTGTTTTTGGATACCTGTTTTTCAACATTATCCGGTTTAACGGAAATGTTTTGATTATTATTATTTTTAGCCTTTCCCCTGACTAACCGTGAATATATGGCAATACACAGAATAATAAGCTGCAATGCGCAGAATACAACAAACATGCCAACCAGAGTCAGAATTATTGAGTTCAAATTATGCACCTCCAAGAGACGTAGGATTTAATAAAAATAAAAAACCGTTCCTGCTAAAAGTACCATAATACGGGCTTATAGTCAACTATTAAACAAATGGACACTGCAAGTTTTTATCATTTCTTATTTACCAGCTTTAGCCCAGGAATTATATAACTTTTGCAAATTATTATTGTATAATTAGTAATATAATTCATGCTGAAGAGCATGCTGCATAGCTTTGTCAAAATAGTTTCTTTACATTGTTTCAGCAGTTGTCGGCGCAGCAGAGAAAGAATGAAAAAGGAGCGGCTGCTTAATAAAAACGCGGGTGATTTACAATGGGTACCAAAAAACGTAATACAAGCCTTTCATACGATTGTTGGCTGGGATACAGGAAGATTGAAAACAAAGATTTGCTGAATGAATACACAAAAGCTTTTTCATGCATTTCCGCCCTCGGCGAAGCAAAATCAATTAATGCAGCACTGTATGAGCTGAAGTACGGAATCGGCAAAATGCTTGGAAAAACTCCCCGGATTGTTGAACATGATAGCAGCGGCGGGATTAATATCGGCCCGGTTGACTGTTTTGATATCCTTTCAGAGAAAGAAATTAATGATATCGGCGATGAGGGTTATATAATCAAAAACCATGATAAGCGCATTATTATTTCAGGAAAGACCGGCAGAGGCATTTTGTACGGAGTATTTGCCTTTTTACGGCTCATGCAGTTTGAAAGGCCTCTTTCATCGATGAATGTCATTGATAATCCTGTAAATATGCTGCGTATGGTCAACCAATGGGACAATATGGACGGAACGATAGAAAGGGGATATGCCGGTAATTCCATTT
The DNA here is from genome assembly GCA_012516065.1 of Clostridiaceae bacterium. Lineage (GTDB taxonomy): Bacteria > Bacillota > Clostridia > DSM-8532 > DSM-8532 > DTU069. The sequence goes on from JAAYXD010000097.1 coordinate 5,599, forward strand.
TCTATAAAAACAACAACTTTATCAGAAGCAAAAAAAGGATAAGGGATTATGCGAGGTTGCTCGCTTCGGTGGGAATCAACGGTATCGTTTTGAATAATGTGAATGTTCACCATTATGAAACAAGAATGATTACAAAGACTTTCCTGCCGAAGGTGGCGGCCCTGGCCGATATCTTCAGGGAATACGGAATTACCGTCTTTTTGTCCGTGAACTTTGCAAGCCCGGTTGAAATCGGCGGATTGCCCACTGCGGACCCATTGGATACGGCGGTATTTGAATGGTGGTCCGGCACGGTTAAGGAAATATACCGCTATATACCTGATTTCGGAGGATTTCTGGTAAAGGCTGACTCGGAATACAGGCCGGGTCCCTTTACTTACGGAAGAAATCACGCGGACGGCGCCAATATGCTTGCATCAGCGTTAAAACCCTTCAACGGTGTTGTTATTTGGAGGTGCTTTGTCTATAATTGCCTGCAGGATTGGCGCGACACAGAAACCGACAGGGCAAAAGCGGCTTATGATAATTTTATGCCGCTTGACGGAGAGTTTCTGGACAACGTAATACTGCAGATAAAGAACGGACCGATGGATTTCCAGGTAAGGGAACCGGTGTCGCCTTTATTCGGAGGTCTTAAGAAAACTAACCAGATGCTTGAACTGCAAATTACTCAGGAATATACCGGTCAGCAGAAACATGTCTGCTATCTTGTCCCGCAGTGGAAGGAAATACTTGATTTTGACACTTATTCAAACGGAGAAGGCTCAACCGTTAAAAAAATTATCAGCGGAAGGTTATATCCGCAGAACTACTGCGGTATTGCTGCTGTTTCGAACATCGGGGACGATGAAACATGGACAGGCCATATACTTGCGCAGGCAAATCTGTACGGGTACGGCCGCCTTGCGTGGAATCCGGACATGGATATAAACAGGATTACCGAGGAGTGGATAATACTGACATTCTCCGATCATCCGACCGTTGTGGAAAATATAAAGAGTATTCTTCTGAACTCGTGGAGAACGTACGAAAATTATACATCGCCTCTCGGAATAGGATGGATGGTAAACCCCGGGCATCATTACGGGCCGAATGTTGACGGCTATGAATACTCGAAATGGGGAACTTATCACAGGGCCGATTGTTTTGGCATTGGTGTGGACAGAACCGTAAAGGGAACAGGATATACAAGCCAGTACCATAAAAGAAATGCAGATATGTATGACAATATTGAATCGTGCCCGGAAGAGCTGCTGCTGTTCTTTCACCGTGTACCGTATAATTACCGGCTGAAGTCGGGCAAAACTTTAATACAGCATATTTATGACACGCATTTTGAAGGAGTTGAGCAGGTCAGGGAGTTTAAGTCCAAATGGCTTTCGCTGAAGAACCATATTGATTCCGAAAGATTTGAGCACGTGCTTGACAGATTGAACACTCAGATTGAAGATGCTATCGAATGGCGCGATGTGGTAAACACGTATTTTTATCGTAAAAGCGGAATCCCTGATGAAAAGGGCAGAAAAATATATTAACCTTTTGTTTTTAGACCAACCCTTGAACTGATAAACAGATTCTGCGGAACTATTTCTGACAACTCTGGACATTTATGCTTATATAAATTACAATTTAAGCAAAATTATCAGCAGAGAATGTTTCAAGAGTTGATTCATGGAGGATAGGGTATGAAAAAGCTGAAAATTGCAAATGGAATCCATATGTTAACTATGAATGTTGAAGACATACTGTTTGAGGGAATCTGGGATATCGCGAACGGGGTAACCCTTAACTCTTATATAGTCCATGGAGATAAGACCGCAATAATTGACGGTGTGATCGGTTGGGACGGAATCCCTGAAACCCTTTATAAAAATTTGGAGGAAACAGGTATCGACCCCCAAAGTGTAGATTATTTGATTGTTAATCATATGGAACCGGACCATTCCGGCTGGATTTCAAACTTCCGGAAAATCAAGGATGACTTTACGATAATATGCACCGATAAAGCCGCAAGGATGGTAACTTCCTTTTATGGTGAAGACAAAATAAGGATTGTGAAGGAAGGAGATACTTTAGATCTTGGAAAAGGCAAGGTTTTAAGTTTTCATCCGGTTCCGAACGTTCACTGGCCGGATACCATGTACACCTATGAAAGAGATACGAAAACTCTCTTTTCGTGCGATATGTTCGGAGCATTCGGCAGGATGGGGGATCATTGTTTTGATGATGAGCTTACGCCTGAAGAGGTAGAATTCTTTGAACTTGAAGGAATAAGGTATTATTCAAATGTTATGGCAACTTTTACGCCCAGTTTGAGAAAAGCAATTGAGAAAGCTGAAACGCTCGAAATAAATACTATAGCGCCCGGGCACGGACCGGTTTACAGAAAAAATCCTCAAAAAATAATAGATGATTATTGCAGGTTTTCCCGATATGCCGAAGGTGCAGGCAAAAATGAAATCGCGATATTGTGGGGATCGATGTATGGAATGACCGCAAAAGCGGTTGATTATGTCGAACGCATACTTCAAAGAGAAGGCGTCAGGTACAGCAAACTTCAAATGCCGCTGGAAAGTGAAAGCGAAATGGTTGCAACTGTTTTTAAATCCGCAGGGATAATTATCGCGGCGCCTACTTATGAGTACAAGCTTTTTCCGCCTGTTGCAGCGGCACTGAATGAACTTGGCAGAAAGAAGATTACGGGCAAGACTGCATTCAGGTTCGGGTCTTACGGATGGTCCGGCGGTGCGGAGAAGGAATTGAGCGAAATAATGGAAAGAAACAAAATGAATTGGGATTTTATCGAAACCGTAGAGTTTGAAGGCGCGCCGAAGAAAGAAGACCTTGATAAGATAGAAGCCGGTGTATTGAAGCTTATAGAAAAAATGAAGGAGAAGGTAGTAGACTGAATACGGTGAAAATAAGGAATTAATGAAAGTAACCGTTAACGGAAAATAGGGTGATGACTTATGTGGAAATGTCCAAAATGTAATCGTGAGTTCAGGAATGAAAATCAAAGGCATTTTTGCGGTGATTCATCGACAACGGTCGATTCTTATATTGCAGCGCAGCCCTTGGAAATAAGGCCTATTTTAAACCAGGTACGCGATACGCTACGCAAAGCACTTCCCAATGCGGAAGAGCGTATTTCGTGGGGCATGCCGACATATCGCGGGAAGCGCAATATCATTCATTTTGCGGCGCACAAAAAGCATATAGGTCTATATCCCGGAGATAAGGCAATAGAGTATTTTTCAGATCGTTTGTCAGGATATAAAACAAGCAAGGGCGCGGTGCAGTTTCCGTACAATAAACCGATTCCGCTTGAATTGATAGCAGAGATTGCAAAATGGTGTTATGATACCGGCAATCACGATTGATTGGCCGGACAGTAAATTATGTTGCGGCTTTTTTGCACTTTAGGTTATAATAATTATTAGTTGCGGTTTTTTGGAAAAAGCAATCACTATGCATGGAGAATTCAGCTACCATGAATATTGCGAGTGAACCGGTCAAGGTTTATTACAAAATTCCGCTTGCTGAAAATTTATTTACAGGAGGTACGAACAATGGCTAAAGTAACTGAGGATATGATAATAAGGGATGTACTGTTAATGGATGAAGGTACAGCCCCGATATTCATGAAGCACGGAATGCATTGCCTGTTTTGCCCGTCAGCTTCCGGGGAAAGCATTAAAGATGCATGCGCCGTTCATGGTATAGAAGCGAAAAAGCTTGTTGACGATCTGAACGAATATCTTGAAGGGAAATAAACATAGCCTACGTTCAAAAAAGACTGCCGGAATACCGGCGGTCTTTTGATTTGCTTACGTTGTTTGGACTATTGTCGCTTGAGCCCGCTAAAAGCATGTTTCGGAGAACATATTGAAAAACACAGGGCATAATTGATATGGCAAAGGAAAAGCATGTATGTTATAATGCGTTAAGGTATGACAGCAGCAAAAAAAGCTCGATGTTTTAAAACTGCTGCACTAACCGGCAAAGATTTTATACAGGCGTTTTGGCGGGAGGGTTAAATGGATTTCCGTGAAAGGATAATAAAGACCGAAACTCTGTCTAAAGATATACACCTTATCAGGATACGCTCGGAAAGGATAACGGACTCGGCTATACCGGGACAGTTTGTAAATGTCCGCTGCTGTAGCGGTTTGGATGCGTATCTTAGGCGCCCTATAAGCATATGCAGGGTATGCCGTTCCGACAAAACGTTCGATATCGCATATATGAAGCGCGGCAAAGGAACGAGCCTTTTATGCAATTTCCGCGAAGGGGATGCGATAGACGTAATAGGCCCGCTTGGCAGCGGTTTCACGATGCCTGAAGCCGGTGAAAAAATAGCGGTTGTGGGCGGCGGGATAGGAATTTTTCCTCTTCTTTATCTTGTTAATTCCTGTAATGACGTGGATAAAACAGTTTTTCTCGGATTTCGTTCAAAAGACGCAGTTGTTTTGAAGGATGATTTTGAACGCTCTTCAAATAAGCTTGTTATTGCAACGGACGATGGCACCTTCGGCATAAAGGGTTTTGTTACCGGACCTTTTTATGACTGGCTTAAGACAAACAGACCCGACAAAGTTTACACATGCGGTCCTTTGCCGATGATAAAAAGCGTTGCCGAATACTGCATTGAAAGAGATATATTCTGTGAAGTGTCAATGGAACAGCGGATGGGATGCGGCATAGGCGCCTGTCTGGTTTGCGCGTGCAAAGTAAAGGAAGGCTTGGATTTCGGCTATGCCCGTGTTTGCAGGGACGGGCCGGTTTTTCGTGCGGAAAGGCTGCTGTTTGAATAGATGCTGCGGTAAACAGGAATCGGGAGGATAATAAATTTGGACTTATCTGTAAACATAGCGGGGATGAAACTTAAAAATCCTGTAATAGCCGCGTCGGGAACCTTCGGCTTCGGCAGGGAATATTCGAAGTTTTTTGATTTAAACAGGCTCGGCGGGATATCTGTTAAGGGGCTTACTTTGGAACCGAGAAAAGGGAACAGGCCGCCGCGGATAGCCGAAACACCCGGAGGAATATTAAACAGCGTAGGGCTGCAGAACCCCGGCGTTCACGCGTTTATACGCGATGAAATTCCTTTTTTGAGAGGATTTGATACCGCTGTTATTGCAAATGTCGCCGGAAATACGGTCGAGGATTACCGCGCCATTGTCGAGATACTGTCCGATGCGGATATAGACGCGATTGAGCTTAACGTATCATGCCCGAACGTGAAAGAGGGCTGCCTTATGTTCGGCAGTACAGCTTCAGGAGTGTTCGAAGTAACGGGAGCCGTAAGGAAAGTTTGTAAAAAGCCCCTGATTGTAAAACTGTCGCCTAACGTGACGGATATCACCGAAATAGCGAGAGCGGCGGAAGCTGCGGGAGCCGACTGTGTCTCGCTGATCAATACGCTCCTTGGGATGTCGATAGATATTGAAAAAAGAAAGCCTGTTCTCGCAAATATTATGGGCGGGCTTTCAGGTCCTGCGGTAAAGCCTGTTGCCGTCAGGATGGTTTATGAAACTGCAAAAGCTGTTAAAATACCGGTAATAGGGATGGGCGGCATATCAAACGGAAATGACGCCGTAGAATTCATGCTCGCCGGAGCTTCCGCGGTAATGGTCGGTACTGCCGGTTTTGTAAACCCTAATGTCTGGGTCGAAACGGTACAGGGTATTGAAAAATATATGAGGGAAAACGGGTTTGAGAAGGCTGCCGATCTGACCGGTGCGCTGATCATATAGCTTTGAATATACTAAAAAACATAAGAATCGTATGAAAGGAATGTCTTATGAAAACAAAACTTATTATTGTACGGCATGCCGAAGCAGTGGGCAACAAGATTAGGGAATTTCACGGTTGGACCGATGAAGGGATCACGGAAAGGGGAAATCTGCAAGCGTCAAGAGTGGCCGAAAGGCTTAAAGATGTTGCTATAGATGTCATATACAGCAGTTCAATGAAAAGGACAATGGAAACAGCGAGGTATATTTCGGAGGTAAAAAATCTTCCGATAATACCGGTAGACGATCTTAAGGAAATCAACGGCGGTTTATGGGAAGGCATGACATGGAGGGAACTTGCCAGAAAATACCCGGATTTGTATGATATCTGGGAAAATGAACCGCATCTTCTCCAATTCCCCGAAGGCGAAAGCATGGAAGGCTTCCAGCGGCGGGTTGTAGCCGCCGTAACGCGGATCCTTGAAAAGGAAGCCGGCAAAAACATTCTTATAGTAACTCATGGAACGGTCATAAAAGTGTTGTTATGCTATCTTAAAGAACTGCCGCTTAAAGAAATGGTAAGAATTCCGTGGTGCGACAATACCGCAATAACTGCCGGAACGTGGGAAAACGGCACGTTTACCGTTGAAGTGGAAGGCGACGCTTCGCATTTGGATGATGAAACGAGCACATTCAAAAACCAGGCATGGTATTATGAGTATAAAAAGAGATTTTTCGAAAGTGAAAACGTATGAATAAACATTTTAGTCTCAATAAAAGGAAGTGCGGAATATGCCGGATATAAAAGAAAAACTGCTTGAAGGACTGTTTGAAACCAGTGCGATAAAGGTATGCCCAGCCGGTAACCCGTTCTGGTATACTTCGGGCAAAATAGGCCCTTATTATGTAAACACTCATTTTCTATACGGAAGCGAAGAAAAAGCAAATGAGTTGTTGAGCGTAATTGACGACGCAAAAAACAATAAACGGGAATGTTCCGCTGTTGTTTTGGAATATGCGTTAAAAAACTACAACGGACAGGCGATCTATAAGACAGCCATAGACGCGCTTGTTGAAAGCATTAAAGAGCATGTCGGAATAAATGAATTTGATTATATCTCCGGCGGTGAAAGGCGCGACTGGTTTTTTTCGCTTGTTACGGCACATCTTCTTAAAAAGCCGCATATTACGATATTTAAGGATTTGGAAGCATATATTTTCAGCGGGGGATCATCGCAAAAGGTGGAATCGATTAATAGCGCGCGGGTTGTTCACATCGCAGATATAATTACGACAGCGTCAAGCTATGAACGGGCGTGGGTGCCTGCAATCACAAATATATCGGGAAATATTGAGCATTCGTTCGTTATCGTCGACAGGCTGCAGGGAGGCGCTGAAACACTGAGGAAACTCGGTGTGGTATCCCATTCGCTCGTAAATATAGACGAGGGTGTTTTCCGGTCCGCATATGAGAAGAAATATATCAACAAGGATCAATATGACCTTGTATGCGACTATATAAAAGATCCGGACGCGTTTATGACAAATTTCTTTGACGAAAACCCCGATTTTATTAAAAAAGCGTTGTCAGGTGACGAAAAGACGGCGCAAAGAGCGCGGTTGTGCATTGAAAAGGGTTACTGCGTCATTAAATAAGCATCGTCAATGATATTACGGTTCCGGTCGGCTTGTTTGATGATACCCGGAATGAGTACGATACTTTGTTCAGTATCGGAAGACCCCATCCTCTATCGGTCAGATCGTCGTATTTTTCGGCCATCCTTTCCAGGTTGAACAGTTCTTTCCGGACACCTTTGCCAAAATCCGACACCTCAAGGCATACGGAATTGCCTTCAATCCTGATGTGAACCGAAACCTTGCCGCCGTTTTTATTGTACCCGTGCTCAACAGCATTTACAACAAGTTCGTTAACGGCTACTTTCATTAAAAACCGCACGCTTTTATCCTGGATTAGCTGATCCAATTTCTTTTCAATCTTTTGAATGAAAGACTCCACACCGGCGGTGCCGTATTTAAGATTTGCTGTAAAAAAGAATCTATTTGTCGCCATAGCTTCCCCCCGCGGCAAATAATCTAATATAATATAAGGCTGGACTGCATTTTTTCCGGCATTGCCAGGAGTTATTTATATCTAATAATAATCGGTATGATAAAATAACCTCACCCGTTATCGAAATCAAGATTTCGAACGGGTACCCTAAATCATTGTATCATGAATTTATACAACCGATACTCGGCTGCCCTTGGTCTTGCCAAGTGAAAACCTATGGTTTTCTTAAATTCATGATATAATAATTA
>JAAYXD010000098.1 GCA_012516065.1 Clostridiaceae bacterium
CTTATGGTTAATAATAACTTTATATCTGATATTGTCCTCATATCAATAAGCGGAAAAACAATCACTTCATCACGCAGCTACAGTTTAGTCAGTTTCGACCTCAAGGGATTTCTCGAAGACAGTTTTACTAAAACAATATCGGAAGCGAACGGCAAACTATTATTCGCCGGATGGCACGAATTCCTCGACAATTACCGCTCCGGCGGCGGTACAAGCGCAGGAGACTATGCATTTACGGCCGCACGGCTTTTAAAAAATACAACGACAAATGAAGAATATGCCTATCTTTTCATCGATGTGAAACGCTCTTCCGTTGAGAGCCTGTTAAACCAGTTAGCTGAGGGAAGCAGGGGAGAATATCATTTAGTAAGTTCCGACGGGAAAGTGATTTCTTCATCGGCAAACACCGGTTCCGGGGATCCTTCCGATGCCGGTGAATCAAGCGCAGAAAATGCGCAGGACCAGGACTTTATCAGGCTCATAACTGAAAGCGGCGAAAAAACAGGGTCCGAGTTCGTGGATTACAAGAAAGAGAGCCACTTAATGACATTTACGAATGTCGGGGATACAGGATATATCCTGATTTCATTAATACCGCAGAAGGTGCTTATGGAAGCGTCGCGTTCCATTATGGTATGGACCGTATTACTTGTTATTCTTGCGTCGGCGTTTGCAGTCGGCACCGGTTTGTACATGTCAATGGGCATGGGGAGGACCATAAACAGGACGATAAATGCCGCCAGACAAGCCGCGTCCGGTGACTTATCGGTCGAATTTACGTCAAGAAGAACAGACGAACTTGGGATTTTGGCCAAAGCGATAAATACAATGGTGTCGAATATGAGGAACCTTATCGCAAACGCGATGGAACTTTCGAATAAAGTTGCAGAATCCGCTTCAGTGGTTTCCAAGACGACACAGCAGGTTTCGGAGGCATCACGGGATATCACTTTTGTAATACAGGAAATAGCAAAAGGAGCTTCCACCCAGGCGACAGACGCCGAAGAAAGCGTAAACCGGATGGACAAGCTTGCGATGAAAATAAACCAGGTATCGGAAGCCGCGAATAATATCGAGAAACTGTCAAAAGAAACATCGGCTCTTACCCAAAAAGGTTTATCTTCGGTAGAAGAATTGGAGAGCAAGACGCTTGATTCGACAAACAACACAAAACAGATTCTCGCCGATATTCAAGCGCTTGATGAAAACTCGAAATCGATCGGCAAAATTGTCAGCGTAATAAACAATATAGCGGATCAAACAAACCTCCTGGCGCTGAATGCCGCAATAGAGGCCGCAAGAGCCGGCGATGCCGGCAGGGGATTTGCAGTAGTAGCCGATGAAGTGCGCAAACTTGCGGAACAGTCTATGTCCGCAACACGCGAGATCACCGCTATAATAGAAAATACGCAGGATCAGATAGGAAAAACCGTGCATCGTTTCAGTGCCACGGAAGAAATACTAAAAGCGCAGAATGAAGCCGTCAACAACACAATTAAAACATTCAAGAGCATCGCCGATGCAATGGAGACTCTGTCCAAACAACTTGAACAGATTAAGAATGACGCAAATGACATGAATGCTTTCAAGGCGGAAGCGTTAACGTCAATTCACAATATATCTGCAGTTTCGGAAGAAACCGCAGCTTCGACGCAGGAGGCAAACGCCTCGGCTGAAGAACAGATGGCGAACATAGAACAATTGGCGAACTTTGCAGAGGAACTCGGCGAATACGCGAAGAAGATGAACGAATCAATAAGTGCTTTCAAAATAGACGCATAAAGCAAAACCCGCTCCTTTTCCGGGGGAGCGGGTTTTATTTTTTATCTATTTATTTCTCAGCTCGAACTCCTTCATAAACTCAACAAGCGCTTTTACGCCTTCAACCGGCATCGCGTTGTATATGCTGGCTCTCATGCCTCCGACGCTGCGATGGCCTTTCAGGTTTACAAAACCTCTTTCTTCGGCTTCCTTTATGAAACGAGCGTCCAGTTCCTTGTCTCCGGTAACAAAAGGAATATTCATAATGGAGCGATCCTTCTTCGCTACCGTTCCCTTGAACATGCTCGAATTGTCAAGAAAATCGTAAAGAATCTGCGCCTTTTCTTCATTTATTTTCTGCATTGCCGGAACGCCGCCGAGTTTCTTCAGCCACTGGAATACGAGGCCGCAAATATAAATGTTGTAGCACGGCGGAGTATTATACAATGACTTGTTCTCCGCATGTATCTTGTATTGAAGCATCGTGGGTACTTCCGGATGCGTATCGTTTATGAGGTCTTCTCGGATGATAACAACGGTAACGCCTGCCGGCCCGATATTCTTCTGGGCTCCGGCGAAAATCAGACCGAACTTGGTAACATCATATACTTCGGACAGGATATTCGACGACATGTCGGCAACAAGCGGAACATTTCCCGTCTCGGGCAGTTTCGTGAACCGCGTTCCGTATATCGTATTGTTTGTGGTGATATAGAAATAGTCGGCATCCGCGCTGAATGTTTTAGGATCAAGATCAGGAATATAAGTGAAGTTTGCCTCTTCGGAAGAAGCCACAATATTTACTTTCCCGTACTTTCTCGCTTCGCTTATCGCTTTTTTCGACCATGCACCGGTATTTACAAAGTCCGCTTTTCCCTTCCGCATAAGATTCATCGGTATCATTGCGAACTGGAGAGACGCACCGCCCTGAAGAAACAACACCTTATAGTTTGAAGGAATGTCCATGAGGTCCCTTAAATCTTCTTCGGCCTTCTCAATAATCTCTTCAAACCACTTCGAACGGTGGCTCATTTCCATAACGGACATCCCGCTGCCGTGCCAGTTCAGGATTTCATCCCTCGCAGTTTCCAAAACTTCAACAGGTAAAACCGAAGGTCCCGCTGAGAAATTATAAACTCTTTCCATTTTGATCCACTCTCCATTCAATTTTTTATTTATTAAACCGGCCATTAATCTTCGA
>JAAYXD010000328.1 GCA_012516065.1 Clostridiaceae bacterium
AAACCATTGTTGCTTAAGCTCACAGTTTCGTTTCCATAGAACATCCCTCTGAATGATTTTGATACGGCTTTTGTTACAGGTGTTTTTGATTCTTCAATAGGAGATACAGCTTTTTGTGGTGTAATTAGAATTGGCTCAGAGGTTCTGATATTTAATAATTCCTCGTCAATGCTTTCATTAATGCTCTTAATTTTGTCTGTGTAGCGGTTAAACTGTCGCTCCTGTTCATTCGTCAAACTTCCACCTGCTTTTTCAGCTTCGTTTAAAATAGCTTCTGCTTTCTCCACCAATTGCTTTTTCTCATGTACCAAATCTGCTATAAATCTCATGCTTAAATCCTCCATTTTCTTAATATTTTTTTGTAAATATGGTCTGGGGTTAATACCCCGTTTGAACCTGCGTTTTTTTACGCGATGTTGCCAGCCCGTTGTCTTTATGCTTTGCTGTAGAGATTTGACCTCCCCCTCCCTCTAAATCAGGATACTGAGAGTTTACTGACGAACTGACTCTTACTGACTCTTTTTTCATAAATTTCACATAAGAAAAAATATATATAAAAATTTACGGAATTGACGTCAGAAGCCGTCAGTCGTCAGTAATCACAAAAGTATCCCCTCATCCGCAAGACCAATACCATGCCAGTCCCTGCTGCCATTGGCTCCGCTGCGTTTGACAGCAAAGCCGCGCTCCGTCATTTTTGCATTGAACAGCTTTTGTCCAAGAGGGTAGTCTCCATTTTCCCGGCACCATGTTTCGTAAGCGTACCTGATGCTTCTATTGGAGACTTTCCTGCCCTCCTCCACAATGCAGCATTCCTCTATAAAACTTGAGAAGGTATCCATTTCCTCCCGGTAACCTTCTGTGGCTTTTTTGACTTCATCAGGCATATTTAGTCCTTCCTTCTGCCAAAGAAGGCAACCCTCTACTGCCCATGACAATATGCCAGGCAGCTCTTCTCTCAGCTTTGCCGGTAGCTGCTTATCCTTTTTATCCTCGGGTATGGTAACGGTGAAAGGAATCAGCTTAATGCGCCTCCAAATGCTGTGGCTGGTATCTCTTATGACTGGTCTGTGGTTTACTACGAGAAACGGGGTGAACTGTGGCTGGAAATCAAAGTATTCTCCATAAAGAAACCTTGCTGTAATTCTGTCTCCGCCTGTAAAGCTCTTAATCAATGCCTCAGAGAGCCTTTGTCCCTCATTTATTTCTATGGCAGTAACGAGCCTTGCTCCCTGAAGCCTTGCGATATCATTTCCTATCGCTTCTATTCTTTTAGCCATAAAAGTTTCGGACGGAGTATTTCTTGCATAGTCTCCCAACAGGTCAGAGATGGTGTTTAGAAATGTGCTCTTTCCGTTTGCTCCTGTTCCATAAAGGACGAATAGGGCCTGCTCTGAAATATCCCCGCTTAATGACGAGCCTACAGCTTTTTGAAGGTATCTTACAAGCTCCTTGCTTCCTCCCGTAATGGTATTCAGAAATTCCATCCATTTGGGAGCCTTGCTGCTTGGTTTATATTCAACAGGGCAGATTTTGCTCATATAGTACTCCCGATTATGAGGAAGGAGTTCGCCTGTCTTTAGGTCTACCACACCATTTCTACAGTTCAGCTTCCATATATCAGAATCAATCTCATCCGGCATAATTACCATTCCTTCAAGGTTTGAAGCCGCATCGATCATGGCTTTAAGCCTGCCTGCGTTTTCAGACTGCATGGCATGGCGCACCAGTTCTTTTCTTGCAGCCTCATCCTCTATCCG
>JAAYXD010000099.1 GCA_012516065.1 Clostridiaceae bacterium
ATTTCAGGGTGCGGGAATGAAGCTTAACATAAGCGTAAAAGATATTTTCGAACAGAAAATTTCCGACATACAAAACAGGATACCGCTGCATATAAGGATGAACACTCCTTATGTGTCGTTTTCCAATGTCCTTAAACAGGAAATTGAGAAAACCACGAACAGAACACTAAATTTGGATACATCAATTAAAAAATATCCGTTGGTTTCCGGCAGTTATGAATCCATATATCCCCGGCTTTCCTCCGAAGAAATTGCGGCGCTGATGCCGCGCATAAACGAGGCAATAGAAAAAGCATCGAAAGAATATGGAATTGATGAAAACATGATCCGTGCGATAATTAAGCAGGAATCATCATTCCAGCCTTTTGCGCTGTCAACCTCGGGAGCGATGGGACTTATGCAGCTTATGCCTGAAACCGCCAAATGGCTTTCGGTCGCCGATCCGTATAATATTGAACAGAATATCATGGGGGGAACCCGTTATTTCAGGGAACAGTTGGATGTGTTCGGTAGCGTGGAACTGGCGTTAGCGGCATATAATTCCGGCCCTAACAATGTCCGCAGGTATAATGGCATTCCTCCGTTCCTGCAGACACAGAACTTTGTCAGAAATGTAATGCGATACTACCAGCTTTATAATGAGGCTAAAAAAACTCCCTCCGTCCCAACGGGAAACGGGCAGGAGTTATCCACAGATTAGCGGCCGGAAAAACCTGTAATTTGATTTTTTGTGACTTTATTTGTCATTATGTAACAAAAAAAATGCAATTTCTCGCATTCGCTCCGTCATTTTTTTCAATATTACATCCACATAATCCACAGGTTTATCCACACCCGGGCAAGGTAATATTTCCGAAAAAATATGCCTTTTCCACAGTATTCACAATAAATTTATCCGCAATATGCGGAAACGGTACTATGAAGGAAATCATGCATATTTTCCGGAAGCATTCCTATATGCCGTTCTCGTTCAGTTTCAAACCGGGTACGGCATTTAGATCATTTGCGGACCACTTTTCATCAATGTAATAAAAATACGCGGCGCTTGCCACCATTGCCGCATTATCCGTACACAACGATACGGGAGGATAATATAAGCTTATCCCGTTTTTCAGACATTTCTCTGACATCCTTTTGCGAAGAGCCGAATTGGCCGCAACACCTCCGGCAATACAAATTACATTGGATTTGTATTCCAGCGCTGCCGACAGGGTATTGCCGACAAGAACGTCAACCACCGCGTTTTGAAACGATGCGCATATATCAGCAACCGGAACGGGCATTCTTTTTTGCTCAAACTGATGAACGGTATTGATAACCGCTGTTTTCAGTCCGCTGAAACTAAAATCGTATGGAACGTCGCTGAATTTAACCCGCGGAAAGCTAAATGCTTCCGGGTTTCCCGAAACCGCTTCTTTCTCAATTGCCGGCCCGCCGGGATAGCCGAGTCCCAAAACCCTCGCAATTTTATCAAATGCCTCTCCCGCGGCATCATCTCGCGTCCGTCCGAGAACGGCAAAATCACGGTACCCTTTAACATGAACAATATGGCTGTGGCCGCCGGAAGCAACTAGACATATAAAAGGAGGTTCCAATTCCGGACTAGATATATAATTCGCGGCAATATGGCCTTCAATATGATTCACCGCAATAAGCGGCTTATCCAGTGAAAAGGCTATAGCTTTGGCTGCCGATATCCCCACAAGAAGCGTACCTACCAGTCCCGGACCATAGGTAACCGAAATTGCATCGACATCGTTAAGCGTTATGCCGGCTTCTTTAATTGCTTTATCTATTACCGGGATTATCAATTCCACATGTTTCCTTGATGCTATTTCCGGCACAACTCCGCCGTATTCCGCATGAAGCTTAACCTGCGTAGCAATGATATTGGACAATACTCTCCGCCCGTTCGTCACAACAGCCGCGGATGTCTCATCACAGCTTGATTCTATTCCAAGCAGAATTATATCTTTCTTCAATATTCCCTCCGAAAATGTCAAATTCCAAAGACGATTGTACTTTAAAACAGGGATTCGCGCAAGGCTGAAAAAAAACAAAAAAAATTGAGAGCATAGAGCTCTCGAATAAAAACAGGAGAAATGCTAATGTTCTTCTTAATATTATCAAAATCACATATGGTATCACATAGGACAATGGTCCGTATTAATAGGACTAAAGACCTATCGGAATGATTACCTTCAGTATAAATGAATAACTTTTTTCGCACCGCAGGTAAATATATACGCGGGGAGACATTTATCAGAAAAATACATGAAAAACAAGTTGGTCCAGTAGGACTAAAGCGCCAAGACCCCAAAGGTAGTATGAAAAATAGCGAAGTTTGCCCCTTTGTATAAGGCTTATCATCGCTTTAACCGCTATAAAACCTGATACTGCGGCAAAAAGCATTCCAAGCGCGACGGGCAGTACACCAATGGTATTCAGCGCGCTTTCCCCGGTTTTAATTACTTTGTATAAATCTTTGGCTGCTGCCGCAAGTATGGCGGGTATTGACAAGAGAAAAGCATAGTCCGCCGCAGTTTTCCGTTCAATCCCAAGCATAAGTGCGCCGGAGATTGTCATTCCCGATCGCGATACTGCCGGCAGCATCGCGATTGCCTGTGCCGTTCCGATAATCAGCGGATCCTTAACCTTCATATCTTCAATGGTTTTTCTTTTTTCTCCTGCGCTATCCGCATACATTAAAACAAGCCCGGTAAAAATGAAACCTACCCCGAGTGTAGCTCCCGTTTCGAAAAACGATTCAATCAAATCATGGAATAACAGTCCGATTATCGCTATCGGAACCGTTCCGATAACAATATATACCGGCAGCTTTGAGAATGGGCTGCGCAGCATTGCAAATATTTTTTCACGGTAAACGACCACCACTGCGATAAGGGTTGCAAAATGTAGGGCAATGCTAAAGCTCAGTGCGCCTTCTTCCACGTTGAATATCTTTTGCAGCAGGACCAGATGCCCGGAACTGCTAACCGGGAGAAATTCGGTAAAGCCCTGTACAATTCCAAGAATAATGGCTTCAATCCAACTCATCAAAAATCATCCTTCCCATGCACAACGAAATAAAGAAGCGCTTTCGCTTCACCACCGCAGGCAGTTCTCTTATAATCCGTTCTCCAAAAACAGCAGCGTGCAGGAATTACTCCGTCAACAGCTTACTCTTCGCCCTCGGGCAAAAACGCCTCTTCCACATATTCACTTCTTGCATTCCAGAATATCCATTCTTCATATCCGGCGTCATATACCGCCTGGATCTGGGCACGATACTGTTCAACGCCGTATTTCATCCAATAACCGTCAGGCAAATAGGAAGCCGTAAATCCCTGGATATACGGGCGGCATTTCAGGTTATACCCTTCGATCGCTTCAATCCTCTCTTTGCCTACTATAAGCGTATTGTATACTACTTCATAGGGCTTAAGATCGGGATGTGTGAATTTAATCCCGTTAATTACCTGCCCGACCTTGTTGGACATTACGCCGCGCGGTGCGTCGTTTGCATAATGGGACGGATAAATCATCGGCGAAATATAGTCAAGATCTTTTCCGATTGTCTCAAGTGTCTGCCCTATTTCCCCATAGTCCCTCGTTGAAATCATAGGCATTCCAAATATATCCGCCGACAGTATCGTCCCTTCGGGAACACGGCTGCGTACGTATGCCAAAAACCCCTCGATATATTCGCGCCGTTCCTTACCCTCCTCAAGGTTAGCCAACTGGTATTTATAAAGTGATGTTTCCGGAAACCTGACATAATCAAATTGTATTTCATCAATACCGAGGCTTATGGCTTCTTCGACAATATCGGCAATATATTCCCAGGTTTCGCGTTTTGTTGCATCAAGCCAAAGAGAATAACCACTTGATTCGGGCTGCTTGAAAACCTCCCCGTTATTGTGTATCGCCCATTCAGGTTTGTATGCAGCCATCTTTGAATCCTTAAACGTAACTAACCGGCCGATAACACGGATATCGTTATCATGGAATTTTTTAATTAACTCCGCGAGATCCAGATACTTCATGTATATGCCGGCTTCTTTCACAATATCTATTTCCGACTTATACATAATCATACCGTCATCGCCTTTGATATCAATTACATAAGCGTTAATTTCGGTACGGTTCGCCAGATCTATATAATGATCAATTTTTTCACTGTTCTGAACCGAACCGGGAGGCAAATACAACGCCTTTACCGGTTTAAACTCAAGTTTTGGGATCGGTGTGGGTTTCGGCGTAACCGTAGGTTCCGGGGTCGGTTCCTGCGTCGGAACAGCGGTCGGCGCTACATCCGGTACAGCCGTCGGGGCATTAGTCGGAACAGCCGTTGGAGTTAATAATGTGTAATCCTGAGGTTCATCACCCGGGTTTGACGGATTCTGCCCGGTTTTCCACGCGAAATATCCAAGCAGCGACAATGATAATACAACCGCAATAGTCAAAAGAATCGGTAAAACAGGCCTTTTTCCTTCACTTTCCTGATCGCTCTTATTCACCTGAGCTTCCTGTTCATCCATATTTTTTATCTCTTCAGTATTTTCGTTTTTATCGTTTTCCATTAGCTGACAACCTCCAATATAATCAAGCAGACATACTTAAGCAAATATTTATTCCGGTAAAAACGCATCTTCCACATAAGTGTTCCTTGAATTCCAGAACAGCCATTCGGAATATCCGGCATCATAGACAGCCTTAATCTGGGCCCTGTACTCTTCTACCCCGTATTCCATATAATATCCTTCCTCAAGATACGTATTTGCTGTAAAACCCTGCAAAAACGGCCTTACCCTTATATCCAAACCTGCTTTCTCAAGCCTGTTCCTGGTTATCAGAAGGCTGTTGTAAACTACATTATACGGCTCTAAATCGGGTTTCGGATACAGCACGCCGTTTATATTCGTTCCCACTCCGTTGCCTGTGTAATGGGTTGTACTGTTGTTGGCGAAATGCGACGGATATATCATAGGTGATATGTAAGGGAATATCGCGCTTATTGTCTCAAGGGTCTGGCCTATACCGCCTGCGTCTTTGCTCTGGAGGCATATACTGCCGAATATATCCGCCGAAAAAATAACACCGGGAAGCTGATTTACCGACTCCTGCATAAACTCGTTTATATACTCGCTTTTTTCTTTTGCAAGATAACTCATATCATATTTAAAATTCGTTGTTTCCGGAAAACGGACATAATCATACTGGATCTCATCAAAACCAAGCTCGGACGCTTCCTTTGCGATATCAATCAAGTACTGCCACGCTTCTTTGTTTGACGGATCAAGCCATGCAAGATGCGAGTTGTTTAATCGAACTTTGAATACGCTCCCGTCCGGATTTTTTAATGACAATCCCGGTTCTTTAAGAGGCATCGTGGGATCGTTGAAGCATACTATCCTGCCTATTGCCCTGATCCCGTTATCATGCAGTATGCGCAGAACTTCCTTAACATCATATTTCTTTTCCCACGTGCCATGCTTTACGGCTAACGGAACGTTAGTTTCATAACAAATTATTCCGTAGTCGTCTTTTATGTCAAAGACATATGCATTAATTTCGGTTCTGTTCGCCAAATCGACATAATGCTGAAGTCTTTGTGGAGACCCCACCGTACTGGTGGTCAGATACAAGCCTTTTACGGGGACATATTCAGGTTCCGGCACGGGAGTCGGTGTCGGCTCCGGAGTAGGAGTTGGAATCGGTGTTTGTTCCGCAGCAGAGGTTGGGGAAACTGCAGGTGTACTTGCCTGAGGATTTTCATCAGCAGCCTGCGTCGGGGTATTTACAGCTGTTTTTTTGCCGCTGTCGGCAGAAAAATCTTCAAATAATTTAGAAAGTAAAAATACTATGCCCGCAGAAGCAAGTATAATTATTAAAAGCCCTACGAAAATGTTTATCCTTCGTTCTCCCCGCATAACCTGACAACACCTCTTATTAACAAGGCGGAAGATACACCATGTCTCTATCAGCCGAATAACACCTGCTCAATAAAATAGGAAAGCCCTACGACTTTCCGGTAAAGCCATATTA
>JAAYXD010000276.1 GCA_012516065.1 Clostridiaceae bacterium
AAAGATTCTTAAAAGAATATTGTATGCTATGGCTTAAATTTATACATAAAAAGGCAGACGACCAAACATGATCGCCTGCCAATAATTCATATGCTACTCCATTTTACTTGGTTCAACCCCAACATTTGACGTTGAGCCTTAGTTTACAGCGGTATTTGATGCATTCCTTATCCCAGAAAAGAGATCAGCGCTCCCGCAAGAATGCCGGCCAGGTTTCCCGCAAGGGGTATCCTGCCTTTATATAATGAACGGGATTTGTTTATCAGTTCTCCGAGGCTAACATACAGCATCGCTCCCGCGGCGGTACCAATGCAGACAGCGGAAAAAACATCGGAAATGCTTCCGAAAGCCGCGCCGGCAAAAGCGCCGACTCCCATCGGAACCGCCGACAGCAGCGTAACGGCAAAAGCTTTAACCGGTTTCATTTTTCCTATCCTTAACGGAATAGCCATTGCCATTCCCTCGGGAATATCGTGCAGCAGTATCGCTACAGAAAGCGTCAATCCAACAGTGGCCCCGGTTTGGAATCCCGCTCCAACCGCAAAGCCTTCCGGAAGATTGTGAAGCGATACCGCAAATACTACCATCCAGCCGGAAAGCGTAACAGCGTTTCCGCCTCTTTTCTTTACAAAGAACTTGATATACTCGTCGAGCGCAATAATGAGAATTATTCCTATAACGAGCCCAATGGTTGTATACGTGAACCCGGCGGTTTTATAGCCCTCGGGCAATAGTTCCATACACACCGTGCTGATCATAAGGCCCGTCGTAAATTCGAGGAGAGTGCTTTGGACCCTGTTAGACATCGTAGACGGAAAAAAAGCGGTTAAACCGCCTATCCCTGTTCCCGTGATACCGGTTATCAAACCGGCCAATGTTATTTCAATCAACCCGTATCGATAAAAAGCCGGAGCAAAAAGCACAGTTACGATTCCCCATTCCGTAATACCCGGATAACGAACGGTATATCCGTTAGTTTAAAACCGGTTAAATAAGCCTTAATTAATTATTATGTCCGGCATTTCTTTTTATGCTTTTTACTTCTTTCGATCGAAAAAATATGAAGGGGTTTCGTAAGGTTTTATATTATACGCTTTAGCAGCTTTCTTCCCGGCGTTTACACTTTTTATTTTTCCCGATATTTCGTTTTTCATGTCTGAAACATTATTATGCGAATCCTGCTCGATTTTGATTATCGATTCAACGACATCGGTTATATCGGCTATCAGGCGCTTCAGTTCATCTCTCCCGTCGAGTTCAAACTTCGAAAGCTCGTCAAGTTTCTCAATGCGAAGCATTTCCTTAAGCGTCCCCGAAGCTTTTAAAAACGCATCATCGAGTTTTCGGATATAGCTGATAATTTCATCCTTTTTATTCAATATAGGCTCAACGGCGGCAATATCATTGTCCTGGAAAGCCTTTCTCTGTTTTTCCGAAAGCTTCTTAAGCTCGGTCAGCATCTCAAGCTTTTTCGCGGACAATGCCACCATCTGGTTCAATACTTGCTGTTCCTGCATCTACATCCTCCATCAATATGAACGCGCTGTAACAGTTTTACGGGAAAGGAAGAAGTTTTATCAGCGGTCAGCTTCCCGCCACCGCTGCTGCGCTTTTTTTAGGCGGATGCTTGTACAGCTTCATCGCCTGTTCCCATGTATCGCGAAGCTGTTTTGAGAAGTCCAGCATCTCATCAAGAATTTCCGCGCTTTTTTTAACATTTGCCTCTACAAGCCTGCGGTACATATAGTCATACAACAGCATCAGGCCGTTTGATATCTCGTAGCTTTTATCCAGTGATGAAATAAGCTCAACTACGATATTCTGCGATTTTATTATATTGTTATGCGCTCCCTCCAGGTCTTTTTTTGATAAAGCCTGCTGCGCTTTCATTATAAATTTAACGAGCCCGTTATACAGCATCAGCGTCAGTTCCTCAGGTTGAGCCGTCAACACGCTGTTTTCCTTGTATTGATTATATCCTGAAACATTCATAAGCTGTTTGTCCTCCCATAAACCGATATAGATAAATGCGCTTTGTTTTTATTTCATCCCCGATAACTGCGAGTAAAGCCAGTCCATCTGCGCATTCATGCGGCTCATGTATTTTTCCAGCTCGGCAAACTGTTTGTAATAATTCTCTTCTTTTATATAAAGCTTTCTGGTCAGTTCATTGATTTTCTTATCGTATGTATTAATTTCCCTCTCCAAACTGCTGTTAAACTCCGTAACATCACCCTGTATTCCTGCTTTTTCAAGAAGGATTCCTTTTCTTCCGTTGTTGTCACGGAGCGTTGAAATGTTATCTTCAATAATGTCCGATAACCTCTGGAATAAACCTTGCTGCTTATAACGAACAGAACGCTCTTCCGCCGTCAGAGTCCTGGTGTAATGGGGAACTGACTCCGACTGCTTTTTAAAAAGGTTCATTACATCGTCGGGTCTGTTGATAATTGCCTGTCTTAACTTGTCTTCGTCTATATACAGTTTACCCTTGTCATGGTATGATTTTGAAGTTATTCCTATTGACGCGAGGCTTATTCCAACCCCTTCGATTGGTTCAATCAAAGCCATTCTCATATCGGACAGGATTTTCTGCAGTATCGGATCATTGCGAAGAAGGCCCGTTTTCGCCCTTTTTTCCCATAGTTCAATTTCCCTGTCCGTCATTGCTTCCCTCTGTTCCTTCGTCAAAGGAAGATACTCGCGGTCATATTCCTCCGAGAGTTTCGTGTTGATCATATCAACAAGCTTGTTGTACTCTTCGACAAAGGTCTTAATGACATTAACAACGGAGTCAACATCCTGTTCGAGGGTTATTGTTTCCCCGTCGCTGTCGGCATCATGAACTTTCCTGAGCGTGTACTCAATGCCATTTACGACGAAGGTATTCGAGCTTCGCGTAATCGTTACGTTATCTATTTCCACGATTGCGTCAACACCTTCCGATGTTACGCCCGTTATTCCAATCGCAGATAAAAAGTTACCGTCTGTTTCCGATATCCGTATATTATCCCCTGCGCCGGTTTGTTTCGCGGTTAACGTGAACGTGTCCGTAACCTCATCGTACCTGATTAAAACATTTGCTTCGGCGCTGTTGTTTATCGCAGCCATAATACTTGACAGCGTATCGTTTTCCGAAAACGTAAACGTTTTATTGTTTATCGTAAAAGAGACGTTTCCGTTTCCATCAAAAACAAGGGTTTGTGCAAGCTGGTCTTTTAGCGCAATAAGAGTAGCGTTCGTCGAGATACGGTTCGAAGCGCCGTTTGAAATACCGAGGGACTCGAGCCCTTCGGTGCCCTTTGTACCGTAAAACAACTGCAGTTTTGATGCTCCGCCCGCAGTTGTCAATTGAAGCTTCCCGTCCGATACGCCGACAATAATTTTGCCTTCGCCGAAAGCATCGTTAAGCAGCTTTTGAAGCCCGTTATCCGGATCACCGATTAAGTCCGCAAGGTTATCATAATCCGCAAGTTCTATCTCTTTTGTAACCCCGTCCAGCGATACGAGTATGCTTTCGCCGGCAAGATTAAATTCAGCAACTTCACCCGTAATCGCTTTAGATGCCGGTGCATTACTTACGGCTTTATCCGCAGTAGCAAGCTGCAATACCTTTACGGTGTGGCTCCCGACCTCTGCCATCGACGTGCCGCTTGCGGTTACATATTCTTTACCCGTAGATATCGCTTTGAATACTTTAAATGTATTATCGGAAAGAAGATAGGTGCTCCGTTTTGTTATGTCGAAAAATTTTTCCCTGAATGCACGCAGCGTATTTGTAATCTCCCGGTATGCTTCCTGCCGCCACAGCGTAAGCTGTTTTTGCTGTTCCAGCCTTGTCAGTGGTATTCTTTCAACCGCCATTAAATCCTTAACCATTTGCTCGGTATCCAGACCCGATGCAAGGCCGGATAACCTGAAATTTGTATTAATTATCATTGAATCACCTTCTCTCATCTACCAGTAATCCGGCCATTTCCAGGATACTTGCAACAAGATCCAGGATTTTTTCTGGAGGTATTTCACGAATTACTTCTTTTGTTTCCGTATTAATTACACGGACAATTATATCCTTTGTTTTTTCATGCACTGAAAACTCTAACTCGCGCTGAGCAGCCACAAGTGCCTTATTTGCTTCTTTTACAATGCCTGTAAGCATCTTTTCCGAAATCGATTCGGTAAGCTCCAGATTATCAGATGTGTTTTCTCCCTTGTTATTGACAGGAAATGTCTTTTGTTGGCTTTGAATATGGACCGACTTTTCCAAAGTCCGTTCTATCAACTGTTTTGACGCATCCATGCTTTCAACTCTCATATCGGATCCCTCCATATCGATTCCTCATTAATTATATCGGAAAAAAACATCGATGAATTTAACATTTTATGGTTGGGGAATAATATGTTTTTGCATTTATTATCAGGTCCGCAACTTCTCTTAAAGCGCCTTCTCCGCCCTTTGCTTTTGTTACGTACCGTGCCGCTTCTTTTACTTCGCTAATCCCGTCCGAGACGGAACACCCGAACCCGACCATTTTTATCGATTCCAAATCGTTAATGTCATCCCCTATATATGCTATTTCACTTAATTCTATATTGTAATCTTCGGCCAGTTTTTTCACAAGCCGTGCTTTTTCCTTAATGCCGAGGTAAACCCCGTCAACATTCAGTTTTTTGCCTCTCCTGCTTATTAATTCCAGGCTTTCACCCGTTATAATTACCGTTTTTACTCCAATCTCGTTTAAAAGCTGTACTGCCATGCCGTCCTTAGTATTGAATTTTTTTAATTCGTTTCCGTCTTCGGAATAATACATGCCGCCGTCCGTTAAAACACCGTCACTGTCCGTTATCACGAGCTTAATATTTTTTATTGACTGATGCATTTCATTACTTTCCACCGATTTTATTCTTCTTAACAAAATCTCAACAATATTCCAGTCGTGCATGCTGTCAATCTCAAAATACGACTCCTCGGCCATCTCAACTAATCCAATCCTGCCTGAAATCCTGCATTTTGTGTCAACCAACCGCTGCTTTGAAGTAATGTAAAACGCTCCGTTTTCGACGAAAAATCCTTCAAACTCCTGCCTTCGTGGTCTTCTTTGTACATCATAGTTTTGAGGGGAGTAACTTCCTTCTTCGTTTTCCGTCCATATAAACCTTTTTTGCCTCACCGCGGACAAAACGCTGTCATACTTTCCGCTGAAGAACAGCTCGAACCCTTTGTCCAGATCATGCTTTTCCAAAAGAGGAGAAGTGGCTTGAATAAGAACTATATTTTCAAATTCATATTTCTCCGCGAATTCAAGCATTGCGGATTCGGTAGACGACTCATCGCGGGCGGTTTCTTCAGATCTTCCGATAACAATTACCTTGTCTGAATCATATTCTTCCACAACCTGCTTAATTACCTGGCCGTCCGTAGATACGAAAATTTTGTCTATATACTCGCACTTCACGGCCGGATCAAGTACCCAGTACACCAACGGCCTCCCGTTCATCGGCTTGATATTCTTATTCGGTATTGATTTGCTTCCGGCCCTCAGTGGGATAAACGCTACGTTTTTATAAGCCATATAAAACACTCCATATTTACTGGTATATGCTGGTTATTTTAAATATTTTGTCCTGATATATTTCAGCTTTTCCCTCTGCGGTTTTTCTATTTCAAGTATTTCTTCCTTTTTATAGCTTAAGGCTATATGGGTATTTCTTAAATCTCTCGCCAGTCTTCGCAATCCATCCGGCTCCAGGGAAGCCGCATGATCCGTTCCCTTCCATGTCCTGTTCAACGTAAAATGCCTTTCTATATAGTTCGCTCCAAGCGTGTAAGCAGCTATATCAAGCGCAATTCCGTTATGGTGTCCCGAAAAACCTATGTCCTTTACTCTATGGCCGTACTTTTCTTTAATCCTTGTTATTTCAAGCAGACATACATCCTCCGCCGGCACAGGATATCCGGAAGTGCACGCATAAAGAATAACATCCTTGTTGCGGTTTCTTTTCTCAAAGAACGCTATAAGCGCTTCTTCTTCGTCACGTGTAGTCATGCCGAGGGATACATGGATTTCCCCGTTATAATTTTTGCACAGCCAGTCCAGCATTTCGTAGTGTGTATTACAGGCAGAAGGAATTTTTATCGCTACAGGATTTAACTGCGCAACTTCTTTCGCGGAAGTCATATCCCAAACTGAAGTACTGTAGATTAATCCGAATTTTTCGCAGTAAGCTTTCAGCTCTCTGTGCTGCTCTATATTAAATTCCAGGAATTCCCTGTGCTCTCCGTAAGTCTTCCCGTAAGAATGCCACTCAGTTGGGTGCGGAGAGTTATATTGTTCTTCGGTCAGACATTCTTTCGGATTTCTTTTCTGAAACTTTACCCAATCCACTTTGCAGAATATATGCGCCATTTCTATAAACTCTTTTGCTATGTTGAAATCCCCCATATGGTTGCATCCGACTTCAGCAATGATCACAGGTTTTTTATACATATCTTTAACCCCCTTATTTTGATGTTATTGCTATAATAGTATCTGACTTAAGTTCATTTATGAGCTTTTGCTTATAGTAATCATCCAGCCATCGTATCCCGTCTGAAGCCATATATGCCGGCGCGTCAATCTGCGGCTTACGGTTTATTATCCAATTCATCATGTTTACAATACTGTATCTTTGACAGCCTGTAATATCAACACTTTTATAACCACAATTTCCGAGAAGTATCCTCAATGATTTTGGCGAATAGTATGAAACATGCGCGGTCTGGTAGAAAAAATTAAAATATTCTTCGTTTAAGTTAAGTAAATGATCGTCAAGATTCGGTACCTCAATAATTAATTTTCCTGTCTTTTTCAGCAATCTTCCAACATTCTTCAGGAATAATACAGGCTCCGGTATATGTTCAAGTACCTGAAACATAACAATTACATCATATTTGCCAATCATTTCGTCCGGAATCTCATTTACAAGGTTATAATGGTATATATCACTGTTGCACAGCCTCCTCGCTATCCGCCTTCTTGAAGCACTGATTTCAATCCCCTCAATGTTATAACCCAATCTCTCGGTTTCTCTGATGAAAAAACCATACCCGCAGCCAATTTCGAGAACTAATGGCTGCTTATTGTTACTCGTCTCCTTATGTAATAATTCTACTCTTCTGGCCGTGTCATAACGTGAATTCGCCATTATTTTCCGAAGATTAATACTTTTACTGTTATATACCGCTTTAGTCTGAGTATCCTGATCATAGTACGCCTGAAGCCGGTTCTCATCTGGCAGCGGATGTAAAAACCGGTGCCCGCAGCATTGGCACTGATAGACATCAACATCGTCGTAATCCCTTACGGAATGCTTAACCAATTTCAGTTTCTGACTGCCGCATACAATACAAAACATGTTATTCATTTCGCGATACCTCCGCAGTATTCCATAACAGCCTCATTCATGCGATCATAAATCGGTTTTACCACTTCAATGTCATGGCTGCAAATAGTGATAAAATCGCCGAATGCTTTTAATACTCTTTCAGCTTTTCTGAAAGGATCTTTTTCTTTATTAAAATCATCTATATTGTCGGTCAGCAGCTTATACTCCACACGGTTCATCGGGAGTATAAACGTTCTGTAAAAATCGTTCTTCTCAATTTTGTTAAGCTGTTCGTCAAGCTTAACGTACGTTCTCTCCAGTTCCTGCAAATTTCTTGTTTTCATTAATTTTCTTATTTTTTCAAGCACACTTTTATAGTTTTTGGTTATCCTTTTAGCTTCTTCATATTCTTTATTCATTGTTTTCATGCGGTCGTACAGATATTCCGCGTCATAACGCGTTTCATCCATTTCCAGCCAGTTTTCTTCCACAACCTTCTCTCTTAACCTGTCTTCAATAAGTTTATCGAGTTCAATAAATTCGGTACCTTCAATTTTTGCCCCTCCCCTGGTTGTATTGATAACCTCTATCCCCGATGTCATCTTTATAAAACGCTCCATTTGAAGACGCATTGAGTTAAAAACTTCATTGGTCAATATTTCGTTTCCATAAACATCCTTTACAGTTAACCCTTTTTCAATTTCGCTGTCTGTTACTTCCTTACTGTAGTAAACTCCTTCCGAATGGCGTTTTTCCCCTCTGAAAGCGAAGTTCTGCCCGGCAAGAATAACGGGACTAAAGCCCATATAGTACAGCAATTGAAGCGTTACTACCGCTATTGAAGGAGCATCTCGGACGATATCGAGAACTTCAAAGTTTTCGCTTTTCAAATAATAAGAAGCAACCGTATCCTGGCTTGTTATCATGTGATATTTTTTCCCCGGATATTGATTCAGTGTCTCATAACCTATACTCGTGCCGAATATCATCGGTATTTCCGTTATCCCCGCTTCACTCACTTTCGCGAAAACCTTCTGGTTGTCGACTTTCGGATCGTATGATGTCACCGCGTCCGGATAAATATTATGATAGAGAAGCGTATTTATTGCCGAGCCTACACTGATGATGTAAGCAAGTTTGTTTTCTTTAATATACCTAATATTTTCAATATCATCATTAAGCGAAGGACCTGCGGACACGAGAACGGCCGGTACGTTTCTGAACCTGCCTTTTTTATTCAGAATAATATTGGGCGTTTTGAGCACGGTACCGAAATTTTCCATGCAGTTGATAATCCACCTTTTTTGAAAACCGTAATCCGTTGCCAGCGCTTTTCTTTTCCCTTTTATGATTTCAGCCAGCCTTTTATTGAAATCAATGTTCAGCTGCGGGAATATTTGCCTGTGTGACGGCAGATCAATGACAATCAATCTTTCTTTATATAAATC
>JAAYXD010000100.1 GCA_012516065.1 Clostridiaceae bacterium
AACGGGTGCCCGAGAGCATTATATCATGATTTTATTCAGCCGGTATCCGGCTGAATAAAATCATGATATAATATGGTTATTCATGGCAGGCAGATATACTTTTTAATATAACCGTCACGCATATTTTATGTATTACTGTTGGTCTGTTTGGGGATTAATAGTCAGGAAGGAAAAAATTTTTAAAGGCTTAAGAGGAAAGGATGATAAAATTGGCGGCAAAATTGGAATCCGTTTCGGCAGAAAAGGTTTATGAAAAAAACGGTATCTCATTTTTCCATATTAAATCCGATAAATTTAAAACCGTCAGAATTGATGTTTTTTTTATTGAACCGCTTAACAGGGAAAAAGCCGCAAGCAATGCCATTATTCCATTCGTGCTGAAAAGGGGAAGCAAAAATTACCCTGATCAGCAGAAGCTTGCGATGCGCCTTGAAGAGCTTTACGGTGCCGGATTAAGCGCTGATGTTATGAAAAAAGGGGAAAACCAGATAATCCATTTCAGTGCCGATTTTGTTTCGGACCAGTATACCGCAGGAAAGACAAAACTTTTTGATGAAATCGGAAGCCTTGTCATTGATATAATAACAAAACCGGCGCTTGAAAACGGGACATTCAACAATAATTATTTCGAACAGGAAAAGGGAAACCTTATTCAGAGGATAAAAAGCCGGGTGAATGACAAAATACATTATTCAATGCTGCGCTGCATGGAAGAAATGTGCAAGGATGAACCATTTGCCGTTTATGAAGACGGTGATGAGGAAAGCGCGAAAGCGCTTACGCGCGAAAAAGTTTACGAAGATTACACGGCGCTTCTCTGCGAAAGCCCGGTATATGTTTATATTTCAGGTAATGTAAGCGATTATGAAATAAAAACGTTCGTCGATAAATTTGACTCGATTCAAAGGAATAATATCCGAAACATTATTGTTCCGCAGGTTAAAAAAGAAATAACGGAAGTGAAGAGAATTGAAGAGCCGATGGATATAAGCCAGGGGAAGCTTTGTTTAGGCTTCAGAACGCAGACCGAAGCAAACAGTCCCGATTATTATCCCCTTGCCGTATATAACGGAATCCTCGGCGGCGGGGTTCAGTCGAAGCTGTTCCAAAATGTGAGAGAAAAGGAAAGCATGGCGTATTTCGCGTTTTCCAGACTTGAAAAATTTAAAGGATTGATGGTTGTATGCAGCGGAATAGATATTTCCAACAGGGAAAAGGCGGAAAAAGTTATAAATGAGCAGTTGGCAGCCATTAAAAACGGGGATATTTCCGATTTTGAAATGGATGCTACGAAGAAGACCTTCGAAACGGGACTGAAATCAATGCAGGACAGCCAGGGAGCGATGGTCGACTTTTTCCTGAGCCAGCACATTTCAAATATAAATGAAAGCATTGATACATTCCTGGAAAGACTGCTTGAAGTCGGTAAACAGGAGGTAGTCAGAATAGCCGAAAGAATTACACCGGATACGGTATATTTCCTTACATCATTATCGGAAGAAAACTCGCAGATGAGGTGAAAATTATGAAAGTTAAAGATTTTGAACGCATACAGGAAAAAATATTTTGCTACGATCATCCAAGCGGCTTAAAGGCATTTGTAATTCCCAAAAAGGGATATAATAAAAAATACGCGACATTCGCTACGTATTACGGTTCGGTTAACAACACGTTTATAATTCCTGGCCAAAAAAACGAAACCCATGTCCCTGACGGAATAGCGCATTTTCTTGAACACAAGCTTTTTGAGCAGGAAGATGGAAGCGTAATGGATAAATTCTCGAAGCTGGGTTCGGAGCCAAACGCGTACACAAGTTTTACGCAGACCGTTTACCTGTTTTCCTGTACGGATTATTTTGAAGAGAACTTCCGCCTGCTTATAGATTATGTTCAGCACCCGTACCTTACCGACGAGAGTGTTGAAAAGGAAAAGGGAATTATCGGGCAGGAAATCAAAATGTATGAAGACAATGCCGATTGGCGTGTGTTTTTTAATCTTTTGGACGCTCTTTATGTTAATCATCCCGTGAAAATTGATATTGCAGGCACAATAGACAGCATTTCGAAAATCACGAAAGAGACGCTGCTTTTGTGTTACAATACTTTTTACCATCCTTCCAACATGATTATTCTCGTGGTGGGCGATGTTGAACCGCAGTCGGTGTTTAATATGGTCGAAAAAGGAATTGAGCATAAAGATAATCCGGGTAAAATAGAAAGCATATTCCCGGACGAGCCGAAGCACCACAACAAACGGGTCGTGGAAAAGAAACTCGCCGTTTCGATGCCCCAGTTCCAGATGGGAATCAAAGACAACTCAAATGTATTCGGGTACGATCTGCTGAAAAGAAAAGTCGCAATCGAAATTATACTTTCAATGCTGATGGGAAAAAGCTCTAAATTGTATAACGAGTTATATGATGAGGGCCTGATTAACCAAACGTTCGGAAGTGAAGTGATGCTTGAGGGCTTATACGGCTTTTCCGCCTGGGGAGGACAATCAAACGAACCTGTCAGGGTATACGAGAGAATAAACGAAACTCTTGAAAAAACAAAAAAAGAAGGGCTCGACAAAGAGAGCTTTGCGAGAATAAAAAACGCGCATGAAGGCAGGTTTATACGAAGCCTTAATTCTCCCGAAAATATCTCGCATAATTTTATCCCGCTTTATTTTAAGGGCGCGGACTATTTCGATCACGCGAAAGTATATGAAGAGCTTACGTTTTCCGATACTGAAGAAATATTTCACAGCCATTTTGAGTTAGAGCCGGCTTTGTCCGTAATCTGGCCCGTTAAGTGACGGCTGAAGCCCCGCGGCGGTTGAAAACGTGCCGGTGCAATGGTAAAATACCTGAAAAGAAAGTATAAACAGGGTAAATTATAAAGAATGTGAGGGAGAAGCATGAATGATTATTGGATTCAATTTCCTAAATTAGGCCTTCGTTTTGAAATAGACCCGGTGTTATTTTCAATAGATACGTTTTTAGGCACGTTTACCGTCTACTGGTACGGTGTTATTACCGCATTGGCGTTTCTGGTCATAGTAATCGGTATACTGAAAGACTGCAGCAAATATGGAATTGACCGCGATAATATGATTGATTTGATACTTATTACAGCACCGATAGGCATAATTGGGGCAAGATTGTTTTATGTTATTGTGAACTGGAATCAATACAGATATAATCCCGCCGAAATATATAAAATATGGCATGGAGGACTTGCCATATACGGCGGGATTATATTCGGAATAATAACTATTTATATTTTCTGCCGCATTAAAAAAATCAGCACTTTGAAAATACTTGATCACATCGTTGTTTATCTTGTGCTCGGACAAGTGATAGGAAGGTGGGGCAACTTCGTAAATCAGGAACTTTTCGGCCCGAACACTGATCTGCCGTGGGGAATGACAGGCAACATTATTCAGAAAACGATTAATAATAGTGATCCGGTTCATCCTCTTTTCCTGTATGAATCATTATGGAATTTGGCGGCGTTTTTCGTTCTCCTGTGGTTCAGAAAGAGGAA
The DNA here is from genome assembly GCA_012516065.1 of Clostridiaceae bacterium. Lineage (GTDB taxonomy): Bacteria > Bacillota > Clostridia > DSM-8532 > DSM-8532 > DTU069. Next base: position 3,532 of record JAAYXD010000100.1, read on the forward strand.
AAAGCTGGACGGTGAAGTTTTCTCGTTATACATGATATTATACGGCGGGGCGAGATTTTTAATAGACAGGCTCCGTTTGGATATGAAAATAGGCGATGTTAATATAAACCTGCTGCTCGGACTAATATTTGTTATTACTTTTACCGCGGTGTTCATTCTGAGGCGGATCCGTATCAAGGCGCCGGAACAGGAAGATGCCGGATACGAGCCGAGCGCGTACAGGGATATACTTGATGCTATCAATGAGCCAAGCGATGAAAAAAATATGTCCGGCGGCACGGAAAACGGGGCAAACGGCGAAGATGACGCAGAGGGTAAGTACGATGAAAAAAGCGAAGATGCCGCAGTAAGCGATGATGAAATAAGGAATGAAGAAGACAAAAATGATGCGGACAACGCTGAACCTGATCAAACAGCTCCCGTTGAAAATGAAACCGGTGATAAAAACGGATAAAGCCTTGCTGTGTGCAATAATACGGTATTTTTTCCGGGAAAGAGGGATTTTCGATAATTCATGCTGCATGTTGAAAAAAGCCAGGGTCTGAATAAGGTAAAACATTATGATTGGCTGCTGCTGTTAATTGTGATAGCTTTAAATGTTTTCGGAATGGTTATTATGTGGAGCGTTTCGAAGCACCTGAACAACCCCAGCCTTCTGATAAAGCAGGGGGTCGGTGTATGCATAGGCTTTGTCTGCATGATAATATTAAGCCTTATTGATTATAAGGATTTGCGGATATTGGGGTTTATCGCTTATGGTTTTTCTACGCTTCTTCTTATTCTTGTGCTTTTTATAGGGTATGGGGCTGAAGAAACGGGTTCCCAGGCATGGCTCGACCTCGGTATTATTTCTTATCAGCCGTCGGAGCTTGGCAAAATAACTTTTGTAATGATATCCGCTCTGTACCTTGAGAATATTGTAATGAAAACCGGAAAGTACAATTACCTTAAATTGATATTTTATGCGGTCTTGCCGGTTTTTCTCGTATTTTTGCAGCCGGATTATGGGACATGCCTCGTTTATTTGTTTATATTCATATGCATGGTATTTTTCGCGGGCCTCCCGTACAAGTATATTTTAATCGGTTCGGGAGCTGCAATTTTCAGCATTCCGCTTGTATATTATACGGGCCTTTATCAATTATTCCCGAGCCATATCCAGGACCGCTTTTACAGTTTTTTCAACAAGGAGGCTGATCCCCTCGGCAAAAATTACCAGGTAAGGCTGTCAATACAGTATGCCGGATCGGGGCAGTTATGGGGAAGGGGCCTGGGCAAAGGATGGGCGGCAAAATCCGTTCCGTTTGCTCATACTGACTTTATTTTTTCCGTTGTTGCCGAGGAATTGGGATTTTTCGGCGCGGCACTGCTGATAATTCTTTTTCTTGCATTTTTTGCCCGCTGCATATACATAGCGTGGTTTTCCCGCGAAAGGTACGGTGCCCTGATGGTTATGGGCTATGTCGCAATGATTTTCGCGCATTTTTTTGAGAATATAGGAATGTCAATAGGCCTTATGCCTGTAACGGGCATTCCGCTTCCGTTTATCAGCTACGGACCAAGTTCGGTTATAACCAATTTCATGGCGATAGGAATTATTCTCAGTATTTCGTTAAGAAAGCAGAGGCCAATGTTTGAATATTGACGCTGTTTTTCGATCAGTCCAGTCTTTCCCTGAATTTTTTAATAAGTTCGGGAAGTACTTCCAAAACATCTCCGACAATCCCGTAAGTTGCTATTTTGAAAATAGGAGCGTCGGGATTTTTATTTATCGCTATTATAATATCAGAGGACGACATGCCGGCAAGATGCTGTACCGCCCCGGAGATTCCGCACGCGAAATAGACCTTTGGCCCGACGGTTTTTCCTGTCTGACCTACCTGGCGGCTGTAATCGACCCAGCCTGCGTCTACTATTGCACGGGATGCTCCCGCAGCGCCTCCAAGCACCCGCGCAAGCTCTTCAACCAAAGCATAGTTTTTCGCTTCTCCCAGGCCTCTTCCGCCTGATACCACGATGTCGGCCTCGGTCAGGCTGACGGTTTCACAAACGGTTTGAACCGAGTCAAGCACTTTCGTTTTTACATCCGCGGGTATAATTACATCAGGATGTATTATTTCACCGTTCCGCGAATAATCCGGTTCGAGCGGCTTCATTACTTTCGGCCTTACAGTCGCCATCTGGGGCCTGTGGTCCGGGCATATTATAGTTGCCATCAGATTGCCGCCGAACGCGGGGCGCGTTTGAAGCATAAGCCTTTTTTCCGGGTCAATCCGGAGGCCCGTGCAGTCCGCCGTCAGCCCGGTATTCAGGCGGGACGCCGCTCTTGGAGCGAGCGAGCGGCCGTACGTCGTCGCGCCTATTAAAACAATTTCAGGCTTATATTTCTTTATAAGCTGCACGAAAATATCAGTATACGATTCGTCATTGTAATGCTCAACCGACTGATGATCCACATAATAAACATTGTCGGCGCCGTATGCTATAAGTTTATTGGCCTCGTCCTGCAGATTGCTGCCGAATAAAACGGCGGACAGAGGCACCGACAGCGCGTCGGCGAGTTTACGTCCTTCTCCGAGAAGTTCAAACGCTACCTGGGAAACGGCGCCGCGCTTCTGTTCGGCGAATACCCATACGCCGTTATATTCCGTTATGTCAACAGTTTCTTGCTTTTTATCACTCTCAATCCGTATCGCGTCAAATTTGCAAGACGGGACACAAGCCCCGCACAAAGAACAGTTCTCGTTGATTACGGCCTTTTTATCTTTTATTTCTATTGCATTGAACATGCATTCCTTTATGCAAAGTCTGCATCCGACACATTTTTCGGCTGATATTTCAATTCCGGTCATATTAATAAGCTCCTTTACCTTTCCGACTGCTTTCAAACAGGATATTCTTAAGCTTCGTATTAAATTACCTGCATTTTACAAACCGCATCGCGAGTAATTTGTCCGCGAGTTTTTCCGCCTGCTCGCGGGCAGTGCCTTCAATCATTTCGGCTTTTATCTCATGCACCGGCGTAAATGTTTTTATCACGCGCGTGGGAGAACCGTTCAACCCGCAAAGGTTCAGATTGGCTCCGATGTCTTCGGCGTTCAGAGTTTTAACTTCGTATTTTTTAGCTTTCAGCTTTCCCTTTATCGACGGGTAGCGCGGCTCATTTATTTCCTTTACGACGGTTATCACGGCGGGGAGGGGCATCTCGACGACCTCGTACCCGTCATCGGTCATCCGCTGGCATCTGATATAGCCTTCCCTGATTTCTTCGATTTTCCGAACATTCGTGGTGTGCGGAATGCCGAGCTTTTCGGCAAGGCTCGGCCCAACCTGTGCCGTGTCGCCGTCGGTAGCCTGTTTCCCGCAGATAATGAGATCATAATTTCCGAGCTTTCTGATTCCCATTGAAAGGGTATAGGATGTAGCCAGGGTATCGGCGCCTGCGAAAGCCCTGTCGGTTAACAGGACCGCATCGTCAACGCCGACCGCAATCGTCTCACGCAGAAGCTCCGCGGTTTTCGGTATTCCCATGCTCAATACCGTGACGCTGCCGCCGACTTTTTCTTTTATCCTGACGCCCTCTTCAATTGCGTATTCATCGAAAGGATTGATAATAGCCTCAGCTTCATCGCGTATTATCGTATTTGTTTCTTTGTTTATCTTTACGTCAGTTGTTCCTGGAACCTGCTTAACGCAGACAATAATATTCATTTATGCCTCACTCCCGGGTGGATTCCTTTATCAGTTCAAGCGCAATTATGTTGCGCTGTATCTGGTTTGTTCCCTCGTATATCTGGGTTATTTTTGCATCGCGCATCATTTTTTCGACGGGATATTCTTTCATATATCCATAGCCGCCCATAATCTGAACCGCGTCGGTTGTTACCTTCATTGCCGTATCGGAGGCAAAAACCTTTGCCATTGCGGCTTCTTTCGATATGTTTTTCGCTCCGCTGTCAATGTGCCTGCATGTCTGGTATACGAGGCACCTTGCGGCTTCTATCTGGATAGCCATATCTGCGAGCATATGCTGTATTGCCTGGAATGAAGATATCGGCTGGCCGAACTGTTCACGTTCTTTCGCGTATTTCAGCGCGGCATTGAAAGCCCCCGTAGCTATGCCGAGAGCCTGTGCCGCAACGCCGGGCCGTGTCCTGTCAAGTGTTTTCATGGCAACAATAAACCCCATGCCTTCCCTTGCCAAAAGGTTCTCCTTCGGGATTCTGCAGTTATCGAATATAAGCTCGCATGTCGCCGAAGCCCTTATGCCCATTTTATCTTCCTTTTTCCCGAATGAAAAGCCGGGAGTGCCTTTTTCGACGATAAAGGCCGAAAAGCCTCTCGCGCCCTTTTCGCGGTTAGTGCATGCGATAACTGTGTATATATCGGCTTCTCCTCCATTTGTAATCCATTGTTTCGTTCCGTTAAGAACGTAGTAATCACCATCTGCGGCGGCGGTTGTTCTTATGCCGGCGGCGTCACTGCCTGCGTCAGCTTCCGTGAGCGCAAATGCCGCAAGCTTTTTGCCCGCCGCTATATCGGGAAGATATTTGCTCTTCTGTTCTTCGGTGCCGAACAATATTATCGGGAAAGTGCCAAGGCCCGTACCGGCAAACGCGAGAGCTATACCGCCGCAGGCGCGGCTTAATTCTTCCACAACAAGCGCCATTTCAAGAACGCCTCCGCCCAGCCCTCCGTATTTTTCTTCAATATATACACCGCACAGGTCCGCTTCGGCGAGATATTTTATTAAGTCACGCGGGAATTTTCCTTCGCGGTCATATTCTATTGCCACGGGGGCGATTTTTTCGTCTGCTATGCGTGCGGCGAGTTCTTTTATCATCTGCTGTTCCTCGGTCAGGAAATAATTCATTTACAACACCTCTCGAATAATAATATTTGTTTACGCGTTTTATTAAATCTCCGGTCAGCATGCGGAAATATCGAAGCACTCCGTTTCTTCCCGCTGTTTCCGCCCTTTTCGTAAACGACAAAAAGCTGTTTTCCGAGAATCTTTGTTACGTCAGGCGGCCAAATGTTTAGTAC
>JAAYXD010000101.1 GCA_012516065.1 Clostridiaceae bacterium
ATCACCCCGGGCTTAACGTTTTTCTGTTTTGACCGGATAATGCTTCATTCCGTGGCGGCGAAAAAAAACATTATCTTTTTTCGGACAGGTTTGCTAAAATATAAATCAAATATGTGCTAATCGAATATCGGAAGGGTTGGTATTATGAAATTAATTGATGTGACGAGGCCAATTTTTACGGGCATGACCGTATGGCCGGGCGATGAAGATGTGATTATTGAACGAACTTCCTTTATTTCAAAAGGCGATGCGGCCAATATATCGCGGCTGCATGCGGGCGTTCATGCCGGAACGCATGTTGATGCACCGCTTCATTTTCTCGATAACGGTGAAAGCGTTGAAAAGATTGACATAAACCTTTTCACAGGAAGGGTGAAGATAATTGATGTGCAGCAGTTTGAGAGCATACGGTACGAGCATGTAAAAAACGTTAATAGGGAAGAAGCGGACGCAGTCTTTTTTAAAACGTCAAGCAGCATGCGGACGCTTGAAGAACCTTTCGATACTGCCTTTACGGCCCTTGAGTATGAGGCCGCTGTGCACCTTGTCAAAGCGGGGATAAAGGTTATAGGAACAGATGCGTTATCGATAGAAAGGTATGGAAGCAAGGAGCATGAAGTGCATAAGCTGCTGCTTGGAAACGGTGTGCTGATTATTGAAGGGTTATGGCTTAAGGATATAGCCCCTGAAATATATAATTATGTCTGCCTGCCGATGCTTTTAAAGGGCTCGGAAGGAGCGCCCGCGAGGGTTATTCTGTCAAAATAGCGGGAGCCGGCAGCCTGTTTTTATACCTGTTCTTCGAAAGGAAATGTGAAATGGTAGTTGTAAAAAGGGTTACGGACAGCTCATTGTATGATATGGCCTGCCGGATCAGGTTTGAAGTATTTGTTTATGAGCAGGGCGTTCCGGAAGAAATTGAAATAGACGAATATGACGCTTCGGCCGAACATGTCGTTGCGTTCCGTGACGACAAACCCGTAGGATGCGGGAGAATTGTCATACTTGACGGCAGCGCTAAAATCGGCCGCGTTGCGGTAGTTAAATCCGAACGCGGAAAAGGAGTAGGCCGGAAAATCTGTGAAGAGCTGATAAAAATCGGGTCGGAAAAAGGGGTAAACGAATTTATCCTGCATTCACAGCTTACCGCAGTCGATTTTTATAGGAAACTGGGTTTTGAAGCAGTCGGCGGAATATTCAAGGAAGCCGGCATAGACCATGTTAAAATGCTGAAAAAGCTGGAGGAAGCCACGTGAAGAAGCGGGGTACGAGCCCCGTCTTCCGTGCCTGTCAAATCCGTTTCCCTGATTAACACATGTGAGGCATAGAGAGTTTTCGTCAACTGACGTTTATCCCTATGAACGTGATTGCAAAGAAGAAATATATCATTAATGTAAGGGCATCGACGAGTGTAGTAATAAGCGGGCTTGCCATGATTGCCGGATCGAGCTTCAGCTTCTTTGCCAATATCGGCAGCATTCCGCCGATAATCTTTGCGATTATAATCGCAAAAATGAGTGTTACCGATACTGTCAGCGCAATCGGCAGCGGATACCTTTCGATAAAATAAATTCTCGCAAAATTCAAAACCGAAAGAATAATCCCAACTATAAAACTTATCCGTATTTCTTTCCAAATTACCCTGAATATATCCTTAAAGTCTATTTCACCGAGAACGATGCTTCTGATAACCATGGTAGATGCCTGGGCACCCGCGTTACCCCCGGTATCCATGAGCATTGGGATAAACGCGGCGAGAACCACTACCGACTGCAGTGCATCTTCGAAATGTCTTATGATATATCCCGTAAAAGAAGCCGAAACCATTAAAAACAGGAGCCAGACAATTCTTTTTCGGGCAAGCGTCAAAACACCCGCGTTAATATATTCCTCATCGGGGGGCTGCACGGCAGCCATTTTGTAAAAGTCCTCGGTGTTCTCTTCTTCGATTACGTCAACAATATCGTCAATCGTAATAATTCCGACAAGCCTGTTTTCGTTATCCACAACAGGTATTGCTAACAGGTCATAATTTTTGAAAATGTCGGCAATATATTCCTGGTCGTCGTGGGTTTTAACAAACAGGGGTTCTTTGTGCATAATTTCTTCAAGGGTTTTATCAACCGGAGCAAGAACAAGATCCTTAAGCGAAACAGTGCCTTCAAGATGCCGTTCGGCATCAATGACATAACAGGTGTATATTGTTTCCTTGTCGGGCGCTGTTCTTCTTATCTTTTCGAGTGCATCCCCGACACGCATCTGTTTTTTCAAATCGACAAACTCTATCGTCATTAGGCTTCCGGCCGAATATTCCGGATACATAAGGAACTGGTTTATAAGCCTGCGCTCAACGGCGCTTGTGTTCTTTAAAATCTTTTTTACAACGTTTGCAGGCATTTCTTCAAGAAAATCTATTTTATCGGCAAAATATAAATCCGATACGATGTCCGCGAGTTCTTTTTCGCTTATATGTTCGGACAGTTCGGCCTGACGCTCTTTGGAAAGGTGTGCAAACACATTAACGGCGACTTCTTTCGGAAGCAGCCTGAAAATCAGCAAAGCCTGTTTTCCTTCGAGAGAATCGATAAATTCGGCAATATCGTACGGCTGGGCTTTGACTAATTCATTCTTTAATGTCGTATAGTCTTTGTCGTTTACCAAAAGGTTGATCTTTTCAAAATCCACAGCAAAAACCTCCCTTCGCTTTGTTTGAACCCGGTAAAAAGGTATGGAAAAGTAACAACCTGGTGCAGATAATAAAAAAGCAGGGAACAGGTTTGCCGCCGGTGGTATTATTTGCTGCTTATTTATGTTTCAATGGAAAATAGTCATGCATGAGAAACACGCATGCTGCAACAAACCGGACTGGGGCGGCAGAACAGGACAGCAGCCGCATTCTGGCTGTATGGATAAGTGTAAGTATTACCAGGGCCGTCTTCCATTCTACCACCTCCATTTGATGCGGATTGATCAATCAACAAACCTAATTATACTCTTGTATGGATGTGTTTTCAACAAAAAAATATCAGTCGGACGCCCATTTCATAAACGGCATTTCATATTTATTGAACAGGCCTGCGTGCCTCGGCGTAATCCGGAATGAATAGCCGTATTCACCGCCGTCCGTGATTGAAACAGTCGCCGAATAAAGAAAAGCGGAAGAGTCGTGCTGCCCGGCAACGGTCATTTCCACGCTTTCACCCTGGCTTATTTTACTGCCGTCTACGGGTCCATAGTATAATTCAACGAGGGCATCGTCAGGAGTGAGGTTCCCCAGTTGAACCACTGCGTAAAAAGTAACGGGTTCGTCGGATTTCACGTTTTTATCCTTATGCCCGTTTCCTTCCTTGTACGTGAGTATCCGTACCTGGGGCCATGAGCTGCGGATTTTTTCCTTCCACGAAGACAAAACTTTTACGAAATTATAGTCGGAGTCTTTTATCTGTTTAACCCTGTCAATGCAAGGAATGTAAAAACCGCGCGTATATTCCTGTACCATCCGGTGCGTATTGAATACGGGGGTTAATGATTTTATAGATTCCTTCATCATTTTTACCCATTTTACCGGAATGCCGTGTTCGTTTCTTTGGTAGTAAAGCGGAATTATTTCGTTTTCAAGGATATCGTACAGCGATTCACTGTCGGCATCATCCTGCTGGGATTCGCTGTCGTAAAGCGTATCATCTCCGATTACCCAGCCGTTTTTCCCGTTATATCCTTCACACCACCAGCCATCCAAAACGCTGAAATTCAATACGCCGTTTATAGCTGCTTTCTGCCCGCTTGTGCCGCTCGCTTCAAGGGGCCGCCTCGGATTGTTGAGCCAGACATCGACGCCCTGGACAAGGTTTCTTGCCAATGTCATGTTGTAGTTTTCAATAAGAAAAACCTTCCCTTTGAACTGCTCCATCCTCGATATATCGTGTATATGCTTGATGATCTCATGGGCAGGCCTGTCGGCAGGATGCGCCTTGCCGGCGAAAATTATCTGGACGGGCATTTTTACGTTGTTAAGCAGCCGTTCGATTCTCGACATATCCCTGAATATCAGGTTTGCGCGCTTGTACGTGGCAAAGCGCCTTGCAAATCCTATTGTAAGTATATTTTCATCGGGCTGCCTGTCAAGGCTGTTAAGATCGTAAAGCGGGAGTCCGTTCATCCGGTACTGCGATTTAAGCTTTTCACGGACGAATTTCACCATCTTCGATTTGAGCCCGCAGTGTATCTTCCACAGCTCTTCATCGGGTATCCTGTCGACAGCGTCCCATATTCCGGGTTCATATAATTTATCCTGCCAGTTGCCCGGAAGATATCTGTCAAACAGGTATTTGTAACTCGGCGACAGCCATGTAAGCGTGTGTATGCCGTTTGTTATGTGCGATATCGGCACATCATCCTCCGGTGTGCCCGGCCAGATGCTGTTGTATATATTTCTTGAAACGGCGCCGTGCAGTTCGCTGACTCCGTTCCTTTTGCCGGACATGTTAAGAGCGAGAACCGTCATATTGAAATTATGCGGATCGCTCGGCTTTAAGCCGAGGCTCATGAATTCATGACGGCGCAGCCGTAATTGTTCCCAGTAATTGCTGAAATACCGGTCTATCATATCAAGCGGGAATACGTCATTGCCGGCAGGCACGGGCGTATGAGTCGTAAATACCGAACATGAGGCAACTGCTTCGCGCGCTTCGTCGAATGACAGGTTCTTTTCATTAATCAGCTTTCTGCACAATTCAAGCACCATGAAGGCGGAATGTCCCTCATTCATGTGATATACAGTTCCATTGATCCCTAAAGCATCCAGTGCTTTTACTCCGCCTATTCCGAGCAGTATTTCCTGCTGGATTCGCGTTTCGCGGTCACCTCCGTACAATCTTGCGGTTAAACCCCTGTCATACTGGTTGTTTTCAGGAATGTCCGTATCCAAAAGGTAAAGGTTGATGCGTCCGATGTGAACCTGCCATATTTTCGCGTATACCCTGCGTCCTGGCAAATCAATGTTTATTAAGAGCGGTTTCTGCTCACTGTCAAGAACCGTCCGGACGGGCAGATGCGATACATCAAGGGTTGTGAATGCTGTTTCCTGCCAGCCGTCCCTGTTTATTCTCTGGCTGAAATAACCCTGTTTATAAAACAGGCCTATCGCCGTAAACGGTAGCCCGAGATCGCTTGCGGTTTTGCAGTGATCCCCGGACAGTACGCCGAGCCCGCCCGAATAGACCGGAAGTACCTCATGAAGCCCGTATTCAGCCGAAAAATATATAATGTTATCGGACATTTTATCCGGATAATTGCTCGCGAACCATGTACCGCCGGTATTGTTCATATATTGCTCAAACCGTTCGGCAACATACCGGTATTTGGCCATAAAAGACTGATCGGACAGCATCCTGCGGAGTTTCATATTGTTTATTTCCTGCAGAAAGCGCACAGGGTTTTTATTGAGTTTTTCCCATAAAGGCAAGTCTATGGCCCGGTATAGATCAATAGCTTCATTATTCCAGGACCACCACAGGTTAAATGCGATGTCTTTAAGCCTGGCCAGTTCGGGGGGCAGTTCTGCCGTAACCTTGATTTTTCCAAGAATATGCATAATCAAAGTACATCCTTTCATGTAAAGATTGAACGGTGTTTGCATCAGGTTTTCTTTATTATTATTTACAAAAAGGATGTATTAAAACATTTTCAAACAGCTTTTAGCTGTTGTAAGATTGGCATATTGTAAAAAGGGTATTTTTGCTATATACTACTGTATAATATAAATCTTGCTCCTGCCGATATTAAATTAGAAGGCTTTGCATAAGATGGTTAATAAAACAAATTCCGTATTTTAACGTCTTTGCCGTATAGCCTTTTGAGATATACTATATAATCGCACGCCGGAATTTCGAAAAACAAATACCGGCAAGAGGGGGTATTATTGTGGCAGGCGAAAAAAAATTCGGAACCGCGATGTTCGGGTTTAAACGTTCTGATGTGAATGCGTATATCGAGAGGATTATACGCGAGTTTGATCAAAGACTCAAGGAAAAAGATGATGAAAACGCAATGCTGAAATTTCAAATAAAAGAGTTAACCGCAAAGTATGAACAGATTTCGAAGGAAGCGGAGCATTTGATAAGGGATAAGGAAAAGATCGCAGGAGTATTAATGCAGGCCCAGGAAAAGGCCGAAGCAATGATGGAAGAAGCAAGAAACCGAGCGGTCGAGGAAAAAGCAAGGCTCGATCAGCTGCTTGAATCGGAAAAGGAAAAGATCGTGGATATAAAGCGGGAACTGAAAAGTTTAAAGAGCCAGATTACCGGTATTCTGTCAAGGTACGAGCAGGAGATTAACGAAACGATAACGAATATTGAGCAGAAGGAGCAGTACTACACCGTGGAAGAAACGGGCGGCGGAAACGAAAACGCAGATGACGCGGAAGACGAATACGGGGCAGTATCGGAAGATGAAAGTGCAGAAATTATTAGTGACGAAAATCAGATGGAATGATATAATGTTAAAATAATATAATTAATATGTTAATAACAAAATCCCGCAGTAAAATTGCGGGATTTTTAGGAGGATTGTTATGAAAAACGAGCTGCTGGAAATACTCGCGAAAAACTGTCGGCTGACCAATTCGCAGATTGCGGTTATGCTTGGTGTCGAAGAAAAAGAAGTAGCCGAAATGATAAAAGAATTGGAAGAAAACAATATTATACTGGGATATCCCGCGCTTATAGACTGGGAAAAAACCGATAATGATACTGTTACTGCATATATTGAAGTAAGAGTGACTCCGCAGAGAGGCCGCGGCTTTGATAAGGTAGCCGAAAGAATTTACCAGTATCCTCAGGTTACACATTTAAGCTTAATGTCGGGCGACTATGATTTGTTTGTTACGGTCGAAGGCAAATCAATGAAGGAAGTGGCATTGTTTGTGGCTGAAAAGCTCGCCCCGATAGAATCTGTTTTAAGTACGTCGACGCACTTTGTCCTTAAAAAATATAAAGAAAAAGGCGTAATTTTCGAACAGAAATACAAAGACAACAGAGAGGCCGTGGTATTATGAACATAAAAAAGATGCTCTGCCGGCATATCACGGCTGTTCCTCCTTCAGGCATAAGAAAGTACTTTGACCTGATAAATGAGATGGAAGACGTTATTTCACTCGGGATAGGGGAGCCTGATTTTGTCACGCCGTGGAATATTCGTGAGGAAGGCATATATTCTCTTGAAAAAGGATATACGAATTATTCGTCGAATGCCGGAGCAATTGAGCTTAGACGCGAAATATGCCGCTATATGGAAAGACGTTTCAATCTGAAATATTCGCCGGAGGAAGAAGTCCTTGTTACGGTGGGCGGGAGCGAAGCGATTGATTTGGCTATCAGGGCCCTTGCCACGATCGGCGATGAGGTTATTATTCCGGAACCTTCATTTGTCGCATATAAAGGTTGCACGTTGTTTGCCGGGGCGACTCCCGTGTCGCTAAGATTAAAGTCTGAAAATGAATTCCGCCTCAAGCGCGAAGATTTGGAAAAAGTTATAACCGGAAAAACGAAAGTTTTGATTTTGGCTTATCCGAATAACCCGACAGGCGCGATAATGCAGTATGATGATTACGCCGATATAGTCGACTTTTTGGAAGACAAGGAAATAATGATTATTTCCGATGAGCTCTATGCGGAATTGACTTATGAGGGGCAGCATGTTTCGATAGCAAACTTTGATCAAATGAAAGACAGAACGATAGTGATAAACGGTTTTTCCAAGGCATTCGCGATGACCGGGTGGAGAATCGGATTCGTATGCGCGCACAGGGATATTATGGAGCAGATGAAAAAAATCCACCAGTATGCTGTCATGTGTGCGCCGACCACAGCCCAGTATGCCGCTATAGAAGCGCTAAAAAACTCCGATGACGAAGTTGCGGATATGGTTAAGGAATATAACCGCAGGAGAAGGCTTGTGCTGAACGGTTTCCGCGGAATCGGCCTTGATTGCTTTGAACCGAAGGGAGCGTTTTATGTATTTCCCGATATACGCAAAACGGGAATGACATCGGATGAGTTCTGCGAACGTTTGCTTATGGAAGAAAAAGTGCTTATGGTGCCCGGGAATGCATTCGGCGAATGCGGTGAAGGTTTTGTGCGCGCTACATACGCTACGTCAACAGAGAACCTTACGGAAGCGATAAAGCGTACCGGAAGGTTTTTGAGCAGGATATAACGGGGCCGGAAGCCCCGTTTCATTTCTCGTTTAATTGTTATTTACGTTTTTCTGACATTTTGACCGGATGACCTCTTTGAGTATCAGTTCGTCAAGGTAACGGCTTGCTTCGATAATCTCTTCCGTAGTTCCTGTCTCAATTAACGCATAGAGATACCTTCGTGCTTTTTCCAGTTCTTTCTTCATATGTACTCCTTACTAAGTATCGAAATCTGTAAGAGTTTGGCATTCATTGTATAAATCTGGTTACATTCTATAGTATTGGACGAAATATGTCAATGTTTTGTTTTATTTCCGCAACCGGTTCGATAATTTATTTCATTGTTTTTATATATTCGGTGTGATAGAATAAAATTAAGCAGGTTCACCGCGCAGGCTGATACAAAACCCCGATGAAAGCTGCTCTTGCCGGAAACGGCATATATTGCTTCCTGACGGTATGTCTTCTGGAGTAAATCAACACCAGGCACTGAACAGTAAAAGATTATATGTTTTTTCGTTATAATTAAGCATATAATTGGTATTGGCTGCTGTTTAATCAACAATTTTATTTTCCGGGACGGAACAGAGGGAAATTATTCTTGTTATATTAACCGGAGGGAGGGATGGCCTATATTCGGAGTTGAATCAATGCCTTATGTATGGCTTGGGCTTATGGTGCTGATGATAATAATTGAAGCGGCTACTTTGGGGCTGACAACCATCTGGTTTGCCATAGGCTCGCTGTTTGCTTTTCTTGTCTCTCTGACGAGTGTTCATCCGTTGTTTCAGTTTGCAGTTTTTCTGCTGTCATCAATAATAATGCTTTTTTATACGAGACCAATTGCGAAGAAGTTTTTTAAAATAGGTACTCATGCAACAAACGCTGAAAGTTTTATCGGGCGCGAGGGTATTGTCATCAAACCGATAGAGAAGTTTGACCCCGGCCAGGTAAAGGTTTGGGGACAAATCTGGACGGCCGTATCGGAAAATGGGGAAGCTATACCGCTGGACTCAAAGGTGCGCGTAAAAGCAATAGAAGGGGTCAAACTGGTGGTGGAAGCTATTGACGATGCAAATGCGAAAACCGGTGAATAACGGAAAGGGAAGGTGAATTAAATGATTTGGGCATTAATTGCACTTGTTTTCATTATTATCATTCTGATTATTCAGAATATAAGGGTTGTGCCGCAGGCACACGCTTATGTTATCGAAAGGCTTGGGGCATATAAGGAAACCTGGCAGGTAGGCCTGCATATCAAGGTTCCGTTAATAGACAAAATAGCGAACCGCGTTTCGCTTAAGGAACGCGTGCTTGATTTCGCGCCGCAGCCCGTTATTACCAAGGATAATGTCACTATGCAGATAGATACGGTAGTGTATTTTCAAATAACGGATCCGAAACTGTATACGTACGGTGTGGAACGGCCGATGTCGGCTATTGAAAACCTTACGGCGACAACGTTAAGAAACATTATAGGCGATCTTGAACTTGATGAAACGCTTACATCGCGTGACATAATCAACGCGAAAATGCGCTCAATCCTTGATGAGGCAACCGACGCGTGGGGTATCAAAGTTAACCGTGTGGAATTGAAAAATATCATACCGCCGGCCGACATACAAAACGCGATGGAAAAACAAATGCGAGCTGAACGTGAGCGCCGTGAAGCAATACTAAAAGCGGAAGGCGAAAAAAAGGCTGCGATTCTTGTCGCTGAAGGAAGAAAACAATCGGCCATTCTGGAGGCCGAGGCCGAAAAAGAGGCGGCGATACTGAGAGCGGAAGCAATAAAGGAAGCGAAGATTCGTGAAGCCGAAGGTGAAGCAGAGGCAATTCTCAAAGTCCAGAAAGCCACCGCCGAAGGTATAAAGCTGATTAACGAAGCGGCGCCTTCGAAGGAAGTTATTGCGCTCAGGAGTCTTGAATCCCTTGTCCAGGTGGGCAACGGCCAATCGACGAAAATAATCATTCCGTCGGAAATACAGAATATAGCGTCATTGGTTACATCGATAACCGAACTTGCGAAAGAAAAATAAACTGTTCATTTGATATTTTTCGCCCACGATATTATCAGCATCGGGATTTGCTGCAGTGAAGTTTCTTTTTCAACCGCCCCGATGTTGTATGCCACTTTCGGCATACCGTAAACAACGCAGGAGCTTTCATCCTGACCGATGGTGTGTGCTCCTGCTTTTCTCATGTTAAGCAACCCTTTCGCGCCGTCATAGCCCATTCCTGACAGGATAACCCCGAGAGCCTTCGGACCCGCGCTTGCTGCAACAGAGTCAAACAATACGTCTACGGAAGGGCGGTGACCGTTAACCTTATCCCCTTTGAAACACTCAATTTTATATCTGCTGCCGATTTTCTTTACCGCCATATGCATATCTCCCGGAGCTATATACACGCACCCGCTTTCCACGTAGTCACCGCTTTTTGCTTCTTTTACAGTCAATTGTATTGAAGCGTTCATCCTTTCCGCAAACATGCGGGAAAAAACGGGAGGGATATGCTGAACTATTACGACTCCGGGTATGTTGACAGGCAGGCATTGCAAAATATGCGAGATAGCTTCAATTCCTCCTGTTGAAGCTCCTATTGCGATTATTCCGTCCGTTCCGGTTATGTCATTCCCGCTGATTATATGGGCAGTATCCGATTTTGAAGGCAGTACCTTCGCGGAAGCGGCGACTTTAATCTTGTGGATCATTTCGAGAATAAAGTTCTCAACATCCTTGGACGATCTTGCATCGGGCTTTACGACGAAGTCCACGGCTCCGGCATTCATCGCGTCAAATACGGTATCGCTTAGTGTGGTTACCATAATTACCGGTACCGGATATTGCGGTATAAGTCTGCGGACAAATTCTATTCCGTTCATTCTTGGCATTTCCACATCACAGGTTATGACATCGGGTCTGAACCGGATGATTTTGTCCCTTGCGTCAAAAGGATCATGGGCAGTCGCAACAACTTCTATCCCTTCATCAGCCGATATTTTCTTTTTCAAAATTTCCCTGAATACAATACTGTCGTCAACTATAAGCAGTTTTATCTTTTTGTTTCCGGGCATATCATTACACCTCTACTCTTTTCTGTATACCGCAGGCATAACATACTTATACTTTGTTTCTTCCTTGCCCAGCGACTCTGAATGCCCAATGAACAGAAAGCCCCCGTTTTCCGTACAGTCGTAAAATTTTTGCACAAGTTCTTTTTTAGTCTGAGAATCAAAATATATCATAACGTTTCTGCAGAATATAGCATGAAATTTCCGCAGGAACGGGAATACTTTCTCCATAAGGTTGAACTTCCTGAATATTACCTCGTTCCTTATTTTCTCCGAGATAACGGATTTTTCGCTGTCAATTGTTTTTATGTAGTTCAGCCTCCACTGCGGAGGCAGTACTGCCGTCCTTTCACTGGGATAGATTCCTCTGGCCGCTTCTTCAAGCACTTTTCCCGAAATATCGGTGGCCAGTATTTTTGTATCCCACAGGCATTTTTCTTTTCCGAAAAACTCATCTATTATCATTGCGAGCGTATATGGTTCCTCTCCGGAAGAACAGCCCGCACTCCAGATGCGGAGGTCCCTGTCCTTCGCCATCGCTGTTATCGCGGGCAGTGCTTTATTTCTGAAATAATAAAAGTGATCCGGTTCTCTCATAAAAAAGGTATGATTCGTGGTAATTTTATTCACAAGCGTTTCGACCGCTTCACCCGTTTTGTCCGAGATAATGTAATCGTAATATTCGGAGAATGATTTGAAGTTATTTTGTTCCAATACGTGATGCAGCCTTCCCACAACTAAAGACCGCTTTTCTTCCTTCAGATTTATTCCATAATTTGTTTTTATATAATCGGCAAGTTTCCTGAATTCCCTGTCCGTGATTGTTAGCATGTTTTCACCGGCCTATGCAAAAATAAATGCGGATCATTTATTGCAAACACAATGTTTTATCAAGCGGAGCGGCCGTAAAGCACGCTCCGCCTTTGTTATCAATATTTGCCGAATTCAAGGTCGCTGAGCGCAATCTTGGGTTTTGAACGTGTCTGCTTCTTTGTTTGCGCCTTCGTGCTTTTGCTGCCCGTATTTCCTTCCGGCATATCCCCGGGCATGCTGATTAAGGTTTCGGATTTTAACTGTTCGTCGGAATGAGTTTTGATGTTGCCCTTCAGCTTGAACCGGGCTACCATATCCTGAAGCAGAGCCGCCTGGCTTGAAAGTTCTTCGCTTGCCGCCGCGCCTTCCTCAGAAATGGCCGAATTCGTTTGAACAACCTGCGATACCTGCATGATTCCCTGGTTAACCTGTTCAATTCCTGCGGCCTGTTCATTGGAAGCTACTGCGATATTGTTAACAAGGTTCGCGACATTGTCGATGTCGTTAACGATCTTTTTCAATGCATCGGCGGTTTCCTTCGAGATTCTTGTACCATCCTCGGATTTTTTAATTGAATTCTCTATCATTTCGGTTGTTTCTTTTGCTGCGTTTGCGGATCTTGCCGCAAGATTTCTCACTTCCTCAGCGACAACGGCAAAACCTTTACCGTGCTGGCCGGCCCTTGCCGCTTCAACAGCGGCATTCAGTGCGAGAATATTCGTCTGGAAAGCGATATCATCTATTACCTTAATAATTTTGGAAATGTTCGCAGAAGATAAATTAATTTCTTCCATCGCCTTCAGCATTTCCTGCATCCGCTCATTCCCGAGCACAGCGTTCCTTTTCGCTTCTTCGGCCAGTTTATTGGCATTTGTTGCGTTTTCCGCGTTAAGCTTCGTCTGCGACGATATTTCTTCGAGAGAAGCGGATAATTCCTCTATCGAGCTCGCCTGTTCCGTGGCGCCCTGGGAGATAGACATGCTTGATTCCGATACCTGGCTTGAACCCGATGCTACCTGTTCTGCAGCCGAAGAAATATTCAACATCAGGCTGTTCAGGTTTTGCGCCATTTCGGAAAGCTTCTTTCCAAGCAGGTCTTTCTCTGAACGTACAGCGACATCAACCGTAAGGTCACCATCCGCAATACGTTCGACGGCCAGAACCTGTGTCCGGGTACTGTCGATTAATTTTCTGAACGACTCTGCGAGCTTACCGGTTTCATCTTTTGAATGAATATCCACATTAACATCCACATCACCCGCTGCAAGCCTGTCGGCCGCCGCGACGACTTGCGTTATCGGTCTGCTTATAACGCGGGAGATAAAAAGCCCCAATGCAACAGCAAGAACTATACCAATCAGAATAATGATAATCATCAGTGTTTCAGCAGATTGAGCCAGTTCAGTGTTCGTTTCGGCTCTGATTTCTGCCAGTTCTTCGTTATACTCCACCAGTTTGATCAAAGCCGTCTTTCCTTATGATATTTTCCGTCTCATTATTTTCGATAATGTTTTCCGGGTAATGACGCAGATTGTAAACAAGATCCTTCAGGTTATGAATAATCGAAAATGCACGGATATTTTCCATCTGGCAGTCTTCATCAAAGTAAATATGCGCTTTTATGGTTTTTGAAGCGGTACCGGCTGCCGAATTTTCCGGAGCCGTATAATTGATCTGCATATCAATATGAAGATTGCTTCCGGAATCCTCGGATGTATCGGTTGAAATGGGGTTCAGCTTTTTCAACTCGTTCAGGAAGCTGTCAATCTCATTTATTATAATACCGGGGTCTGCGTCTGATTCCCGGGACGCTTCTATTTTAGCCAGCTCCGTATGAATAAAGTCGGCTCCTTTCAGGACCAGGTCGGTAAGCTCCAAAAAACGTATCGAAAGCGGTTTATATTCACGTATATAATAGAACAAATCTTCCATTGAATGGGCGAGGTTTGAAATATTATCATAAAGCATCATCGCCGAGGAACCTTTTATTGTATGCATGATCCTGAATATTTCATTTATGTCCTGCTCGGAATACGCTTCTGATTTTTCGCCCGCAAGGATGATCTGCTCCAGTTGATCGAGCAGTTGCTTTGTTTCAAACAAAAACATCTCCAGTATAGGTTCATTAGTCGAATTTGACATGAACTAACACCTCACTCTTAATAGATCGCTCTCGTTATTGAGGCGACTCACCGTTTTCTTTGCCTATTTAGTTAGAAAGAGGGAAAATCATCGATTCAGAGACATTATGGATTCCAGCACTCTTATTACGTGGCTTTCCTTAAAAGGCTTGACAATAAAGCTCTTCGCTCCGGCCATAATCGCTTCCCTGACATAGGCTTCCTGTCCCATCGCTGAAACCATTATGACCTTTGCATTATTGTCTATTTTTCTTATTTCCTTGAGAGCGGTGAGCCCATCCATTTCCGGCATCGTAATGTCCATCGTAACGAGATCGGGTTTTAACTCCAAATACTTTTTAATCCCGTTAATGCCGTTTTCGGCTTCACCAACGATTTCAAAACCGGAGTTTTTAAGGATCAGACTTAATGATTTGCGCATAAAGACAGCGTCATCGACAATTAAAACCCTTTTCAATACGTACCAACCCTCCTGTATGCATTTTATCAGCCTATAGCTGTGCCCTTCAGCTGTTATTCCTATATTTAAATAATATGTAGATATATGTCGAAATAAATAAAATTTTGTAGAACACGTATATGTATATAC
>JAAYXD010000102.1 GCA_012516065.1 Clostridiaceae bacterium
GGGTGTAACTCCATTTTACTTGAGATTTCAACTCCATGCTCTCTTTATTTGCAAAAAAATGTTGGAGTAACGAAGTTGTTATCACTTCGACACCCCAACATTTATTATAGAACCAAAAAATAATAATGCACGCATATACCGCCAGATCCCATTGAATATCTTCAATTCCGTTAGTTTTATATATGTTCATAAAAAGCAGTATCGGGAGCAGAACCCGAAAGCAAAACCTGTTACCCACCGCGCAGAATTGTTCATTCAGCAGCTTAATTTTCTTCGCATAATACCCGAGAGCCACAAGCAGAACAATCGGCATAACAGCATTTATTGCGAAAACGAAAGTATTCAAGAATGAAATCCCCTTATCCTTTTATCCTTATCAATCTAACAATAGCATATTATGTTTCAATCTTAAACCTTTTTCTTATTTGCCGGGCTGATCCCGATAACAATACAGCAGCCCTGCAAATTATCATCCGTTTAATATCTTAAGGACTTCTTCCAGCTTTTCTTCGGTAAATGATCCTTTAAACAATGAAATCAATGACCTAAGCGGCATTGCGGAAACCATGCTTGACATTGACATCGCTGCAATCTCTTCCGCGGAAACCGGTCCCATTACATTCTTAAAATACTGTTTCATTATCTCAAACTTGCCCGGATCGGACATAATTTCACCAAGCGTCGAATTTCTTGTATAACGTTTTTTGATATGTTCCGTCGATTTTACAGTGATCTTTTCTTTGAGAGCAATATCGGCGGAAGACCTGCCCACAAGAATTTCAAATTCTCCGCTTTCAACATGCCAGTTTCCAATCTCCGTGTCGTAGTAGGCAAAAGCCCTCTTGTCAAGCGTAATCACAACCGTTTTTTCTTCACCGGGCGCGAGTTCGACCTTTTCGAAGCCTTTCAGTTCTTTATCAGGCCTTATGACAGTGCTTTCAACATCGCGAACGTAAACCTGGACAATTTCTTTACCCTTCATATTTCCGGTGTTTTTCACTTTCACACTGATTTGAACAGTTTCATTATCCGATATTTCAGTTTTATCTATAGATATGCCGGTATATTCAAAACTCGTATAGCTAAGGCCGTATCCGAAAGGAAACAGAGGCGGGAGCCCTTTTGTATCATAATAACGGTAGCCTACAAAAATGCCTTCCCTGTACTCGACTTTTTTATTGTCCCCGGGAAAATTGAGGAAAGACGGGTTGTCGTTAAGCCGTACGGGGAATGTTTCGGCCAGCTTGCCGCACGGGTTTTTTATCCCGAACAATATATCCGCTATTGCTCCGCCTCCGGCCTGGCCTCCCAGGTAACACTCCAGTACTCCCTTTACATTATCAATCCACGGCATTTCAACGGGTGAACCATTGCACAGCACGACCACCGTATTTTTCTGGACATTTGCTACCGCTTCAATAAGTTTTCTCTGTCCGTCTGGAATACGCATGTGCTTCCTGTCGTAGCCTTCCGATTCATAACTTTCCGGGAGCCCGGCAAAAACAATTGCCACATCCGCTTTTGCCGCAATTTCCTGTGCTTCGCTGATTAACCCGTCATCGGGCTCGTCACTGTTTGATGCAAATTCCCCGGCGCTTAAATTGCCCGCCTCGCCGATATCATCGCGATAGCCCTTCGCATACAGGATTTTTCCGTATCCTTCGATAATTTTATTTATTTCATCATAAGCGTTGTCAAGCTTTGTCGGATTGACATGGGAACTGCCGCCGCCCTGGTACCTCGGGTTTTTCGCAAAATCGCCGATTATCGCGTACGTGCCTTCTTTCTTGAGAGGGAGAATTCCGCCCTCGTTTTTTAGAAGCACGATGCATTCAGCCGCGGCCTCCCTCGCTAACCGATGATGCTTTTCCTTATCATAAGGCATACCCTTTTTGTTGTTTTCCGCCGCCTTGAAAATGATTGTCAGCAGCCTTTCAACAGCCTGATCAAGCACTTTTTCGGAAAGTTTGCCGGATTTGACCGCTTCCACTATTTTTTTGTCGCCTTCGCCTCTGCTTGAAGGCATTTCGAGTTCAAGCCCGGCAGCAAGCGCTTCCACCCTCTCGTTAACAGCGCCCCAGTCCGACACGACAAAACCGTCGAAACCCCATTCTTCTCTCAATATATCAGTAAGCAGGGAGCGTTTTTCCGAACAGTATTCCCCGTTCAGCCTGTTATACGAACACATGACGGTCCACGGCCGCGACTTCTTTACCGCCCCTTCAAAGCTTGCGAGGTATATCTCCCTTAACGTCCTTTCATCCACGATCGAATCTATTGTCATCCTGAGGCGCTCCTGGTTATTCGCCGCGAAATGCTTTATGGATGTTCCGACGCCCTGGCTCTGAACTCCCTGGATAAATGACGCCGCAAGCTCGGAAGAAAGGCAAGGATCTTCCGAGTAATACTCAAAATTCCTGCCGCACAGCGGCGAACGCTTAATATTAACACCGGGGCCGAGAAGGATGCCCACTTCTTCGGCATTGCATTCCTCACCAATCGCTTCCCCGACTTTCTGCAGCAGTTTTCTGTCCCATGAACACGCCAAAGTCGACGCTGTAGGGAAGCAGGTTGCGGGAACGCTTTTTTTAACACCTATGTCATCGCTGCCTTCTGTTTTTTTCCTTAAGCCATGAGGCCCGTCCGCCATCATAATTGACGGTATATTCAACCTTTCGATTCCTTTCGTATGCCAAAAATCCAGGCCTGAACACAAACCAGCCTTTTCTTCGAGCGTCATTTCCGAAATGATTTTTTTAATATCCGCTGCCATAAGAAAACCTCCCGTTCCTTGCTTTGCGTTTCCTGTTTAACCGGTTACCGCGCGGTTTCAGCTATTTAATTATTTCCCCGTTGCTTTTTATAACGTCTTTATACCAGTATGCGGAATCTTTCAGAATCCTTTCCTGGGTGACGTAATCGACATAAACAAGCCCGAACCTTTCACTGTAGCCCAATGCCCACTCAAAATTGTCCATTATCGACCATGTAAAATAACCTTTAATACCCGTGCCGTCAATCGGGGCTTTTTTCAGTTCCCTTATATACCTGTAAAGGTAATCTATCCGCTGCGGATCATGTACTTTGCCGTCAATACTTACCCAGTCGGTATTTGCCATACCGTTCTCGGTAATTATCACAGGCTTTTTATATCTTTCATAGAAAAGTTTCGGGCCCCAGTAAAGAGCTTCGGGGGTTACTGCCCATTTGGTCGATGTCTGCGCATAACCTGTTTCCCTTTTTACCTCTTCATACCCGGTACCATTTGAACGCACCCGTGTCCCATAATAAATATTACAGCCGAAGAAATCCAGCGGCTGGCTGATTACTGCAAAATCGTCCTGCTTTATTTCAGGAAGCCACTGCTCGTAATATTTATATCCATCTTCCGGATACCTTCCCAGGTAGACCGGGTCCATCCACCATGTATTTGTCCACAGTGTATGTTCCCGGCACGAGAACATCGCTGTTTTTGCCGCATGTATATCGTCGTCTGAATTCGTATCAGGGAAGAAAACAATGCCGCATGGCGCGTACCCGATCTGGCACGGCCGCTTGGAGTATTTTCTTATTGCCTCAACGGATCTTCCATGCGCCAGAAGGCTGTTGTGAATAGCCTGGAACAAATCTTTTTTGTCAAGTTTTAACCCGGGAGCATGAACACCATCATAATGACCAAGTATGATAAAACACTGAGGCTCATTAAGCGTCATCCAGTTTGTCACCCGGTCGGACAGCCTGTCAACCACAACCCTGGTATATTCCTGGAACCATTTGGGGCTGTCCGGATTAAGCCATCCGCCTCTTTTATACAGTTCATACGGATAATCCCAATGAAATAAAGTTATATATGGCGTAATTCCGCAGCCCAAAAGTTCATCTACCAGCCTGTCATAAAAATCAAGACCTTTTTCATTTACACGCCCATACCCGTCGGGGATAATTCTCGGCCACGAAAGGGACATTCTATAGGCTTTCAGCCCAATTTCCTTCATTATGCCGACATCTTCCTTATACCGGTAATAATGGTCGCAGGCTATATCCCCCGTATCGCCGTTTTTAACAGCTCCCGGCCTTTTACAGAACATATCCCATACGGAAAGGCCTTTCCCGTCGGCCAGAGACGCACCTTCAATTTGATATGAAGCGGCAGCCGCACCCCAAATAAAGTCTTTTGGAAAGCCCATAAATTATCCTCCCGGTAATGTAATATTTATTACTTTTACCTTGTCTAATTAATTTTAGCAAAATCATCCCGTTATTGCACCGTTTATTTTTATTTCTTGTTTTTTATTTTGCGCTGATGGCGGATTGTTTCATTGTGTGGTAATATTATTAGAAATATATGAAAGAAGAAAACGTACAGGTAGTTTTTGCTTTTGAATCTGAGGAATGGATTCTTTAATTACTTAAACAGGGCGGAGAATATGAACGAAAAGATAACGGCGTTAAAAGCGGCATTTCCGCACACTATTCCCGTATTAACCGGTTTTATTTTTTTAGGCACCGCTTACGGCATATTAATGAACAGTAAAGGCTACGGCGTTGGCTGGACAATCCTGTTCAGCCTGATGGTATTCGCGGGCTCAGCGCAGTATTTGGCGATTACTTTTTTAACATCGGTCTTTAACCCGGTTTATGCACTGCTGATGACTTTAATGATAAATGCAAGGCATATATTTTACGGAATTTCACTGCTTGACAGGTATAAAGATGCCGGCAGAATAAAGCCATACCTTATTTTCGGGCTGTGCGACGAAACATTTTCGATAGTATGTTCAACAAATCCGCCTGAAGGGGTAAACAGAAACTGGTTTTATTTCTTTATTACGCTGATGAATCACAGCTATTGGGTTATAGGTTCAGCTATAGGCGTCATGCTCGGTTCTATCGTATCATTTAACACAAATGGGCTTGATTTCGTATTAACCGCGCTTTTTACGGTAATATTCGTCGGACAGTGGAAAACGCAGAAAGACCGCAAGCCGGCGGTAATCGGCGTTTTATGTTCCGTTATCTGCCTGGCGGTTTTTGGTCAAAGCAATTTTATTATCCCGTCGATGATAGCTATACTGGCAGCGCTGACATTATTCCGAAAAGCGTACAGAGATCAGATTAAGCCATGCGGTGAGAAGGAGAGTTTACAGTGACATTAACGCCTGTTCAGACCTTAATAATTGTTTTAGCGGTATCAATCGGCACGATGGTAACAAGATTTTTGCCCTTTTTGGTGTTCAAAAAGGCCAATTCAGACAGTTCATATATAGGTTACCTCAGCCGGGTTCTGCCTTATTCCGCAATCGGCCTTCTGGTTGTGTACTGTCTTAAAGATATAAGTTTTAAAAGCCCGGCACGATGGCTGCCTGAGATTATATCGATTGCATGTATTACCGGACTTCATTGCTGGAAAGAAAATACATTATTAAGCATAGGAGCAGGCACTGTTATATACATGGTGCTTGTTCAGTTTGTATTTACTTAAAAAGGGCATACTTTTCCTGTCACTGATTTTATATATTAAGATTAAAATTATCTATTGGCTCTTTCAACGATAAATTTTTAACATCCGGTCAGTTAATCACTTTACCGGAGTTACCGCCAAACATCACAGGCAATGTTTCAACTTTATTTGTATTTTCCATTAAAAAGAATTGTCAGAGTTGTACGGTTTGTGCACCCTGGCTTTTTTAAAATAACAGCGAATAAAAGTATTTTACCCTTGTTATTTAAAGGCTGCAAAGAAATAACATTCTCCGTATCCTATGGTTCTGCCGTTGCTTTCATGTTAACAAACCAGCTTCCCACACTTCCTATCGCATACCCGAACCCGAAAACACGACCGCGGTATTGCTGCGGAACACATGCACTCAATTGTGTCAGATACCAGCCTGCAACTGTACCGTGAAGCAGGTTCATGGCAGAGCAAAAGAAGAGAGAATACGCAGGTTTGCCGGAAAGAATCCCCAATGTTATAACAATTGCTTCAAAAATCAATACAACTGTGAAAAAAGATTGTTTCTGAATATCTCCGGGCGTTTTTTTACACCCAGCACCTGTTATATACAAACCGCCCAATCATTTTAGCTAATATCTTGATCTATTAGCTAAAATAGATTTATAATATAGCTAAAATA
>JAAYXD010000103.1 GCA_012516065.1 Clostridiaceae bacterium
AAATATCATTGATGTTGTTATCTGATTCTAATATAATTTACATAACACGTAAACCAATTTCTTATTGCTTCTGGGGGGTAAACTATGAACTTGAAGAAACTGAAAGCTGCTTTAATAATTCTGTCAGTTTTTGTTTTTATGGTTCCAACGCCGGTAAGCATGGCGGATGACCGGGTTCCACTGGAAGACAGGACAATTGAAGAAATAATTGAAAAGTATAATGAGGCTCCGTTCAGGTTTGATTCAGGATATGTAGAATATGATATAAAGCCAAGTAATGAATATCCGTACAGTGCAGGCAAGATAAAGGATGAATACCTTCAGGAAGCTTTAAACCTGGTTAATTTTATAAGGTATATTGTCGGTTATCCGTATGAGGTCACGCTGGATGAAAAATATATAAATTATGCCCAGCATGGGGTTGTTTTGCTTGCTGCTACCGATCAATTTACGCATTATCCTGAGAAACCTGATGATATGCCCGAAAATTTTTATAATATTGCATATAAAGGAACATCAGAATCAAACCTGGGCAAGGGGCACAGTAACATCATTCAAAGCATTCTTGGCTGCATGAGAGATGCTGATTCTATTAACATAGAAAAAGTGGGGCACCGGCAGTGGTTATTGAGCAGTACGTTGGGGAAAATCGGTTTCGGATACTGCAATGGATATTCAAGCACGTATGTATTTGACAAATCCGGTAAAAGTGTAATATATGATTTTATTGCATGGCCTGCGAAGAATATGCCGATAGAATTTATGGTTTCATATCTTCCATGGTCGGTAAACCTGGGTGCCGCTTATGATGCAAATTCAATTGATAATGCCGTTGTAACCCTTACAAGAAGAAGGGACAACAAAGTCTGGCAGTTCAAAAAAGATTCTGTTTTTAAAAACGATAACGGTTACTTTGGCGTATACAATGGTGGAGCCCTTG
The DNA here is from genome assembly GCA_012516065.1 of Clostridiaceae bacterium. Classification (GTDB taxonomy): domain Bacteria; phylum Bacillota; class Clostridia; order DSM-8532; family DSM-8532; genus DTU069. Next base: position 941 of record JAAYXD010000103.1, read on the forward strand.
GAAAATGTATTATTTTCCGCCCGGATTTTGATGAAGAAAAACCTTATCTCGAAAATGACATATTTGATGTGAACATATCAGGCATTACAAGGACTGATGGAACTGAAACAGAAATAAACTATACTGTTCGGCTTTTCAGGCTGTATGATCCGTATAAGGTCAAAACCGGTACAGATGAAGGTACTTATATTAACGAAGTTGAAGTGTCATTTTTCTGTGATTTCCCGTACGTTAATATTTATTATACAACTGATGGATCAATCCCGAATATTTACAGCAACAGATATGATAAACCGATTAAAATAAATGAAAGCACAGTTTTTCATGTAATATCCACTATTAATGATTTTCAACAAGGCGACGTTTCAGTCTTCAGATTCAATATCGAACGGGCCAGCGAATGGGCGGTAAATGACATTAAAAAGGCTATTTCTTTAAACCTCGTGCCGCCGCCGCTGCAAGGGCGATACCTGGACAACATCACGCGCGGTGATTTTTGCAAACTTGCAATGAACCTTCTTACCGAAATAGAAGGTAAACCGTTACAGGAAATATTGGATGATGCAGGGATTAAGACATTGCAAAACCCGTTTATCGATACATCCGAACCTGAAATCCTTGCCGCTAACGCTCTTGGAATTGTAAAAGGCGTTGGAAACGGCAGGTTTAACCCCGATGGTCTTATTACACGCCAGGAGGCTGCTGTTATGTTAACAAGAACGGCTGCTTTATTAGGTATAGATTCAAGCGAAAACGCTCCCGAATTGTTTTCAGACATCGGTGAATTTGCCGACTGGGCGGAAGACAGTATACTTTTCATATCATCCATCGTTGATAGGGCAGGCAATAAAAAGGTCATGGGAGGGGTTGGAAACAACAGGTTTTCTCCGCACGGCAGCTATACTAGGGAGCAGTCGATTGTTACGATGCTAAGGCTTTTTAACGTGATAAAAAATTCGAATTTGTAAAAATGAATTTATTGGGCTGTCAGGCATGAAGAAGCTTACTTTTACATTAATGAAGATTAACAGCTAAAAACAAAACTTATGGGTAAATTGTAAAATAAATTGCCCAAATTAAAAAAAAATGATCCATTTCGAGCCCAAACCAGTTATGCTTAATGTTGAAGACAAAAGCGACTGGAGGGAACGGAAATGGATCAAGAAAAGCATACCACAGACAAGAGGAAATGGAAACAGATTTCTGAGAGAGAGCGTTAC
>JAAYXD010000104.1 GCA_012516065.1 Clostridiaceae bacterium
CATCAACATAATGCACATAGTTAAACGACCGGCTAAAAACCTGGTTTTAACCGATATCGCACTATCGAATGAACGCCATTGTTCAATCATTTTTATTATATGGTGCGGCTGATTGGTTTGTCAACGACCTATTTTAGTTATGCAAGTACAAGCATTCCGCCTGAAGCTTAACCTTCCCTGTTTTCGCGGTGAGGAACCATGAAATTCATTAATATTTACGGGATAAACGTGCTCTATTATAATAATAGTAAGCAATGCTGAAAAAAACAGCAAGTTTATGGGTATTGCAAAGTTATCCGGGGAATACTTTTTAAGTTGTTCCGGAAAAATGTCATGGAGGAGGTCTGTAACATGAGCACGGTTATTGATTTATCCAAAAGCGTCTATGATATATGCAAAGAGTATCCTGAAGTTGTCAACATCATGAAAGACCTTGGGTTTGAAAACATTACCAATCCGGGCATGCTGAATACCATAGGAAGGTTTATGACTATCCCGAAGGGCGCCGACATGAAAAATATCCCCATGGAAAAAATCAAAGAGGCTTTTGCGGAAAAGGGTTACGTTTTAATCTAATCAGTTCTGACACCGGCTAAAGCAGCCTGTTCTCTTACATAAGCCGCTGCCTTCCTATAACTCTCAAAATCGGGTAAATGTTCTACAAATAATGTTGTATCCGGCCCGAGCGACTCACACAGTAAGGCAACCTTCCGGTAATTTATTTTTCCTTTTCCCGGCATCGTTTCATGAATTAATGTCGTATAGGCATTCTCCATGATTACATCTTTTCCGTGAATGCTCTTTATATGCGGGCCAAGTTTGGTAAAGCATTCTTCAATGAATTCATCACAGAACAGGTATCTTTTTGGGCAGTTAATCATATTAACAAAGTCCAAATGCACTCCAAAAGCCTTCCTGTCTACATCTTTAATTAACTGAAGGTATTCGTCCGGTGAATCAGGTACCATCCAGGGCATGGTTTCTACCGTATAAAAGGTTCTCGTTGGTTTTACGGAATCAATAATCTCTCTTATGGAATCAACCACCAACGCATAGGTATCATTTGAATAATTTTCCCTGTAAAAGCCATCCCAAATTTCTCCCCTGCTTCCTGTTACGTTTACACAGCAGTTTGCGCCCAGCTCATCCGCCAGTTCAAGCTGATTTTTGCAATACTCCAGCGCGGCCTTACGTTCATTATCATCTATTGAGAGAACATTTTTCCATACGCCGACTTCTCCAATTACCAGATCGTGTGCCTTTACGCACTGCAGGTAAACCTGTTTCTCTTCCCTGCTTGCCCGGTAATCAATTGGTGCCAGAACTGCCCTGTATCCAAGTTCGCTTACCAATTTATACCACTCTTCCGGGCTGCTGTAGGGTTTTTCTATTCCGCCGCCGATTCTCAAAGCTATTCCTCCTTCACATTGTAGTTCCGGTTTAAAATTACCATCCGTTTCTGTGACGGATTACCGTCGGATCAATATTCCTTATGTCCCGGGAACAGGTTCTTGCCATCACTCCAGCCAGTTCTTCAGTCATTTTAACAATCTTATCCCTTACGCCTTCCGAACCATTATTCCTTAACGGTTCCATGACAGCCCGGCCGACAGAAACGGCATCCGCGCCCAGCGCAAGAGCTTTAAACACATCCATTCCACTCATAATACCACAGTCAACGAAGACAGGTATCTGCTGGTTTATTACTTTTGCTATTTGGGGCAATATAAATAACGGTGGAACCGCATAGCTCATAATTCCATGATGATGGGAAACAACTATTCCTTTGGCTCCTGCTTCCAAAGCTTTATATGCATCCTGCCCGCTCAGAACGCCTTTTATAATAAAAGGCAATTTCGTTGATTTTATAAACTCTCTTAATTCCGGCAGAGATTTAGGTTTCATCTTCTCACCTAAAACAACATCGTATTTACCATCAGCTCCGAAAGCATGATCTATATCCATACCCACGGCCAAAACCCCGCAGCGTTCCGCATACTCGATTCTCCGAAAAATATAGTCATTATCGGCATACGGCTTAATTATACATATCGTACGGGCACCGGTTGCCGTTATAGCCTCCAGTTCGGCTTCGTCACACATACCTACCCAGTTAACGGCATTTGCCGCATGGGCGCCCCTGGCCATTTCAACCATTCCATTTTCGCGTATATTATTCAAATGTGACAGGGCTGCCATCATAACAGGGGTATCAAATGTCTCCCCATACAGTTCAAATTTCGTTGAAGGTATAACAGCATCAATATGCCTCATTTCAACTAATAATGAATCAAAGTAATCCCTTGTAATCTGATCCGAATCCCACGGTTTACTGCGTTCCATATACCTGATTTTACACCTCCTTAATATCGCGGTCGCAACAGACCGCATGCGGTTCTTTTATAAACCATACCCTACAGTATCTAAAATGTTTTTTTATGATTACTGCTTACTGCTTTTATAATCAGTCGACGTTTTCCACCGGTAAGGCTGTGCCATATATCAGTCCGATTTCCATACATAAAACGCCGTATGGTATTTCCCGAATAAACATCTTTCATCGACACAAACAAAACCCTCGTTTTCATATAGCTTCCTGACCTTATCGCGAAACTGGTGGCAATCCAGCCGGAGATACTTTATATTTCTTCTCCTGCATTCCTCTTTCGCAAAATTTATCAGGTAGATCGAAACGCCTTTGCCGGCACCAGAACGTTTTACGGCAAGCTTGTGTATAAACAGGGATTCTCCTTTTTGTATGTCCGGCCAGAATGCCGGATCGTGGTCAACAAGAGCCATGCAGCCGGCTGCATCCCCGTCCAGATATGCTATGTAGAAGTTTTCCGCCGAATAATATCGCGACAAACCCTGCCATGAAATTTGCTCTTTTGTCCACAGTGAATTGCCGGTACTGTCAAGCCAATTTACCACATCAAGCAGTATATCTTCAATAACGGGTATGTCATTTACAGAAGCCCGTCTTATCGTAATCATTTCCCTGCCTCACAATATAATTAAACTCTTTCTTTTATTATTTATCACTGCTCATCCTCGAAAATATAAATCTTGTTTTTCAAGCGGAATTTTATATATAATCATTTTAACATAAATTTGGTCAACCGGACATAAGCTGAATACATTCACGATACACGGGTACCCGTTCGAAATCTTTGATTTCGGTAACGGGTGAGGTTATTTTTAACATGCTGCGGGAGGAGCAATAAAAGATGCAACGGCGAAGTGAGCCTTTTAAGACGGCATGAAACCTCCGACGACTATTTTTCGACGATGATTTTTTAGTCTTGTTATTTAACGGCTAATACTAATTCAAGTCCAAAATCAACATCGATAATTTTTTGATTGGATGATTTTTCAACCGATTCAATCA
>JAAYXD010000105.1 GCA_012516065.1 Clostridiaceae bacterium
AAAGATTCTTAAAAGAATATTGTATGCTATGGCTTAAATTTATACATAAAAAGGCAGACGACCAAACATGATCGCCTGCCAATAATTCATATGCTACTCCATTTTACTTGGTTCAACCCCAACATTTGACGTTGAGCCTTTTTTATACGGTGTTATGCTCCAAATCATACTTTGTTTTGACACTCTCATACCAAATTTCTTTCAACTTCCACGGAAATAATGTTCAATAAATGTCATTAAACTTTTTCAAAATTGTATTAGACACCCAGATTTGTATATACAATTTTACTCAATTATGTTATACTTTGGGCCAGAAAGGACTTTAGTTTTAGAATAGTCTTGGGTGGTATAATTATATTGAAGGAATTTCAGAGTGTGCTTAATGATAATATCTCATCTTTCATACAAATGATGAACCGGTACCACCAGACTGAATAATCGGAAATTCTCCATTGATAATTATAAAAAATTGTACCATAAGTCTTTATACTTTTTCTGAATAAAATACCGATGGGTTGAAGAGAGACTTACGGAAACGGATAACGTAAAAAAGGTTCATAAGTCAGCTGAAAGTGAGGTATTAAAAATGGCATTTAAACAAGTGGAAGATTATACACTGGATGATGTTTCCGAAATTTTCAAAGAAAAAGCAGACGCCATCATAATTATTAATGCTGAACTTGCCAGATACAAGTCTGTTTCCAAAAAGGGAATATTTTCAGATATGATTGAAGAACACGGAAGTTATTATGACCTCATTGAAAAGCTGTGGCTTAACATTAACAACGGCGCAAAAAAAGTTACAAAAGACTACCATATCTTTACTCCTTTATACGGAAAATATGTTGGCAAATACAGCAGAAGATTGAATCTTGTATATGACAATAATCCACATATAATCCAGATGACAGTATACCCCTTAAACGATAATTTCTATATGCTGATTCTTGATGAACTTGACAACAGCGAAAATATACAGGAGTTCATGACTAATGAAAAAGTGAAAAATATTCAGAATACATACCTCTTCTCCATGTATGTTGACCTTATCAGGGACACAACAAGCAGCATCAGGATTACGGAAATTTCAGATGAACCTGTGAATATAACCGAATTAAAATACACTGACTGGCGTATGATGATTGTAAATATGATTTGGTTTGAGGATCAGCTGCTTTTTCTTAATAGGACGGATCCCGATTATCTGAAAAAGAACCTTGCACCGGGAAGAACCATGTCGTTTGACTGTCAGATGAAAAATCTCGAAGGAAAATATATCTGGGTAAAAATGATTTTCAGCCGTGCCGAAACTAACAATAAAGAGGATTTCAGGTTTGTATTTATGGTTCAGGATATCCATGAAACTTATCTTGAACTGCTGTCTGTTCTTAAAGAAAACGAAGAATTTGCTTCAAAAGACTCCCTGACAGGTGTATTTAACCACGGCAGAATTGAAACTGAGCTTTATAACGCTGTCCAAAATAAAAAAGAAACCGAACGGCCTATTACTCTTATGATGATTGATATTGATTATTATAAAACGATTAATGACAGCTTTGGTCATCTCATAGGGGATATCACTTTAAAGGACTTTGTTGCAGTTGCCTGTGATTTCCTGAACCCCTATAACATAAAAATCGGACGCTGGGGCGGCGATGAATTTGTAGCAGTGTGCTATGATATAGGTATCTCTGAGCTTATGCTCATCGCTGAAAACATGAGAATTAAAATTTCCGAAACAGAATTCGATACTGCCGGTAATATCACTTGCAGTATCGGTATAACCGAGATTAAAAAAGATGACAGTGCCAAAGAGGCATTCGAGCGTGTTGACAAAGCAATGTACTCTGCAAAATTAAGCGGAAGAAATTGCGTTAAGGTTGAATTGTAATATATTTACAATATCATTAGTGCCGCTTTGAAACAGGCTCAGCTAAATGACCGCCATTAAGAACCCTTATGCGGGTCCCGTTCCGCAATGTGTTTCAAGACTTTTCTGCCGGAAATCCCAATCGGAATCGAACTTAGATTATGCCAAAGCCCGTGGGAATTACTGTATTAAAAAATTAACGTATGATATAATGAAAAAGTGTTATCCCAAATTTAGAGGCGTTGCCCGTATTTGAAAAATATGCTTTGCGTGGTGGAAACGGATGCTTGAAATTGTCAGGGCTGTGGCCAGGCAACTTGTGTTCTCAATACTGCTTGATTATAAATATATTTTTATTTATCTGTTTTTTTATTTGGTTGTAAAAGGCCGTTATGAAATCATACAGGGGTTTGAGCAGTGTGTCACAAAGTGCCGCACAAGAACTTTAAGACAGCTGCTCGAGGAGCTTATCCTGACAGGCCTTATAACAGGCTTTGCGGGCGGGATATTAACGGTTGCCCTCGGTCTGTATATTGAACCGGACGGATTGCAGGCATTTCTCATTATCATGGTTCTGCTCGCTTTTATAAACCACCGGTTTATCAACCCGTCATATGCGGGAGGAATAATAAGCATATACGCGCTTATCTCCGATTATGACCGGATTCATGTGCCTTCGATGCTTACGCTGATAGCGGTAGTCCAGCTTATGGAAGCGGTTCTTATTTACCTGAACCGTAAACATGATAATATCCCGATATTCATACAGCATGACGGGAAATTGACGGGAGCGTTCATAAAGCAGAAATACTATGCCGTTCCGTTTATGATGCTGACGCTTTCTGCAATTCCCTATGCCGTTTGGAATACGACAATTAACCTGAATTGGGGGACGATATTCAAAACAGGGCTTCTTGCCTCGGGAAACGCTGTATTTTTTCTGACCGGCGCAATCGGTGTAACGAATTATTCCTCAATAGCGATATCGTCGCTGCCCGAAGAAAAATGCAGGAACGATGCTATAAAATTTCTTGCCGGCAGCCTGCTGCTGCTAATTATAGCGTTTTTCTCCGGCAAAAACGAAGTGTTCAAATGGATCGGCGCAATTTTCGCGCTTTTATACAGGGAAACGATTTTCCAGATCACATTATACAGGGAAAGGACCAGGCAGCCTTTATACACGGTAGCGCAAAGGGGCTTAAGAATACTTGAAATAATTCCCGGCGGCACAGCCGACAAGATGAAAATGAAACGCGGCGAAATTATCCTTACCGTCAATGGCAAACCGGTGCAGACTGAAGACGGGATCAGGCACGCCCTTTCAAAAAGCCCCACATTTATATGGATGCATACGGAAGCGCCCGACGGCCAGATAAAAATATACGAGCATAAGTGCTACCCCGACGGGGTAAAGGATTTGGGCGTTATCCTCGTGCCGAAGGAATGGGAAGTGACATACCAGGTCGACGAATATGAAAACTTTACAATAATAAAGAATATCGTTGATAAATTCAGATTCAAAAGGTAAAAACGATAACAATTGACATTGTTATATCGTAGTGCTACATTTTAAATCAGAATATTTCCGCAGGATATGTTTTCAAATAAATATCAGGCGGCTTTGGAATAATAAATGAGGCTGAAATGTTTCCCGTCATCGATGGATGGCGGGATAAAATGAATTATTTCGGTTTTCATAAAGAGAAGAGGTGTAACTATGGACAGAAAGCTGATATATGTGGATCATGCGGCTACGACTTATATAAAGCCCGAGGTTCTCGAAGCGATGAAACCGTACCTGACGGAGTTGTACGGGAACCCTTCCTCCATATATTATCTGGGCAGGGAAAGCAAAAAAGCGATTGACGAAGCGCGCTCCCAAATAGCCCGGTGCCTTGGCGCACAGCCTCAGGAGATCTATTTTACCGGTTCCGGAACTGAAGCCGACAACTGGGCAATCAAGGGCGCAGCGTATGCAAACAGGAAGAAAGGCAGGCACATTATTACATCGGCGATTGAGCACCACGCTGTTCTTGAGCCGGTTGAATTCCTGCGCAGGGAAGGTTTTGAAGTTACGTACCTGCCCGTTGATCAAAACGGTTTTGTAAACCCGGCTGATCTTGAGAAAGCGATCCGCCCTGATACAATTCTTGTAAGCATAATGTACGCGAACAATGAAATCGGTACGATACAGCCTATAAAAGAACTTGCCGGGATCGCGAAAAATAAGGGAGTCATATTCCATACAGACGCCGTACAGGCAATGGGGAATATACGCGTGAACGTAATGGATTTGGGTGTTGATCTCCTTTCGATGTCGGCGCATAAGTTTTACGGGCCGAAAGGAGTCGGCTGCCTGTATGTAAGGAAAGGTGTTCAGCTTGAAGGGTTTATGCACGGCGGCGCTCAGGAACGGAAAAAACGCGCAGGCACGGAAAATGTGAGCGGTATTGTCGGAATGGCAGCAGCGCTTAAACTGGCGTATGAAAATATTGACCGGTATAACGAACATTTAAGGAAACTGAGCAGCAGGCTCATAGATAAAGTTTTCGAACGCATTCCTCATGTGCGTCTGAACGGTGACAGGCATAAGCGCCTTCCCGGAAATGTCAACTTCTCGTTTGAGTTCATTGAAGGCGAGTCACTGCTCCTCATGCTCGATATGAAAGGAGTACAGGCTTCAAGCGGGTCCGCATGCACATCGGGTTCGCTCGATCCTTCGCATGTTCTTCTCGCGATTGGGCTTCCGCATGAAATCGCTCACGGCTCGCTGCGCATTACATTCGGTGAAAAGAATACCGAAGAGGATGTGGACTACATTGTTGACTGCCTTGAGGAAATAGTGGCTAAGTTAAGGCAGATGTCACCGCTATATGAAGACTTTGTTAAAAGGAATAAAGGTTAAAAAGCGTAAATGCAAATCGGTTTAAATCTGCCGAATAGTTGGTAATGCATTCATAGAGATGCAAAGAAGGTGATTTTATGTACAGTGAAAAAGTTATGGATCATTTCATGAATCCGAGAAATGTCGGTGAAATAGAGAACGCCGACGGAGTCGGACAGGTCGGCAATATGAAATGCGGCGATATAATGAAAGTTTATTTGAAAATAGAGAATAACATTATTACCGACGCGAAGTTCAAGACATTCGGCTGCGGTGCCGCTGTGGCTACAAGCAGCATGGCTACGGAACTTATCAAGGGCAAAACGGTCGAGGAAGCCGAAAAGCTGACGAACAAGGCGGTTTTGGAGGCTTTGGACGGTCTGCCTCCTGCGAAGATCCACTGCTCGGTACTGGCCGAAGAGGCTATTGCCGCCGCCATTAAGGATTATAAAATGAAGCAGGGGATTGATGTTTCGGATATGCAAACCTGTCAGGGCTGCTGCGGCAAATGCGGCGAAACCAGAGAATAGGGAAAGTTTGCGGAGAACAGATGAGAATATTTTATGCGATTGAGTTTGATGAAAAGACAAAAGAGCTCCTTTCAAGAGAACAGGAAAAGCTTAAGACAAGGGCACTAAAAGCAAACATGACGAGAAGGGAAAACCTGCACCTGACTTTAAGGTTTATCGGAGAGGTTAATCCTTCATATATTCCTGTATTTACGAATATTCTGAATACCGCCGCTTCAAAATGTTCTCCTTTTCAATTAACGCTTACGGGACCCGGAGCTTTCATAAGGGGTAATAAAAGCATAATCTGGTGGGGAGTGGAGCATAATGCAGCTCTCCACCAGCTTTATAATGACATTGAGGAAGAAATAAGGCGAAACGGCTTCCCGCCGGAGCAAAGGCCGTACACACCGCATATCACGCTCGCAAGAGAGTTTACTGCCAATGACGGAGATGCCAAAGGCGTAATAAATGATATCAAACCGGTTAACCACAGTTTTCCGGTTAAAAGCATTTCACTTATGGAAAGCACAAGAATAGACGGGAAACTCAAATATATATGTCTTTGCAATGCTGCCCTTGGGAAAAATGAAAAATGATTATTTTTTATTTCACAAAAGGTGCTGGGAATGAAAAAGAAAGTTATGGTAGGGATGAGCGGGGGCGTGGACAGTTCGGTTGCCGCCGCGATATTACTGAAAGAAGGCTATGATGTAATCGGCGTCACATTGAAGCTGCAGCCCGACACCGAAAATGAAAGCTGGAGCGAAGTGACATGCTGCTCGCTGGCTGCTGTCGAGGACGCAAGGCGCGTAGCCTCCAGGCTCGGCATACCGTATTATGTGCTGAATTTCCAGGACATTTTTGAATCCTGTGTTATCGAATATTTTGTGTCCGAATACGGGAAAGGGCGCACGCCTAATCCTTGCATTGCCTGCAACCGTTATATAAAATTCGACGCTCTGCTTAAAAAGGCCGAATCAATGGGAATCGACTATGTCGCTACGGGGCATTACGCAAGAATCGAATACGATGAGCAGAGGGGCAGGTATCTTTTAAAAAAATCGGTTACCGGCAAAAAGGATCAATCGTATGTATTATATAATTTAACGCAGTACCAGCTTCAAAGGACGCTCATGCCGATCGGCCGGTACGACAAGGACACGGTGCGCAAAATTGCGAAGGAACTTGGTTTCGAGGTCGCAAACAAACCCGACAGCCAGGAAATCTGCTTTATACCCGATAACAACTATGCCGCGTTTGTTTCGAACAGGTTAAGCAGGCCTGCGGCAAGAGGCAAGTTTGTTGACATTCACGGCAACGTGCTTGGGGAACACAAAGGCCTGATACATTATACCGTAGGTCAGAGAAAAGGTCTTGGTTTATCGCTTGGAAAGCCGGTGTATGTAATAAGAATAGATGCCGAAAACAACACTGTAGTGCTCGGAGAGGAAAAGGACGTGTATTCCGCAAGCCTTACGGCTTATGATCTTAACTGGATCGCAATTGATTTCCTGGATAAACCGCTTCGTGTCAAAGCAAAGATACGGTATTCGGCGAATGAGGCGGAGGCAGTAATTGCTCCCATCGAAGGGGGAAGAGTAAGGGTTGATTTTGACAAGCCGCAGCGTGCCGTTACTCCGGGCCAATCGGTGGTATTTTATGACGGGGATATTGTTGTCGGCGGCGGGATAATAGAGAAATCCGAAAACTGAATAATCCCGTCGGACGGCAAACAAGTTGTGAGGTGAAGAGATGAAAATAACATTTTTGGGCGCGGCGAAGACCGTTACGGGTTCGTGTTTTCTGATTGAAACAAGAAATTCGAGAATCCTTGTGGACTGCGGTTTATTCCAGGGGCGATCGACGGAAGAGGCTATGAATGAACAGCCGATGCCGGTTAAGCCGTCCACGATTGATTATATCCTGTTAACCCACGCCCATATAGATCACAGCGGCAGAATCCCGTGGCTTTATACGAACGGTTTTAACGGTGAGGTTATAGCGGCTAAAGCAACGGTTGATCTTTGCCGCCTTTTGCTTCCCGACAGCGGCCATATACATGAGTTTGAAGCAGAATGGAAGAACAGGAAGAGGATGCGTGCCGGAAGGGAGCCCGTTAAGCCTTTATACACGCTTGCCGAGGCGCAGGAAAGCCTGAAACTTTTCAGGAGCGTCGCTTATGATGAAATAATTCAATTAAACGGGGATATAAGAGTCCGTTTCAAAAATTCCGGACATATGCTCGGTTCGGCTTTTATTGAATTATGGATCAGCGAAAACGGAAAAGAAACAAAGATTGTGTTTACCGGCGATATCGGGAACAAAAACATACCTATCCTTAAAGACCCTTCAATAATAGATGAAGCTGATTATCTCGTCATAGAATCTACGTATGGGGACCGGCTGCATATAGACAACAGTTCAAAGGCGGAAAAATTCCTCGAAATCGTTCTTGAGACGCTTGACAGGGGAGGTAATGTGATAATCCCTTCGTTCGCGGTCGGACGCACGCAGGAAATACTTTATGAACTGAATAAGAAAGTAACGGACCTGGGAGAAAAAGTTGAACGTCTGATGCATGTGCCCGTATATGTCGACAGCCCTCTTGCGATTAATGCTACCGAGGTTTACAGGCAGAACCTGGACTGTTATGACGACGAAGCGCGCTGGTATATTGAAAACGGGGATAACCCGCTCGATTTTCCGAATCTGCGTTTTACACGTACGGCCGATGAGTCGAGGAATCTGAACAGGATAAAAGGCGGCTGTATAATAATTTCGGCAAGCGGTATGTGTGAAGCAGGCCGGATTAAGCACCACCTTAAACACAATCTTTGGCGCAGGGAAAGCACTATCCTTTTTGTAGGATACCAGGCCGAAGGAACGCTTGGCCGGAAGATACTCAACGGAGCTAAGAAAGTACATATATTCGGGGAAGAGATAAGCGTAAACGCAAGAATTGAAATGATTGACGGGTATTCGGGCCATGCCGACTGCGAGGGTATTATCAACTGGATGCGCAATTTCAAACAGTTCCCGAAACGTGTTTTCCTGGTCCACGGAGAAGAAAAAGCCATTAATTCTCTTGCTGAAAAGGTGAAAGAGGAATTCGGCGTCGAACCGGTTATTCCGTCAAGAGAAGAGTCATTTGTCATTACCGCAGAACGCGAGGTAATCCGCGGTCTTGAAGAAAAAGCGCAGGAGAGGTTCCGCTACCTTGAGATTGTAAGCCTTCTCGAAGATGTAAAGGAAGGAATAGCTGATATATATGAAATGCTTTTGGATGAACTCAGGGAAGGTGCCGATGATACGAGGCTCGACTCGCTGCAGAAGAAATTAAAGGCACTGCAGCGCGATATGGTGAGCCTGCTCGAATGAAATTTTTGGTATTAATTTACATTAACTTTTTCAGACTATTGCAGTTCATAAGGTATCGCAGATCGCATGATGTTTTGGAAGATAATGCATTTGGCATTGACGGTGCAGGGTTTTATATATTAATATTTAAATGACCCCGTTATGTTGTTGTTCAAGCCGGTTGGGAATCACAGTTTTGCGGAAAGGCAGCAAATAAATGGTTGATTCGAGCAGAAGGACAATTATCAGGATAATCAGAATTGCGTTAATTATCGTCGGCGTTTATCTGTTGCTCCGACTCAGTTTATACTGCATTCCGTTTATTATTGCTTTTATCCTGTCAAGCCTTATAGAACCCATTATTAATTTTATGGAGAAAAAAATAAAAATACCGAGGAAAATCGGGACAGTGTTATCGCTGCTGCTTGTTTTCTCGATACTTGGAACTATATTGGGCTTAATCATATCAAGACTGGTAAAAGAAATCGTAAATGTGTACAATCAGATAAACGAAATATTCGGAAGTATGCAATATTTCTTTGACGCAGTAATCGAGCGCGTGAATAATATCTATATATCACTTCCAAAGACAATAAGCGATACTATTGATAAATATTTCGCCGATGCCGCAAGCAATGTGCGCGAATGGCTGACGCCTCTCGTTGCGAAAATTACCGGGTTTACCCTGAGCTTGCCGCAAGTGCTTGTCTTTATAGTTGTAACCATCCTTGCTACGTATTTTATGTCAAGCGATAAACACAGAATAAACCGGTTTCTTGACAGGCAGTTTCCCGTACAGTGGATGGAGAGGACACGGGAAGTGCTTAACAAGCTGTTTTCGGCATTGTTTGGGTGGCTTAGGGCGCAGCTTATTCTTATGACTGTAACATTCACCGAATTAACGGTAGCGTTCCTTATTATGCGAATTGAAAATGCCTTACTGCTGGCGCTGCTTATCGCGGTAATCGATGCGCTTCCGGTGTTCGGTGTCGGCACTGTTCTTATTCCGTGGGGTATTATTGAGATTTTTGCGGGAAATTATCAGCGCGGCTTTTCGCTTCTGCTGATATACATAATAGTTCTTGTGGTACGCCAGTTAATTGAACCGAAGATTGTCGGAGAGCAAATAGGAATCCACCCGCTGCTGACGCTGTTTGCAATGTATACCGGCCTTCAGTTGATGGGCGTTATCGGAATGATTGTCGGTCCTGTGCTGATGGTTATAACAAAGAGTGTTCTTGAAGCGCTTCTTAGCCATGAGGGTTTTTCGGTCTGGCTTCAAAAAACATTCGGGTATAGCGTTAAGCCTGCCGAAAAAAGTGCCGAGAAACCTGCAAAGGCTGTGAAGAAATAGCTTATTTATTCATTTTGTCATCAAAAGGCTTTATTATTTGCCATTGAAGTATTCCTCCAAAAACAGCGCTACCCCGTTATCCATATTGCTTTTTATCACTCCGGTGGCCGCCTGTTTTACCAATATATCCGCATTTTCAACCGCATAGCAGTAATCCGAAACCTCAAACATCGGCAAATCATTTAAATTATCCCCGAAACTTATCAATTCATCGGCCTGCAGGTATTCTTTCAAAAACAATAATGAGTCCCTTTTGTTTGCAAACTTATTTGTGATTTCGAAAAACGGCTCTTTCGTGTATATATCTATGGAATAATGATAAGAAAGGTCATATCTTTCCTTCAAAACCCCATATGCTTCTTCGAGCCTGTCCCCTCCAATACAAACAATTGCAATGATGTCCTGATCCAAAGAAACTTTCAAATCATCCACAAGCCGAAACCTTTTGTCACCCTTGCTTAGCCTGTCGTTAGTATAGCCTTCCTGGGCTTTGTTGAAAATGCCTTTATAATAGACCCTGTTTTCTTTTTGACTGTTTGTCGTGTACACAAACGGTGAAATATCATTTTCTTCAAAAAACTTTAGAACTTCCTCTGCTTCGCGCTTTTCTACGAAATTTGAAACAAGGTTTTCACCCGCAGCAGGATCATAAACATAAACCCCATTCATTAAAATCATCGGAAGTTTCAATCTTAATGGTTTTATTATTCTACACGAGGAATCAAGGGAGCGGGCTGTTGCAATTGTAAAATTCATCCCTTTGTCAATAAGGTTATTAATAATTTCTACTGTTTTTTCACTTAATTCCTGTTCATTATTCAGAAGCGTCCCGTCAAGATCCGAAACAAACAGTTTCAAACTGAATTCCTCCTATGTAATTAATACTACAAAGCTTACTGCCATAAACGATCCTAAACATCGAATTGTTTTGACGTTCTATTATAAACCGGAATTATGAAGCCGAACGCCATTATATTTGCTCCCCCTCAAAATAATACGTTCTACTTATTTGATTTTAGCGCTTCCATCACAAATGCGCCGTAATTTGTATAACTTTTAAAGTCTTTTTGGAATATCTGCGGCTCCCAGCTATTGTCAAACCAGCAGGCAACCCATCCTATGCCTTTTTCATCCAGGTAATCAATAAATGGCTGTCCATATGTTTGTTTATCTCCAATCAGGTAATACTGGTCGGTTGTGTTCCTGTTTTCATCCATAAAACCCCATTCGGTAATCAGGACGGGGTATTTTTCCGCTATATCGCCAAAGTAATAATCCCAATTGGTATGTATAGGATATATGTGTGAAGCATACACAATGTTTTCTCCATCTATCGGTGTTTCCTTCACCCATGATAAGTCTTTGGAATAATCGGTTCCTCCCACAATAATTATCTGTTCTGCTCCCTGTTCCCTGATGGCTTCTATTATTTCTGCCGCATTTTTAGCCCACTGTCCGGAACTTATATTTGCCGGTTCGTTAAAAATTTCGAAGATTACATTGGGGACTTCTTTAAAGTAATTAGCAACCTGCTTCCAAAACTGCAATGTAAATTCTTTCGCATCAATATCTATATCAGGCATTTTTTCGCCTGTATTGTTTTCTATATTACCGATGTAGTGCCAGTCTATAATAATATACATGCCTAATTCTCCGGACCATGCAACAGCGGGAACCAGATATCTCCAAAGATAATCCTTGTTGAAGTAATAATTTTCCGGATGAACAGGTATTCTTACGACATTTGCCCCTGAGTCTTTTATTTTTTGAAAAAATCTTTTGTTGAATTTGTTTTTACTGTGCAATTTAACAGGATCAGGCGGCATTAAACCTCTTAATACGATAACATCCCCGGAAGGCTGTAGTATTTTATTGCCCTCTACATATAGCATGGGTGGGAAATCGTCAAGATTATCATTTTGAAATGCTTCCTTTTGTTTAACGGGAAGCATTATCCTCCCGTTTTCAGAAAAATAAATTATAGCAACAAGCGTTAATACCAGCATAACCAACGAAACCAGTATGTAAAGAAAAACCTTTAGTATCTTTTTATACAGCACCGGTACTTACCATCCCTTTCAAAATGGTTCATTATTATTTCTCTTTTTAGTTAACATACGCCTGAAGTTCTCATTCTGTTTACATGTGTTCCATCTCAAATTGAGTGGAGGATAAAAGTGTTTTATTAACAAAGGTTCAAACCGATCATATTCTGAATAAAATAAAGTGAGATTATGGCTGAATTAACTTGGCGGCTTACAGGTACCACATGGAGAATACTTCTCTTTGGCGGATTCCAGATCAATCGGAATTTTACTTTTGCTCAGATGCCGGCAATCTGCACGGTGGTATTTTTCTCCTGTATTTGTTATATAAACGATTATTCCTTTTTCCTCAGATTCAGTTGTTGCAGCTTCAGTTGAAGCGGGCAATGGTGAAGGCGGCGGCGCGGTTGTAATAGCCGGTGAAGGTGTGGGAGATAGAGTTGGTTCAGGTGATTCAGCAGTATCTGTTGTTTCCTCCGGTGATTCTGTCTTCTGTTGATTAGCTAATTGCTCCAGTTCATTTTTTAACCTGTTATTTTCCTCGGTTAAATTTGATATTTTTGAATTTAAGTCGGCTATTTCTTTATTTAAAGATTCTGTTTTATCAAGTTCTTTGGAACACGCAGAAA
>JAAYXD010000106.1 GCA_012516065.1 Clostridiaceae bacterium
AAAAGATTCTTAAAAGAATATTGTATGCTATGGCTTAAATTTATACATAAAAAGGCAGACGACCAAACATGATCGCCTGCCAATAATTCATATGCTACTCCATTTTACTTGGTTCAACCCCAACATTTGACGTTGAGCCAAAAAAAGCCGGTTACTTGCCGGTAAGGCAGTAAACGGCCCTGATAACGGATATTTTAAGCTCCCTGAATCTCCGGTAAATCAGCCGGTCCTGTCAGATATACTTCGTTCGCGGCTCTGTCCCATTCAACCTGAAATACGTTGCCGCCCATGTAAACATTTACTTTATCAGTCAATATTTTATGGAGCATCATTGCTGTGACACCCGCAACGCAAACAGCTTCGGCAGTAAAACCGGTTTCTCCTTTCTCCCGGTGCCAAAGGCGCGCTTTAACAGTTTCCTTATCGAGAACCTTAATAAAAACGATACTCGCCCCTTCAGGGAACAGGCTGTCTGTTCCGAGGGCTGAACCCGTTTTCTGAACATCCACAGCGTCGATGTCGTCTACAAACACAGCGCCGTGAGGAGAGCCGAGAGACATCGCCGTGACTTTATAGCATTCACCGTCTATCATAATCGGATCGTTGATGCAGTTCGGTGTCGCTTTGTGTTTTACCGGAATGAGGCAGGGAACCAACACAGGCTTCCCCATTGAAATGGTCCTATTCATTGTTGCGTTCATTTCTTCCCCTCCTCGCATAATATATTTTCTAAACTATACCTTGTCTCATCATCGCGTCAGCAACTTTCTTAAATCCCGCGATATTTGCCCCGACAACGAAATTATCTTCCTGTCCGACTTCTTTTGCGGCTTTGTCGATGTTGTTGTATATGTTAATCATTATTTCTTTGAGCTTCTGATCCACTTTCTCAAATGTCCATGCGGTCCGCATCGCATTCTGGCTCATTTCCAGGCCGGAAACCGCAACGCCTCCGGCATTTGCCGCTTTTCCGGGCACAAACAGCACTTTATTCTGTAAAAACACCTTAATCGCGTCCGGCGTGGACGGCATATTAGCGCCTTCGCAAACCGCAATGCATCCGTTTTTAACGAGTTCTTTCGCATCGTCTCCGTTCAGTTCGTTCTGTGTCGCACAGGGAAGGGCTATATCGCATTTAATGCTCCAGATACCTCTTCCTTCGGTATAAACCGCGTTTTTCCGGTATTTGACATACTCGGAGATCCTTCCGCGTTTTATCTCTTTTATATCCTTGGCAGCATTAAGGTCAATACCGTCGGGATCATATACAAATCCGTTCGAATCGGATAAAGCAACCACTTTTCCGCCTAACTGCTGCACTTTTTCTGCGGCATATATCGCAACGTTGCCCGAGCCGGATACCACAACGGTTTTGTTTTCAATAGATTCTCCGTGCTGCCGGAGCATTTCGTTCGTAAGATACACGAGCCCGTAACCCGTGGCTTCGGTCCGCGTAAGCGATCCTCCGTATGACAATCCTTTTCCGGTAAGGACGCTGCTGAAGGAGTTGGTTATACGCTTATACTGCCCGTAAAGGAATCCGATTTCACGTTCACCGACGCCTATGTCTCCTGCAGGCACGTCCGTATCTGCTCCGATATGGCGGTACAGTTCGGTCATAAAACTCTGGCAGAAGGCCATGATTTCGCGTTCCGACTTGCCTTTCGGATCAAAATCGGATCCGCCTTTTCCTCCACCCATAGGAAGCCCGGTCAGTGAATTCTTAAGAACCTGCTCAAAACCTAAAAACTTAATAATGCTCAGGGATACGCTCGGATGAAAACGCAGGCCTCCTTTATACGGACCAATCGCGCTGTTGAATTGAACCCTGTAGCCTTTATTTACCTGAACTTTTCCTGAATCATCAACCCACGGAACCCGGAAGAGAATTACACGCTCCGGCTCGCAAAGCCTTTCGAGAATACCGGCCTTTTCATATTCCGGTTTCGTATCGACAAAGGGCTGCAGCGAAGTAAGAGTCTCGGTAACCGCCTGAAGAAATTCCGGCTCATTCGGATTTTGTCTTTTAACCTTTTCGAGCACTTTCATCGTATAAGACATAGTAGTAACCTCCTGTCAAAAATAAA
This sequence comes from Clostridiaceae bacterium, assembly GCA_012516065.1. Taxonomy (GTDB): domain Bacteria; phylum Bacillota; class Clostridia; order DSM-8532; family DSM-8532; genus DTU069. The sequence continues at coordinate 2,088 of JAAYXD010000106.1, forward strand.
AAAGGTGCTTACCAGCGCGCTTGATAGCACAAATGCGCTGATAAACACCTTTGTTTATCATACCCAGTATAGCAGTTTTTTATTCAGTTGTCAATACGGTGCCATTTTTTGGTTCCGGGGTAACATACTTACACCATTCCGCTGCAGTACATCTTTAATATTTCCTCCGCGACCTTTCTTCGTGTTATCCGCATATCCATCGCCTTTTTTTCAATATACCTGTGCGCTTCGGACTCGGTTAACGACAGAAATGAGATTAAAATATACTTGGCTTTTTCGATAACCTTTATATCCTCCATTTTCTGGATCAGTTTTGTATTTTCATCATGCAGCGCTTTAATCTTTTTATGTGCGGCAATGGCCAGTTTCAACGCGTTCCAGAACAAAGCCCTGCTCATCGGTTTTGCAACCGTAATAACGCCGTAATCTTCAACTCTTTCCGTAACCTCATCATATAACTCGACTTTTACTATTAAAATAACAACACTGATCCTGTCTGAAGCGATATTCAACGCAAGGCTTTCACCAAACTCATCGGGCAGAGGCGTATTAACAATATACAGGTCAAAGTCTTTTTCTATCATCAACCTTCTTGCTTCCCCGCCGCTCGATACCGTGACGATATTTGTCACCGACGCTTGTGCCAGCATTTCGGTCAAGCTTTCAGTTACTTTTTTCGAATTTGATATAATAAGCGCACTATCCATTACGTCTCACCTTTTTAAACATATCAACGGGGTTATCTGTCAAAGCACTTTAAAATAATTCTCCAGAAAATATTTCTTCTTGTCGGAGGACCGGTTAAAAGTCTGCAATTCAATGTTCTTTAAACCGATATAGCTTTCAAGAACCTGTTCGTTAAGTGTATTTTTAAGAAAGTCCGATTTCTCGGCAAGTTTTAAAGCATATCCGAGATTTTCGGGAAGACGCGGCAGTTTGCCGATTACGCTTTCATCCGCCGTATAAAGATCCGCGTTTATGCTTTCAGGCAGTGTCAGGTTATTTTCTATACCATATAATCCTGCGGCAATTATAAGCGCAAATGAAAGATACGGATTTGTCACCGGATCGGGGGATCTCAGTTCCATGCGCATTCTTTCATCGCTGTCCGCGGGAACGCGTATAAGTTGGGAACGGTTTCCATATGACCACGAAACATACTTCGGCGCTTCACAAACGCCAAGACGTTCATATGAATTCGGTATAGGGTTTAAAAATACGGTTATATCCGATATTTTCTGAATCACGCCTGCGGCAAAGGATTCGGCTGTTTTTGAATGTTCTTTCTCTCCGAGCCTGAATACGTTATGTCCATTCTGCATCAGCGATATATTTACATGAAGGCCGCTCCCGCTTTTGTCCGGCAGCGGTTTCGGTGCAAAAGAAGCAAACAGCCCGTTTCTCGCGGCAATACTCTTTACCACCTGTTTAAACGTAATAAAATTATCCGCGCTGTTAACGGCATCAGAAAACTTGAAATCCACCTCATTTTGTCCCGGTCCGCGCTCGTGATGCGATGATTCGGGTTTGATCCCCATTTCTTCAAGGCAAATGCAAATCTCACGCCGGATATTTTCGCCCTTGTCATGAGGATAAACATCCAGGTATCCGCCGTTATCGAAAGGAATTATGGTAGGCTCGCCGCTTTCATCGGTAATAAAAAGGTAGAACTCGCATTCGGCGCCAATCATGCACGAGTACCCTTTTTGCATGACCTTGTTTACAGCGGATTTAAGAATTTCCCTTGTATCCCCCCAGAAAATACTGCCGTCGGGATTTCTTATGCTGCAGTAAAAACGAACAACCCTGCCCTGTTGAGGACGCCATGGTAAAACGGATAATGTTGTAGGATCGGGAACCAGTAACAAATCCGATTTCGTTATATCCGTAAAGCCGCTTACCGCATGCGCGTCAAACTGAATTCCGTGTTCGAACGCGCGGGGCAGTTCATCCGGCATAATCGAAATATTTTTCAGCCTGCCAAACAAATCACAAAAAGAAAGACGGATAAATTTTACGTCATGCTCCTTTATAAATTCCAAAACCTCGTCGATTGTGGTTACCATTTCTCAACCCTCCAATTATTTATAACTAATATCATTATATCATTGGAAGCGCTTACTTTTAAGCAGTTCCTTTTTCAAGTGCATATTTAAAATAAACACCGCTCCAAACCAACACCCCTCAAACCCTTATATCTTCCCGCCTTAGACCCGTTATCCCAATTCTTTCCATATAAAAAGTCTACTATAAAATTCAATATGTTAATTCCATTTAGTTACACTTCCGGCCTTTTTTACTTGTAACATTTTTTTAATAAAGCCGGCTCTTTTCAGGGATAAGGAAAAAGATATAAGGTGCATATTTTTGAAATGTTTTATTAAGGCTTGATATGATTTACCCTTGACTCCGAGTCATAATATATAATTACGAATGAACCGTCGTCCAGCTTATAGATATCACCGTAAGGGCCCGACAGCATACCGTCGGGTTTGCCCATGATCCTGTGAACCTCCTCCCGCGGCATTCCAACTTCAATATCCCGCCAGCTTTTCAGGGTATTCTCCCAGATTACCGGGCCATCCGGTGTAGGATGACTTTCAATGAATTCATCCACGTCGCTGTAGCGGATATCGATGCCGCTGCCGCCGCTGCCCTCCATCCTTTCCAGGCTGGTACTGTCTATTTTTTTGCCATCCGTACGCACGATTAACCGGTAGTTTCCTTCGACTTTGTAAAGCAGTATATGATAGCTCATGTCTGAACTTAAATCTGCTCCTTTGAATTTTTTAAAGTCTTTGAATTTTAACGCATCACCTTTTTGCGCAAGGGCTCTTACATCGTCCAGGGTTAATTCCGTTATATGACCCGTAAACTTCCGAAACCTAAATCCGGTCGAGCCGCCGGCAGTCAGCCTGTATAACATGAAGCCAATAACCAGGTCGGCAACAAATATGACAGAAACAGCAGCTATCCATACGGCAGGCTTTTTAAAATTTATTAGATTTTTAATCCGCTCACTTAATTTTCCCATGAAACTCATCTTCTTTTTTCAATGAGAATACAAGAATACTGACAATTATAGTCTATTACAGTATGGACTGTGATGTCAATTCAGTTGAAGCCAGGTACAAGTATGAACATATTATTAAGAACATGATCCGGACCTAAAAAGGGTGAGTTCCGCTGAATTGAAATCATATGAATTTTTAAGGCAGCCTTTTATCAGACAGAAGGCAAGGCACTTCAGTTTTTGGCCGGGTTTAAAGCGCCTTGCCTTATCTTTACGTGAATTTATACTTTTATTTCGATAGCAGGTTTTACAGCACAATACGGCCCATTTTCCTTTCACCTATTCGACGGTTACGCTTTTGGCCAGAT
>JAAYXD010000107.1 GCA_012516065.1 Clostridiaceae bacterium
GCGGTATGTTTTTCCCTGTTTAAATTTAGGATAATATTGCGTATATATATATGCCCTGCCGGACGCCTTTATTTTTATACCTTCATTATCCGCTGCAGCATTCAATAATGCCGTATCGTTTATACGCCATTGATCCGGTACTCCGTCAAGATTAACATCCATATACGGTATTGTATAATGCACAATTTCATTTATTGATCTCAGCTCATTAAGATTATTTATTTGATCATTAATAAACTGCATTTTCTCAAGAAGTCCCGCTGTACCGCTGTCGAATATAAACGGGTTCATATTCCTTTTATTGGCTTCTTCGGCTTCGTCAATAACACTTAATGCTGATTCTATATATTTCACCGTATTTTCATAATCCTGAGCGTTAAAGTGATTGCCCATCAGTTGATAGTATATATCTATTTTCGTATGCCATAGAACAGGCTCCAGCGGAAACAGTGATATTGAATTATTCAAATACTCCAGTCCTTTGTCGATTTGGCTTGTCCTTAAACAAAAACTTGCTATATTGTTTGACAGGCTTAAATTGTTTTCAGCCTTTTTACCAAGTTTCATTATTTTGCTGTTAACTTCGTTTAGCTGCCTTTGTAATAGCTGCTGCTCACTTTCCGGTATTTTTTCCCCGTTTTTTTCTTTCTTCTGCAGTATATCGTTTTTCATAAACAACAGATCTGCAAGGCCTGCTTTTATATCTGGTCTTGCAGTTAAGGGTGCAAAGCCCAATACATATTTTTCATTATACCCGTCAAGATTTATTGCCTTATTTATGTTTTCTATTGCTTCTTCAATATTATTATCCTCTGCATACTCATATGCCTTCTGTGCATACGCAGATGCAATATTAAAAGTCAAAGAAAAGATAAACGCTGTCACTGTTATTACTAATACTGCAAAGGTTAACACTCTACCTTTTGTTTCCGTTTTGCCGGCATAACCTTTTTTTATCTTCTGATTTATATCGAATGGAAGCATTTGCTGCAGTGTCAGTTTTTCTTTTATTTCTGTATTAAAAAGTGCTATAAACTGCCAGAACAATAAAAGCATTGCCGGCTCAGAAAAATCAAAATCCATTACCGAATGAATAAGTAACGCGGCTATAGCCGTTATGACAGCCGAATTCAAAAATACCGAATCGTTGATTTCTTCCTGTGCAATCTTGTTATTCCCGCTGCTTATCTCTTTCACATATTTTATTGATATGAATACCAAAGAAAAAACAAGGCTTAGTAAAACCAGGATACCCAATATACCTGTTTCTATCCCTAATTGAAGCGGATAATTGTGCGCCTGGCTGCTTGAATAATTATACGATTGATACTGCCTGTATAAATAATCCCATGCGCCGCCGCCGCTTCCCAAAAACCAGTTTCTTCCGAATATCTTCAGGCCGTCTTTATAGAATACCAACCTTGATATAAAACTTTGCTGCTGTCCAATATTCTCAAATCCTGAAATAATGCTGTCAAGATTGTATTTGTTTTTTAGAATTACTTTCTTTACAACTTTACCGATATCGGCGTCTATAATCTTGACATCATCAACTTTAACGCTTGTTCCCGCATAATATATTGAAAAACTTATCCTTGTGAGCTCGTTGTTTTCAGAAGTAATAAACCTGATGCTGTTTTCTTCCATTCCGTTCGTATCCATCAGGTTTTCTCTTAATAACTGCTTACTGCCGCCAAAAAGAATATTATTCTTATCAAGGCTGAATATCCTGACAAAATATGCGTAATTCTGTTCCTGTTCCATTCTTGCATCTGCTTTATAACTTAATATATATTCTTTATTCGGTTTTAAAGCGATATCTTTTGATCTTGTTATGGTTTTATTTTCTTCGGCTGCATCATTTGATAACTCCAACGGCACCGAAGCGTTTACCATATGGATAACCGCGGCAGCCGCAATTATAACAAACGCTGACAATACAGCGGCATATACTTTCCAGTCAACTTTTTGCAGGAAGCTCCCAATATATCCGGATAAAATACCTGATATAGCGGATATTATCATTCCTGCTGCTACAAGCAGAAGAGCTTTAGTATTAAATTTGTTCGCGGATAAATATGGATTTATTATCAGTGATATAACCACAGCAGGAACGGCCAGCAATATTACCTGGGTAATAGCCTTGATTCTGCTTCCTTTAGGTATCACAATAAAAAATATTACGAGTATGACAGGGAAAAGAAGCTGCGCACCCCTGCTTTTTGTTAGCATAAAGGTTAAGAAAAGTATAAAGGACAGGCCTCCGGCCAATGCTTTCTGCCAGGCTTTCTTTGATATGATAAGAAGCCCTATCGCTATAAAGAATACCGCCATTACATATGAAGCCATAGCGTTCGGATATTGAAGAGTTGAATGAACCCTGTTTCTGACAAACAAGCCAAAGAATACATCAGTTTCAGCGCCTAGTTTTTTGAATATATTGTTTAGCAGTTTAACAAGTTTTCCTCCCATTGCAGCATCAAGCCCAATAATGGAAGAACCAACCGCGGATGCAGTAATTGTCCAAAGGGTTATCAGCTTTGTTTTCAAATTATCCGCAAGGTCTGAGAGCATATAAAATACAGCAAAATACATCAAATATTTCATCCACTCAATAATTGCCGAACGCGTATGGACAGCGGCAAATATCGAAATAAAATAAACGATTACAAAGCCTGCGGCTATGTAATCAACCGGCGTTTTGAAAAACACAGGCTCTTTTTTCATCCACTTGTATATCAGGAACAAGATGAAAACTGCAAAAACAAATATTTGTGCAGGCAAATAGTGTTTTTCAAAGAATAAACCTTGAAGGTACGGCGGGTAAAAAACAATTATCATTAATGCCGCAAAAAGAATAATCTTTAAGCGGCTTAATAGTATTTCTTTTTTTAACTTGTTTAGTTCCTGTTTTGGTTTTTTTGACATAATTATTCCCTTTACAATAATGGGGACACTCCACTGCTTTTATGGGCCTTGCTCGTTGTGGATTATCCCCGTATTTTTTCTATTAATTTATATAAAGATACCGCTGCTTTTGCGCGTTTGGTCCTGCGGATTATCCTATTAAAAAACTTCGTTTTGGCTTATTCCTGCTGCGGAATGTCCTCCGTGTCTCCATTTTCCCTCTTTTTGGGCACTGGTTCTGTCAATTTCCAGTAGTGCCGCATGAATACGACGAACACTCCTATCATCAGCCCTATTACGACGGCTATTACCAAATTCAGCAACACTTTCATTCCGGTAACAACCTGAGCGGGAGTAACCTGCCTTATGCTTGTCCCATACCTGTATGCATAATAATCTTCAATTGTTTTATTTGTTATGCTTATTAGTGATTCAATCTTGGTTTTTATTTCATCAATCATTTTGTTTGCTTCTTCAATTAACTGTGTATTAGCCGCTTCGCTAACCGCGATAAGGCGGGATGCTTCATTTCTGTAATAGTCTATTTCGTGTTTAAGGTTGGCTGCTTCAACACTCGCTGTAATCGCGGTTTCCGCAAGTATATTGTAATATGACTGCGGGTTTTCGAGCCTTAGTTCGTTCCCCTGACTGTCGGGAACAAGAACAAAATCTTCCCTTTTGTACTGTTCCATAAGTTTTATTGCCTCTTCGGCTTCGCTTTGTTTTTTTGCATACTCCAATTCCATTCTTTTTACTTTATACTGATAATCCTTAATAAGCTTATGCCTGTCTTTCGTTAATGTATTTGAATTAACAAGTGATTCAAGCTTGCTTGTATTCACGGTTTTCAATATCTCAAAGCTCCGGTTCAAATCCGCAAATGTATGCCCTGTCTCCGCCGATCTGAAACTGTTGTCTTCTTCTATCTTGGTTTGCAGAAATTCCTGTATGCCTTCAATTTGTGTCGAAATTACCTGTACAATATCATAATAATCGTACTCATCGTAATTAAGCTGGCCAATTGTGTTTTCTATTACCTCTACCCCTGAATATAAAGAATAGAAATATTTCTGGTATTCATCTATTATTGTTTCAACCAACGCTATTCCCTGGTTATATGAAAACGCCTTGTTAACCTTGTAGACTATTTTAAATTCACTTGGATAATAAGCATAGCTGTTGCCCTGTTTGATTGCTGTCTCTGCTCTCTGCGCAACATCATTCGGAATAATGGCTATTATATCAATATTCCTTCTTACTTCATCGGGCTTTATTCCTACAGCATTGAGTCCTGTTTCCTTCAGTGCCTTTTCTATTACATAAGGAGATTTTAACTGCCTTATATCAAATTTTGATCCGTCGGGATTTAAACCCATTTCAATCCCCGGATAGTTCAACTCGATTATAGCCACAATGTTCTGCGTACCGGGAAGCATTATGTATGTGCCTATCCCGGTTAGAATAAGCGCAGCAATAGTTATTAGCGCAATCAGCCACTTGCCTTTCCATATTACTTCCAGTATTTCCCTTAATGAAATCTCTTCCATCACAAAGTACCCCTTTTCATTTCATACTAAGAATATTTATTGCGTTTATGCCATTTTCTTTTTCGTTTTCGATGTAATCCGGATTCCACATAATAATAACGTATTCACCATTATTATACTGTTTTAGCTCTTCTATGTCATTAATAAAAAGGAACGACTTATTCATAAGCTTTAGTTTTGATGTTATTATTTCATACAGCTCATCTTTTTCACCGAAAAGAATAAACTCTTTTGAACCGTTTTCACCCTCAGAGATGCTTTCTATTTTTTGCTCGATGCCTGATATGTAATTATAGGACAGAACAATATACTTATATGTTAATCGTGCCTTTTCCATAAGGCCTTTCGGTGTCAGGACATACCTAAGCGTTTTTGCGTTTATATGCTCTATTTTGACAAACCCTTTATGTATAAGCCGTTTCAGAAGAACATTTACAGAACCTAACGAAAGGCCTGTCCTTTTCGCGAGTTCCCTTTGAGTTATTGTGTTTTTTTCTTCTACGCTTCTTAATATCTCAAGTTCGTTTGACATACTAACCTCAAAAAAAGCATAGCTTTGCCCTTGACATATGGTTATGCCATATTTTAGAAGCTATGCTGCCGCTCTTTTGTTGCCGGGCCGCAACACCGGCAAAAAAAATTACGACTTTGTTCATGTTCTGAACAAAATCGTAACAAATATCAGAGGCTCTGTCAATTGTTTTAAGATTATGTTTTAATTACAATTTATTTTTTACTTTTTCTGCTAATTCTTTTTCAGTTCAAACTCAACATAATTAGTACCATCACCCGCAACCTTATAAGCCGAACCGGCCAAATCCACAAGAGTGTTGAACTTCAGCGTATACGGCGTATCATATTCCAGTTTGTCAAATTTAAGGACGAGTGTCCTTGCATTTACATACAGCACACTTAACGGTATCTTAGTTATATGCAGTCCCACATTATTGTACTCAAGTTGGAAATTCGCAGGCGAAAGATTGGTCTGGTGGAACGCAATCTCCTTGTTGAAAACAAGTTTCACTGCGTCTGAAGATATTGGGGTTACTTCTACAATCGACGGACCCGTCTTATCATCCCTTGAAGCAGTAAAACGCTCCTTCAGCGTAACGCCTGCTTTATTGCCCAGGTAATCCTTAAGCTCGAAACTAACCTTCAGTTCATATTCCTTTCTTTTTTCAAGATCACCCTGCTTGAAAAACAGTGTTACCTTGTAAGGATGTATCGCTCTGTCATACAGTACATTGTACGGATAAATTTTTTGCGTACCATTCTTCAGCGTAACATAGTAATAATCCTTTTCTCTTGCAGTTATCTCATCAAGCATAGTGTTAAAATATACATCAACCGTTTGTATATCTATAGAATCTATATCAACTATATCCAGTCTGTCTGTGGTCCCGTATTCGGCTATAAATGAATACGTCCGCTCCGTTATGTATTCTTGTCTTGTAACATCATTCAGGTTGTTTATAGTTACATAATACTTCTCATTCTTTTTTAAGCCTTCCTTTAGCTGAATGAATACTACCAATCCGGCATTGTCGCCCTGGCTTTCCACGGTTACCTTTTCTATCGGTATCGGCTGGTATTCGTCATCGGTAACATAATAATTGTATATTTGCTGCGCAAGGAACGGGTTTACTTCTTTATTGAAAGTCAGCAAAATCTTATACCTATCATATGGAATAACATCTTCGAGTTTAAAGCTTTCTACCTTTCCGGAAACAGCAGTAAATGCCATTTCGTCGCCAATACCGTCGTTTAATAAAACTCCGTAAGCACTCGGCATGTTTCCGTTGATTTCTACCGTATAGCGTTCACCTTCTTTAAAGGACCCGGTTTTCAGGCTTAATAAAACACAATGATTTTCCGAGTTAACCATTCTCACAATAAGCTGATCCTTTTCTCCTGACGCAAAAGAGCGGCTGCCTTCGGCAATATTGTAGTATAAAACGTTTTCACAGTTTATATTTATAGGATGCGTAAAGAATAACTTGATCGATCTTTCATTCAGAGGTTCAATTTTTTGTATTCTGAAAAAGGCCGATTCCACTATTCCAGGTCAGGTGCCTGTAAAATATGTATAAAGGCTATCCAAAATGTTTCCATCCGCATCTTTTATGTCACGAAATTCTATTATATACTCCTGCCCGGGAACCTGATCGTCCGTTTTTATAATAAGATAGTCATCTTCCATTTCTTCTATATCGAAATCCAATTCCCTGTCTTCGTCGTCAGCTTCAAATATGAAAACTCCCCCAATTGATTTGATATCCTCATTAAATATAACTGATACGGTATTCTTGTCGAATACAATGACTTCCTCAATTTTCGTAGGGGTTTCGTCTTTTTTAACATCCTCTTCTTTATTTTCATCATCTGCTTTTTCTATGAGGCCGAGTTCTATTGCTTTTTCAATTGTTATAACTTTTGAATCAATAAGCCTGTAAAACAATTCCCTGTCTGTGGATTTTTCCTTCAGCAATAATGCGTTATAAAGTATGTTTACGGCATCCCCTCTTTTGAAATCCGTATTGTCTTCTTCTTTTGCTATGTATGACAGGTTCGTTACAAGCCCAACTTCAAAAGCTTTTCTGTACACATTGTCCCATGTGTAATCTGTGTTCAGTTGATACCCCAAAACACCCAATACTATCTTTAAAAAGCTTTTTTCGGTAACAGGATCGTTCGGGTTATAGTATCCTCTCGTATCACCGGATAGAATCCCTTCCTGCGTACAGAAACCAACATACGGGGCATACCAGTGATTAGGGTCAACATCAGGATAAGTTGTGTTTTTATATTTTGATGAGTTAAGAAGGACTTCATAATCCTTTCCCATAATTCTGACCGCCAAAGCCGCAGCTTCACTTCTGGAAAGTTTATCGTTAAGCCTGTAATCTCCGTTTGATCCGGTGAAAATTCTTAACTCATCAAGCAATTGAACTTTTTGCTGCTGTGTCGCCGCTAACGGAAGTGCTAACGATATTGTTGCCGTTGATGCTAACAATGATAATATCAAACCTATAACCAGAACTGTTTTACCCGCTTTCATCTTTCGTTTCTCCCTTTCATCTGGATTTTTCAAGTATATTATATCAATGATAGAAATTATTGTATATATATTAGACAGAATTTTACCCGTAAAAGTTTCATTCAGAGACATATATACTCTTTTATCGATTTATTTGTACAAAGCTGATCTTTATTATTTTGTTCTGAGCAATACCTAATCCGAGCAAAACCCAAAAAACCGGAGCTACCGAAACAACACTGTCATTAAATAACCCGGCAACACAGTAACTGATGACTGCGCAAAAAACAGCACTGTTTAAAACGAGTTCCTCTTTCCTGTCTGATACAATATAGTTTTTTATTGAGTTATATACATATATACAAAGGAAAAGCAAAAAAGCAATCAGCGAAATAAGCCCCGTATCAATTGCGATCTGCAGGTACATATTGTGCGGGGTATCAACCACTCTGTTCGGCTCTCTGAATCCGTTAATTTTACCGGCTATATCCCACTGCGGGAAGTATATTGCGAATGTATCCGGTCCGTGTCCTTTTATAATTGTCTGTTTTATCATCGGAACAGACCTTGACCAGATGAAGCCCCTGCCGGAGCCGAATGCTTCCCTGCCTTTCAGTATTGACAATTGTTCCGCATTCTCTATTTTAATCGTTTGACCGGCAGTTGTTACTCCCTTAAATCCGTTTTCATATTTTAACCTTATGGTGTAATCATATATTTTCATGTCATAATAATTATCTTTATACACATTTATTTCGTATCCCGCATATGTATTATCCTTAAGTTTGTATGTTAATCCGTTAAAATCCGATTCTATAGGCATGTTGTCTGCATCAACAAATGTAATTCCGCCTTCGTTATCATCTTTTATTATTGTAAATGCTTCTTTTGAAGTTTTGATAACTAGCCAGTTATCTTTTGCAGTTATCTCTTCGATATATAATACTGATTTTGCTTGCTCTATTCTTTCATTCTCCTTAAGAGGATTTATCATGTCAAACTCTTTTGTTACTTTCCCACCCGCGGCAGCATTCATCAATAA
>JAAYXD010000108.1 GCA_012516065.1 Clostridiaceae bacterium
GTCTTTGACTATCTCTGACTATTATTATACTTTAATTTTTTTTGTTTTTCAAGGGGCATGTTATAGCCGAACCACCCGCTGTGGTTATTGTACTATTCCCACGGGTCCTTAGTAAAAAAGCTGCCAGACGGCAGCTTTTAACTGTTTATGCTGTTTATTTCTACTCTTCCTTTTTTTCTTCCGGTGGGAGAGCTTTCTTTTTCTTAAAATGTTTCTTATAGATACGCAAACCGATAAGGAACAAAATGCCCAATACAATAAGGGTAGGTATCGCTTCAATAATGAATATCAGCAAATTTCCAAGCGCTTCAACAACTCCGGCCAGCATATCTTTTACGGAATTCCTGAGGCGATCCCAGTATGTCTCGTTTTTCTTTGTCATTTCATCAGGGTATTTCTCTTCAAGCCTTATGTAAATAGTGGATAACTCAACAAGATCGGACCATTTGTTCAAAGTTCCGGTAAGACGTTCTATCTCGGTCTGCAGCTCGGTCATGCGCATACGGGTTTTGAAAATTGCGTCGGGATCTTTTAATGAACGCATGTATTCCTCAAGATATTCGTATTCTATTTTAAGTATCTTCAGCCGTCCTTCCGTATCGAAATACTGATCGGTAACATCGGTGCTGTATATCCTGTCGTCAATAACTTCCCCGAGGCCTTTTACGTCATTCAGGATATTGTCGAAATGCCTTGCGTCCACGCGGATTGTAATATCGCCCGTGATTCTTGACCGACGCTCGCCGTCAAACGTATAGTAATCCCTGTGGATATTGCTTTCCTGAATAAAACCAATCCCGGTAATCATAGACTGGAGGTTTCCGTAAGCCGTATAAAAATCATCAACTTCGAGTTTGAGGTTCGCGTTCCTTATAACCTTACGCTGCGCCAAAATATCCAGGCTTGTATTGTTCCCGCCGTATCCGGTACCGACAATGCCAGAAGCCTGTTCGGCGAATTCGATTTCAATGCCGGATTCCGGGGCTGCCGCTTTATCTTCATACGAAATGCTGTAGTTTGCGCGATCACCGGCGATATTTACATCTTTTATACTTTTAACAGACGAGCCGAGCTTTATGCCCAGGTCGTCGTTTGCTACTGCCTGGGTTTGCGGAGCACTTGCAGCCGTGTTTCCGGCCTTCCGCCGGCTTGAACATCCGGTTACGGCCGCTGTAAGTAATATAAGCGACAGAACATATACAATTATCTTTTTCGCCCTGAACATCCCATCCACTTCCTTTCATGTTCCCGTTAAGGCATATCGTTTACACCGATAAGACGATGCCGGGATGCAGAAAGTTCCAAAAAAGGCCGCACCAGATAAATTCCTCTGATGCGGCCTTTGTAAATCCGAAACCGTATAACCCTATTCTTCTTCCTTATTCTTACTTGCTTCGGCTATTATTTTTTCCGCGATATTAGGCGGAACTTCCTCATAGCGTTCAAATTTCATTGTAAATGATCCTCTTCCCTGTGTTATAGAGCGAAGATCGGTAGCGTATTTAAACATTTCTGCATCGGGCACCTCGGCTATTACCTGCTGCATTCCGTTGCCAACCGGATTCATGCCGAGAATGCGTCCCCTGCGTTTGTTAAGATCTCCGATAACATCGCCCATGTAGCTTTCAGGTACGAATACCTCGACGTGGGATATCGGTTCAAGCAGAACGGGCGACGCCTTCGGCAGGCCTTCCTTGTATGCCAGGTTAGCCGCAATTTTAAACGCCATTTCGGAAGAATCAACCGGATGGTACTTACCGTCATAGAGTGTTGCCTTAAGATTCACTACCGGATATCCGGCCAGAACACCCTTCTGTATGCTCTCCCTGAGCCCTTTTTCAACAGCAGGGAAAAACTGTTTCGGGACGGCGCCTCCGAATATTTTCTCTTCAAAGACGAGGTCTTCTGTCGGCCCGGGTTCAAATTCAATCCACACATCGGCAAACTGCCCGTGTCCGCCGGTTTGCTTCTTGTGCCTGCCCTGGGCTTTGACCTTTGCCCGTATCGTTTCACGGTACGGAATCCTCGGAGCGCTGAGCTCAACATCCACTTTGAACTTCGTGCGAAGCTTGCTCAGAATCAGGTCCAGATGCTGATCTCCAATACCGTATATAAGCGTTTGCTTTGTTTCGCTGTTCAATTCCACCTTGAAAGTCGGATCCTCATCCATTAACTTCGTCAGGCCGGCGCTTATTTTCTCTTCGTCGCCTTTCGTTTTCGGCACGACAGCCATCGAAAGCATCGGCTGCGGGAATTCTATTTCAGGCAGTATAACAGGCTTTTCCTTAGTGCACAAAGTATCGTTTGTTTCGGTAACCATAAGCTTTGCGACAGCTCCAATATCTCCGGCAACGAGCTTGTCGGTGTTTATCTGCTGTTTCCCCTTTACAAGGAACAACTGAGCAACACGCTCATTCTTGTCTTTTTTGGAATTATAAACGGTTGAGTCTGAATTCAAAACTCCGGACATTACCTTGATGTATGATATTCTTCCGACAAACGGGTCAACTATTGTCTTAAATACCAATGCCGACAGCGCCTCATTTTCACTCACATTAAGCTGTACGGTTTCACCACTGGATTTATCTTTAGCAGTTACCTTACCTCTTTCACTAAACGCCGGAACATAGTCCACAATGGCATCAAGGAGCAGTTTTACACCGGCTTGATTAACCGCTGATCCGCAGAATACCGGGGCTATATCACCCGCTTTTACGCCTGCTTTCAATGCGTTAAGTATTTCTTCATCGGAAAAAGATTCGCCTGAGAAATATTTCTCCATTAAGTCTTCATTTGTTTCGGCAACCGCTTCAATTAAGCCTTCACGATACTGTTCAACCATATCTGCCATACCGCCGGGTATGTCGGTTACTGTATAATCCTTTCCATTGAAACGCTTTGCCTTCATAGTCGCTACATCGACTACTCCCGCAAATGAGCCGGATTCCATAATAGGAAGTTCGAATGCAATAACGCTCTTGCCGAACATTTGCTGCAGTTGTTCGAAAACCTTGAAGAAGTCTGCGTGCTCTTCGTCTATTTTATTTACAAAAAACAGCTTTGGAATATGCTGATCGGTAACCTCCTGCCACGCTTTTTCAGTACCGACTTCAACGCCGTCCTTAGCGCTTGCGAGAATAATAGCACCATCCGCTACGCGAAGCCCCTGCTTCATTTCACCAATAAAATCAAAATAACCGGGAGTATCGATAATGTTTATCTTGCAGCCTTTCCATTCCAACGGCGCTAATGATGTATTGGTGCTTATTTGCCTTTTTACTTCTTCAGGATCGTAATCCATAACCGTGCTTCCATTAACAACACTGCCAAACCGGTCAATTGCTTTCGCTTCAAAAAGAAGCGCTTCCGCGAGTGTTGTTTTGCCCGCCCCTCCGTGTCCGAGCAGACATACATTGCGTATTTTGTCAACGCTAAATCCTTTCACCAAAAAATCCCCCTTTTCAGTTACCTGCTCTAAGCAGCTAAATTGATAACCGTTATACTGTTCAAAACAAAAAATAATTATTGATAACCCGATTAATCCGTCCAGTCATTTATCAACAGCAGTCAAAGAGTATTATATACCGAATTTTAATATTCCGGCAACCCTTTCGTAAAAAGTTTAACTTATTAAGCCACTATTTTTAAACGACGGAAGAAATTGCCGAGGCGGGAAACATTATTGAGCTTCGTTATATACATACATCATAAAGTATTCTACTTATTAATAAAATTATAACAAAGAAGAGATTGCTTATCAATTTCTTCCTCTTTTATTAATTAATTTACTGTTCAAACGTTGTTAAAAAATGGTGTCCAGGCAGTAATTCTATGATTTATGGTTATAACCGGCGGGTCGGGGCATTTATGCCGCGTTCCGGCAGGTACGCGGCTTTGGTTCCGGTGCTTTCGGCGGCGAAGGGCGACATGATTCTGCGCCCTGCTGTGTACGAATAACTGTGAGCGGGTTAATGATCTGTCCGAAATATGGGGACCGCAGGTCAAAAGGATTTACAACCTGAGCAGCAAATTATCAGAAAGGATTGATTAGATGAAGGCAATCATAATGGCAGGCGGGAAAGGCACGCGTCTTCGCCCGATAACATGCAGCATGCCTAAACCGATGCTGCCCGTTATGAATATTCCTTTACTTGAACATATCATAAACCTTTTGAAAAAGCATGGAATAGTGGATATCGGTATTACATTGATGTTTCTTCCGCAGAGGATAACAAGCTATTTCGGCGACGGGACAAAATGGGGCGTCCGGCTGCATTATTTTATTGAAGAAAAGCCTATGGGAACCGCGGGCAGCATATTGAGCGCGTCTTCATTTATTGACGATACGTTTGTCATTATCAGCGGCGACTGCTTAACGGATTTGGATATTTCTCAGGCAATTGAATTCCACCGCTCAAAGCAGGCTGTGGCTACCGTTGTTCTCACGAGCGAAGAAAACCCTTTAAACTTCGGAATAGTTGCAACGGATAACAGCGGCTATATTACCGGGTTCCTTGAAAAGCCGGCCAGGTGTGAAGTTTTCAGCGACACAATCAATACCGGGATTTATGTGCTTGAACCGGAAATATTTAACCATATTGAACGTGACAAACCGAGCGACTTCAGCCGCGATCTTTTCCCCAGGCTGCTGGATAAAGGCTGCCCGCTGGCCGGATATATTACATATGGCTACTGGTCGGACGTAGGTACCGTTGAATCATACTTAAGCACGCACAGCGATATTTTTAACCGGAAGGCCGAATTGGCATTCGGAAAAAACAAGTCCGGCGACAACATCATTATCGGCCGGTCAACAATTATTGAACCAACAGCGGTAATAAACGGCCCGTGCATGATCGGAAGCAACTGTTATATCGGGCATGGTGCCGTGATAGACAGTTATTCGGTAATCGGAAACAACTGTTTTATTGAAGAGCAGACTTCTATAAAAAGGAGCATCTTAATGAACAACTGTTCGATTGGCCGCGGCTGCGAGCTAAGGGGCAGCATTCTCGGCAATAAAGTCCGCTTCATGCACTACGTTTCCTGCTATGAAAATGCCGTAGTCGGCGACGAGTGCGTTATTCATGAACAGTCGATAATCAAACCGAATATAAGAATATGGCCTGGGAAAATTGTCGGTGCGATGTCGGTCGTTGACAGGAACATTGTCTGGGTATCCCGGTATAAGCCTGAACTGTTCGGCCAGGATGGCCTTACAGGAACAATTAATGTAGATATTACGCCGGAATTTGCTTCAAGGCTCGGTTCGGCGTACGGCTCCGTCCTGGGCCAGGGGAATAGCGTTGTAGTTTCATCCGATGATTCGAATGCTTCACGTCTTTTCAAATATGCCTTTATTTCCGGGTTAATGTCGGTCGGTATAAAAGTCAATAACATAAGTGAAGTTCCCGTTCCGCTGTCGCGGCAGGCAGTCCGAACACTCCAGGCCGCGGGCGGCGTACATGTGAAAAGAAGCAGCGAATCCGCGGACAAGCTTGAAATAGACTTCTTTGATAAATACGGAGCCGATGCCGACAATTCCGTCGCAAAAAGCATCGAAAGCGTATTTTACAAGGAGGATTTCCTGCGGTGCCGCGCCGGAGCAATCCTTGATATAAACAACATCTGCGATTTTACCGGCCGGTACCTCCGCTGCCTGCTCGGAAGGATAGATACCGAATGCATACGGAAAAAAACTTGCCCGTCGGTCTTTATAGTGTCCGACGGCGAATCAATGCTTTCATTCATTCACAATATTTTTAAAGAACTTGGGATTCCAATCTGCGGTGAAATGCATGCCCGCGAAATGGACTCCAAAAATATCCGAAGCGTTGAACATTTCCTGCGCACCGATTTGACCGCATTTATCGACCGCAGCGGTGAAAAGCTTGTACTTGCCGATCCATTCGGGCAAGTAATAGACGGGAACCAGTTTTTCTTATTAACATCTTACATATTGCTCCGCAGTATTCCGGGATGCAGTATTGTCGCGCCGATGAACATGACTTCCGGGCTTGAACGCATGGCAGCCAGGCACGGCGGGACGGTTAAGCGGGTAAAAGCTTCAAAACACGCAGTTTTGAGGGAACTTATGAAAACGGATATAAACTCCGGCGGCATTAACCAGTTTATTATGCAGTACGATGCTGTAGCGTCGCTCGCAAAAATCATTGAATTTATGTGCAGACACGAAACAACGCTGGATGAAATTCTGAAATATCTGCCTGCATATCATCTGAGGCACAGATCCATCCTGTGCCCTTTTGACAATATCGGCAGGGTAATGCGCATTGTTCTTTCGGAAGACAATGCCGCCAGGCAGCTTTGCGACGAAATTAAGATTTCTTTGAAAAACTCCTGGGTTCTTATTACTCCCGATGCGAACAACCCGCTGCTCCATATTTATACGGAAGGAAATACCGACCGTGAGGCGGAACTGCTCATGGATAAATATACTAATAAAATAAGGGGGCTTATTCGCTGCTGTCCGGACGAACAAAGACCCCGGGAGAACTATTAAGTTCATGTTTCCGTTATTGACAACAGTTCAGGAACACCCGGCAGCTAATGCAATGTTTGTTTAACGTTACTGCAGGGTAAATTGACGCTGCCTTCATTGACATGCGGCAGCGCTGGTGATATTTTTAGAAAATGAGGAAAGCGGTGCCAATAAGTATGACGAGGGTTAAATCCGGGTTTCGTATTTACAGGCTGTAATAATTCAGGTTATAAGGAAGGGTAAAGGTATGGGAAAAATTTGTGTGACAGGAAGCCTGAACATGGACTTAGTAATTCATACGCCAAAACTGCCGGTAATGGGAGAAACCGTTATTGGAAGCGGATTCATGACAATACCCGGTGGAAAAGGAGCGAACCAGGCAATCGCAGCGGCAAGGCTCGGTGGAGATGTAACAATGATCGGACATGTAGGAGATGATGCGTTCGGAAATTCCTTAAAGCAAAATTTACAGGTGAACGGTGTCGATGTCCGGCATGTAAAAATTATGCGCAATATTCCCACGGGCATTGCAGTAATCGTAATTAAGGACGGCGATAACTTCATAATCCTCGATCCCGGAGCGAATTTTACAATCACCGCAAAGGACATTATCGAAGCAGAAAATGTTATCAGGGAAAGTGATATTCTTCTTCTGCAGATGGAAATACCGCAGGAAGCCATTGAGCAGGCGGTTGATATTGCAAAGCAATATGGTGTGAAGGTTTTGCTGAACCCTGCGCCGGCAAGGAATATGCCTGATAATTTCCTTGCAAAAGTTGATGTCTTTACTCCAAATGAAAGCGAGTGTGAGCTTATTACCGGTATGGCACTAAAATCAATTAATGACGCCGGAGAAGCAGTAAAATATTTAAGAGGAAAAGGAATCGATCAGGTTATTGTTACTTTAGGCAGCAGAGGAGTTGTATATAACAACGGAAATCAGATTTTACATAAACCTGCACACAAAGTCACGGTTGTTGACACAACGGCTGCCGGGGATTCATTTACCGGGGCGCTCGCAGTTGCGCTGACAGATGGGAAATCGATTGATGAAGCGGTTGACTTTGCCAATGCTGCAGGAGCCCTCACGGTTATGAAAATGGGAGCGCAGACATCCCTTCCATACAAGCAGGAAGTTGAAGAGTTTTTGAAGCTGGGATATAATTACAACAAATAGAATTTTATCCTTGCCTGTTTTATTTTTTTTCTTTAAAATAAGTTTAACCGTAAGAGTTGTCTGTTCATATCGTCAGAACCAAACACCCTGCGGCATACAGCATATTTTTGAAAGGATGGTACCAATGACGCTGCCCTACAGAGATGTTATAAACGATATATCTCCTTATGTTCCCGGAAAACCTATAAGCGACGTCCAAAGAGAACTCGGGCTTTCAAATGTAATTAAACTTGCCTCAAATGAAAACCCTTTCGGCTGCTCTCCAAAAGTAAAACAGGCAATAACTGAAAGTTTATCGGAAATAAACCTGTATCCTGACGGGAATGCGACACTGCTGCGCGAAAGCCTCGCGAAGCATCACGGTCTTAACCCCGATCAGTTTATTTTCGGCGCGGGTTCAAATGAAATTATATCTTTTATAGCTCAGCTTTTTTTGAATCCGGGCGATGAATCAATCTGCCCCGATCCGTCATTTGTATGGTATGACACGGCGGTACGGGCTATGGGAGCAACACCCGTCACGGTTCCGTTAAAGAATTATACAATTGACCTTGATGCCATAAAAAGCTCCATAACTGAGAAAACCAGAATTATATGGATTTGCAATCCCAATAACCCGACAGGAACAATTATCACGGGCAGGCAGCAGGAAGAATTTCTTGAATCGGTGCCTTCAGACGTGGTTGTTGTCCTCGACGAAGCATATTATGAATATGCAAAAGGGGAAAATTTCCCGGAATCCGTTCCTCTTTTGGAGAAATACCCTAATATAATAGTACTGCGTACTTTCTCCAAAGCATACGGACTTGCGTCTCTGAGGGTTGGGTACGGAATGGCTTCCGCCGAGATTGTGTCATATCTTAACAGGCTACGCCCTCCTTTCAATGTTAACACAATTGCCCAGATAGCCGCTGCTGCGGCCCTGGAAGATCAAAGCTTTGTCAGCTTCGTCGTGTCCGAAAACAAAAAAGGGCTGCTTGCTCTGTATAACGCATTCGAAAAGCTTGGTCTTAAATATGTGAAATCATATACGAACTTTATATGGGTTGAAATGCCGTACCAGTCCGGCGAAATTTTCCAGAAGCTTCTCAGGAAAGGCGTTATTGTAAGGCCGTTCATGGGCAACTGGGTCAGAATCACCGTGGGAACCGAAGAAGAAAACAGGATACTGGTCAGGTCGCTTGAAGAAATACTGTGAACCTGGCCCCCAGGCAGCCATTAATAATCAAAAGCGAAATGAGGCTCATTTCTGAGCCTCGTTATATGTTTTAAAAACCGCTTCGGCAAAGATAAGATCTTCAGGCGTAGTTATTTTTATATTTTTATAGCTGCCCATCACCATGAGAACGGGATAACCCAAACGTTCAACAAGCACCGAGTCGTCCGTTCCCCTGAACCCCTCTCCGGCGGCAGCTTTATGGGCTTTTTCGAGAATTTCTCTTTTAAAAGCCTGAGGTGTTTGTATGTTCCACAGCAATGAGCGGTCAAGCGTTTCTTCAATTATTCCGTTACGGCCTGTTTTCTTTATCGTGTCCTTAACCGGGACACCTGTACAGGCAGCCCCTTTTTCATAAGCTACGGCAACCGTATTCGATATAATATCGGGTGTTACGAAAGGTCTCGCGCCGTCATGGACGCAAACGACATCCGATTTGTCCGAAACGGCCTGCAGCCCGTTATACACGGAAGCCTGCCTGTCGTTTCCCCCGTATACGACGGCTGATATCTTGGAGAAATTATAACAGCCCAGAATACAATCATTAAAAACAGGCTCATCCTCTTTACCGATAACAACAATTATTTCGGAGACTACCGCTGTTTTTTCAAACGCGTCTATCGTATGCGCCAGAACGGGTTTGCCGGCAGCAGCCATATATAGTTTATTCATACCTGTGTTCATGCGCGTGGATTTACCCGCGGCGGCTATTATCGCCGAAACCCTGATAAATTTACTCATAAATATTTCCCTATCAATATCAAATTCGCGTGAGAATTATTTAGCGGCAGACAGGCCGGCCGATTTGGATCTTGCGAATATCATGCGCCCCGCCGATGTCTGCAGAACACTTGTAACCACAACATCGATTTCGGAGCCCTTAAATTTTAACGCGCCTTCAACAACCACCATCGTGCCGTCTTCGAGATATCCTATACCCTGGCCGTTTTCCTTGCCTTCCCGGACAATTTTTACGGTCATTTCTTCGCCGGATACGGCAAGCGGCTTAAGCGCATTTGACAGATCGTTTATGTTAAGGATGGAAATTCCGTTAATTGAAGCGACTTTATTCAGATTATAGTCGTTTGTTATTATGCACGCCTTTTCTTCTTTTGCGTACTGCATAAGCCTTTCATCAACTTCAACGGCAGGATCGTATTTCGTTTTCACGATTTTTACGGGTATTACCGCGTTTTGCTTCAGGTTTTCCAAAACATCGAGACCCCTGCGTCCCTTAGCGCGGGTCACATCATCACGCGAGTCGGCCAGGTGCCTTAATTCTTCGAGTACGAAATCCGGAACAACAAGCTCACCTTCCAGGAAACCCACCCTGCAGATGTCAAGAATGCGCCCGTCTATTATAACACTTGTATCAAGAACCTTGCAGCTATATGACCGGCGTTTTCTGTCCTCGAAAATATTCTCATGCCTTTTCGACATCGCGAGAAATACGCCGCAGCTTCCGAACAATATATTCGCGATAATCGTAAGCGGGACACCGATAATCTGAATTCTCATCCAGGCACTGGAAAGAAGATTTGCAACAATAAGCCCTGCGATCAGCCCGGCGACACAAACCATAAGTTCATACAGCGTTAACGACTGCAGGAACTTCTCCATTTTTTCCACTGATACTGCCGCAAAGCTGACAACTTTTCCTCCAAACAAAAGCATCATCATTCCGAATGCCACGGCTGCCGCCGCCATGATTCCTATGCCCGTAAAGGACATCAGGTTCATTCCGGCGCTCTTCAGTACAAAACGCGCAAGCGTTAGCCCTGTCATCGCGCCGACTATCGCAAAAGCATACTTCATGGCTTTCTCCAACACTAAAACCGTCTCCCCGACATCATATTCAAAAGGTTTGTCATACCCTTTTTCTATGTATGTATAACGGCATTTTTTATATATTTAAATACTATATCCCTATTTTGCAGTTTATCATTTCTTCGACTTCTTCCGGGTTCATATCTTCTGCAAGAACGAGCTCGCTTATCAGGATCTGCTTCGCGTTGTTGAGCATTTTCCGTTCGCCCATCGAAAGGCCCTTTTGTTTTTCCCGTATTATCAGGTGTTTCACGACATCAGCCACATCAAAAACATTGCCGCTTTTTATTTTTATCATGTTTTCACGGTAACGTTTATTCCAGTTTGAAGGCTGTTCATCAACACTGCCCTCGAGAGAACTGAAAACCTTGTCCGCTATTGATTTGTCAATAACTTCACGAATCCCTATATCATCAACGCAATTGGTGGGAATCATAACTTTCATTTCGCCGACAGGCATTCTCATTATATAATATCTTCTCTTTTCACCGAGAATTTCTCTTTCTTCAATGGCTTCAATTATCCCGGCACCGTGCATGGGATATACTATTTTATCTCCAATGTCAAACATGACTCCGCTCCTTTTGCACATTCATACCTCGGTTTTAATCCCTTGCACCTTCCAAGAAAAAAAAACCGGTAAAATATGCATGCAATCAGGAGAATTATATTTTACCCAAAATACCAAAAGCTGCCGGTATCGTAAAAATGCCGCAGCCTTACGCTTAATTCCAGAATACGCGGAAATGAGCAATAATCACCGCTGTCTGATAATTAGTATACTACAAGATGAATTAATTGTCAAAATCGGATAATTTGGCGAATTCCCCGTTTACCGCGAAATATGAGTTTTCAGGCATTATTCTGTCGCATGGTCAGGTGCGCAGTCGCACATATGTTTCAGGAATTGCTGCCGCATCTGCCCGGATGATCGGCGGCTGAAACTGTAATGTTCTGTCGGTTTATGCGATCAAACATATGGCAATTACAGGCTTTTTTGTTTGACAAAGACTCGCGGTTAAAATTATAATTGAACTGTACGGTTGTTTACATCACAGTGTTTTCAATTTATCCCGGTATATCGCGATGGTAGTCATATTGGACGCAAAAGGGGTGTTAACGTTGACTGAACTGAAAGATACCGTTCTGGATGATTTTCAATATACTTCGCAGGATTTGCTTATTCATAACAGAAGCATACTTGATTTAATGACAAAAATTACCGACTCTTCCGCGAGGATTACCAGGACTATCGCCAAAGCGGTTACACAATGCGGCTGCGTGCGGATATATGCAAAAAAACAGGAAATCCCCGATATTGACGATCTTGAAGAAATGAAAAACCATATGCAATCTCATATAGAAGACTCATTATGCGAAAATTGCCGCGATCTTCTGGAAAAAGACATCGGACGCAACCTTTTTTATCTGGCCGCCATGTGCAACACTCTCGACTTGAACCTGTATGACATAATAATAAAAGAGCTTAATCGCTTAAAGCTGTTGGGGAAATACAGCCTCAGGTAGAGGGGGTGCAGGTGTGCGTAAAAATGTTGTTGCAAGGCAGTTCATAATTACTCCTGAAGCAGGAAAAAGACTTATTGCGAAAGCTTTTGTTTATATCCCGGAAATACTTAGGGCATTAAAGAACCAAACAATTGTTGTAGTAGCGGGAACAACGAACGGTTATGTCGCCGGGGAACTTTTAAAACATATCGGGCAATCCGACGGATTCAGCAGGGAACACTTCTACCGTGGAATTACGCTGCCCCCGCGCTATTCTTCGGAAAATACGGAAAAAACCGGCAGCGAAACGGAATTTCCTGGTGATGTCGTTATAGAAAAGGGAATATGGCTTAAAGGAAAGACTATTTTTGATGTAAGCAAAAATCTTGATAATGGAGATATTATAATAAAGGGCGCAAATGCGGTTGACGTAATAAATCGCAAAGCCGCCGTCCTTATCGGGCATCCCGAAGGCGGGACGGTAATGGCCGCGATAAGCGCGGTTATAGGAAAGAGAGCGGTATTATACATTCCTGTCGGTTTGGAGAAAAGGGTGCCCGGAAACCTCGATCTGATCGCGGCACAGGTAAATTCCCCGAATTCGTCAGGTCCAAGACTGTTCCCGGTAAGCGGGAATATTATTACCGAGCTCGACGCAATCAGGCTGATAACCGGGGCTTCTGCCGAAATTATCGCCGCGGGCGGTGTCCGCGGAGCTGAAGGATGTTATTATATCGCAGTTTCAGGCAGTGAAGATCAGGTTGAAAACGCGGCGGAAATCATAAAGTCGGTGTATATCGATCCTGCCGGGTCAAACGGTGAATAAGTTTTATATAATCGATAACTAAAACAGGTAGCTTAACGCTTCCTCGACCGTTTCAGCAAACAGAAGCTCTATTTCTCCCGGGGTATTCACCCTGTCGCTCTGCTTTTTGTTTCCTGCAGGAAGGATGAATTTTTTAAAACCAAGCCGTTTCGCTTCAATTATTCTTTTATCTATATGGCTTACGGCCCGGACTTCGCCTGTTAAGCCCACTTCGCCGACAACAACAGTTCCGGAATCAATAGGTTTGTTTTTAAAGCTTCCGGCGACACTCGATATAACGCCGAGATCACAGGCGGGCTCATCCAGCCTGATACCTCCGACTACATTGACATACGCGTCATAATTATACAGCTGCATTCCGACCTTTTTTTCCAGCACAGCCATAAGCATCGTAAGGCGGTTATAATCAATTCCCGTCGCCATCCTGCGCGGCATTCCGAAGATGGTCGGCGCGATAAGCGCCTGTATTTCGAGCAGCATCGGACGGGTCCCTTCGACGCTCGCCACAACAACCGAACCCGACTGGTTTTCCGCGCGCCCGTCAAGCAGTGTCATAGACGGATTCTCCACCTCAATAAGCCCTTCCTGCCTCATTTCAAATATGCCGATTTCATTCGTTGAACCAAACCTGTTCTTTACGGATCTGAGAATACGGTAATTCTGATGGCGTTCACCTTCAAAATACAGCACTGTGTCGACCATATGCTCCAATACTCTCGGCCCGGCTATCGCGCCTTCTTTTGTCACATGGCCCGCTATAAAAACCGTTATTCCCGAGCCTTTTGCCATCACGACCAGCCGTCCAGCTATTTCGCGGACCTGGCTGACGCTTCCCGGCGCCGATGTGAGTTCTTCGCTGTAAACGGTTTGAATCGAATCGAGTATGACCGTCTGCGGCCCGACCTGTTCAATTATATCCTCAATCACCTGAAAATTTGTTTCGGAAACCATTAATATATTCGGGTTGTTTACCGAAAGTCTTTCCGCCCTTAATTTTATCTGCCTGACGGATTCTTCTCCCGATATGTAAAGAATTTTATGCGACCGCGGAAGCGCACCGCACATCTGCAGTAAAAGCGTCGATTTTCCTATTCCGGGGTCACCGCCTACAAGAACAACCGAAGCGGGAACAATACCCCCTCCGAGTACCCTGTCCAGTTCCGAAATACCTGTCTTTTGCCTGTCCTCAGTATCCTTTATGATATCCGTTATAGGAACGGCTTTCTGCGAACCTGATGCCGGAATTGGTTTTGAACGGCTCTGCTGTTTCTCTTCGACAAAAGTATTCCACATATTGCACGCGGGACATTTTCCAAGCCATTTTCCGGTTTCATACCCGCATTCCGAACAGACAAATATCGTTCTTGTTTTTGCCAAGATAAAGCCCCCTTTTCAATCAGACTCCTGCCGCAGTCATATATTATCAAAAATATGCTTTCCGGCTTTTTCCTCTAAACGCTTCAAAACCAGGACATACATCGCATGCGACCACGTAAGGGGAATAACCCAGCAGGCTTTCCCGTCGTTTCTGTCCGCCTGCTCGGGCAGCAGATCCAGTTGTGTTGCGCAGTTAACGGACCATTTGAAATACTCGCAGGCCTTATTTACATTTCCCGCCTCAATATGGTACAGCGCGAGCCATAGGGTCGATACGATCCACGGGTTCCCGCCCGCATAGCTGTCATCCTCGTACCGGTAAATTCCTCCCGCTTTGACGCAGTAAAGCACATCTTCAATTTTCTTAGCCGTTTTTTCAACCACCGGATGATCGTATCCGAATATACCGAAAGGCACCGAAGGGCCAAGCAGGCTTATATCCATCCTGTTATCCGCAAGTGTTACGTCCCTTGAATACCCTTTGCTGTTAACCGTTATCCGGACCGTATTTGATGAGGGTTCGGCTCCCCACGGATTCAGTTTTGTACGTACGCTCCTTAAAAACAAGCCTGTTGTTTTATCCACCAATTCCCTTTCGAGTGCTTCCGTCATACTTTCTGCAGCTTTCAGCCATTTTTCCGTTTTGTCTCCTGAAACGCCAAGCTTTCGGCCTGTTTCCAACGCAGCGCGCAAACCCGCGATAACCGCCGCAGTCGAATAAGTATGCTCGCCCATCCGTTCTTCCCATAAATCAAAGCTTGGACATGGAAGACCTGTTTCCGCGTCAATGAACCTGACAAGAAAATCCGCCGCTTTTTCGACAGCAGGCCACATCCGTTTCAGAAAATCAATATCGTTAACATAATTATAATGATTGAGTATTCCGAAAAGTATCGTTCCTGTTTCGTCAATCTGTATTCCCCAGGACGGCGCGACACTTCCGCGTATATAATAACGCTGGTGCCAGAAACCTTCGATGTCCTGTACACCGCGGGCCCACTCATAGAACCTTTCGGTCTCACGGTACAGGCCAGCCTCGTCAAAAGCCCGGGTTATAAAAGCCGCGTCCCTGCACCAGCAGTACGCGTACCTACCGCACTGCGTAAAACCTTCGTCAATTTCGGGGGACGCGAGAATGCCGCCGCTTTTCCTGTCCGACATTAATTTGAAAAGCATCAGGGAACGTTCATATATCCTGTCTATTCTTTCGTTGCCGGTAAACGTATTATTGAAGCCGCTGAAAAAATTGTGCCAGTATCTCTCAGTTATATCGTACAGTTCGTCAAAACTCATCTGTTTTATATCCAATGCGGTCTTTTTCAGTTCATTAAGGGACGTTGAAAACGTCATATGCAGAGTAAGACCTGTTTCCGCGCCCGGCTGCAGTATACCCATATCCCACAGCAGTGCGCCGTCAGGGGACATTCCTATGCTGTCAATGCCGTTAAGCCTTCTCTCCCAGACAGCGCCGAACGGGTTGTTTCCAATCTGGAATTCCTTTACTTCGATATCGGAGGTTATCGACCAGCAGCAGTCGTGGCGGTAGTGAACCAATGCATCAAGGTAAAAATCGAACATCGAACATCCCATATCGAACTCACTCGATATAACATGCGACGCAAGCCCAATTCCGAGATGAATACTGTTATTGCCCGTATTTTTCACATAATAACGGCGGATCATAACCGGTGAATCCGGAAGACAGAAATCCGTCTGTGTAACCGACAGGTTCAGTTTCTGCAAAACGGCTGTCGTTTCAAGTATATTTGTTTTCTCAACATAACGCTGGGTTATTTCGTGGCCGCCTTCACTGAACCAGACCGTACAGGGATGATCGTTAAACCTGAAGAAGCCGGCAAGCATTTTTTCAATATGCTGCGGATAATCAATTTCAGGCCAGTACAAACGGATAAGCTCGCCTGTTTCGGTAATGCATCCGAGCATGCTTCCGTTCCCGATGACGGCATTGTTAATATAAGGTTTCCCCATGCATAACCTCCATGAAGGTAATACGCTCTCGACAGCAAATCAATTATATCATTCCCTTTGACGCCGGTAAATCAAATATTTCCCAAATCCCTCCCGCTGGGTTTCGGCATTGTTCCCGCGGGTTATGTCTCGGGTGTTTCGTTTCCTCGGGCGAAAAAGCACATACCGAAAACACGCTTCTGTTTCAGCACTGTTTCCACACAGCTGTCTCCATATCCCGGGCCGCCCATTAGCACGCTCCACAGTTGCCTATATGCAGAAAGGCTTCGGAGCATGCCGCCCTTCGTCACCGAAAGCACCCGAGCCAGGACCCGCGGAAGTTATGCTGCCTATTGATATTGAGCTGCAGTAAAAACAGCTATTCGTTATGATTGATTTACCAATTATATTTTTGTACTTCATGCAAAAAATATAAAAGAAATATGTGCCGAAACGTAATTTTGCTATATATAAAACATGGAAACGCGTACCGGAGGAATTTATGGAAGCGATTATTCACCTGATCCTTTTTTCATTCTCATACCTGATCCAGATTTTTTTATTTACGCTGGGGGCTTACTATACTGTAATCATGATATCGGGATGGATCCCGTTTCCGTCCGCCGGTGAAGAGCAACCCGAAACCACCGTATATAACCGCTTTGCTATTGTCATACCCGCGCATAACGAAGAAAAAGTGATCGGAAGCATGGTTAAAAGCCTGAAGAAACAAAAGTATCCCGCCGATCTCTACGATATTTACGTCATATGCGACAACTGCACCGACAATACCGCATATGAAGCGGAAAAGACGGGTGCCGATGTCCTTATACGCAGGAACGATAACAAGCGCGGTAAAGGCTATGCGCTGGAATGGGCTTTTACAAGGATTTTCAATATGCAAAAAGACTACGACGCAATTTGCGTATTTGATGCTGACAATGTCGTTACTTCTACGTATCTCAGGGAAATAAACGCAATGCTTAACATGGGACACGAGGTCATACAGGGGTATATCGACAGCAAAAACCCTTATGATTCGTGGATTTCCCTTTCCTATTCCATTGCGTTCTGGCTGTCAAACAGGGTTTTCCAGCAGACCAGGTATAACCTCGGTTTAAGCTGCGGCTTATGCGGTACCGGTTTTTGCATACGCACATCGGTTATAAAGGAAATCGGCTGGGGCGCAACGTGCCTGACAGAGGATCTTGAGTTCACGACGAAACTTGTCCTGAATGACAGAAAAGTTTCCTTTTGCAAGAAAGCCGTCGTTTACGACGAGAAACCGCTTACATTTATTCAGTCCTGGCGCCAGCGAAAAAGATGGATGCAGGGGCATACCGACTGCGCAATACGGTATCTGCCGAAATTAATAAAAAAAGCATTCCGGGAAGCCGACTTAAAGGCTTTTGACTGTGCGATATACCTGTTCCAGCCGGTACGTTTCATATGTTTCGGATTGGCTATGCTTTTCTCATGGTCGGAAGTTTTATTCCCCGCAGCGCCATTCTACATAATCGGGTATGCATTTCCGGATGAAATCTGGTCAGTAATCGTGCTTGTGCAGCTTTTGTTCGGACCATTAGTAGTCCTGTTCGACAAAAAATGGGATATAAAAATAATACTCGGTTTTCTCATATATCCGTTCTATTGTTTTACGTGGCTTCCCGTAACAATTGCCGGAATAAAGGACGCGGGGAGGAAAGAGTGGATTCATACGCGGCATACCAGGGACATTTCAATTGATGAATTAGAAAGGCTGTAGCCGAATAAAAGATGTCATAATTTTTTCATGTCTGTTTGCCGACATAATATACAAGAATAAATTCGAACATTCAAAAATGTTTTTGATTTTTTTGACTTATCTTATATAGTTCCTGAATATAAGGGGGATTTTTATGGGGAAAGCAAAGGAGAAAAAAGAAATAAATCTCAGCCAGCTTGTTATCATTATCTCTGCGGTTGTTGGGCTTGTGCTTGGATTTGTTTTCACTCTGCAGACAGGTAACTGGTTGTTTATACCGATCTTTGCGGCTTTTGGTTTTATTATAGCATTTGCTTCGAAGTTTACATTTGAGCTGTCGGTAAAACGCCTTGCGGACAGGTTCTCAAATGAAATGGAAAAAATAAAAGACGGCGACTTTTCAGTTCTGATAGTTCCCAGGGAATACGGTATTTTAGGCCCCGTTGCATCCACGGTAAATACGGTTCTAAGCGACATAAAGAAACTGATTGACGGGTTCTTCCAACTGTCGCTTGCAATAAACGCTTCTTCATATACTGTCAACACGGTTTCCAAAAACGCTACGGAAGCGGTCAGGACAATTTCAAACTCGACGAATGAAATTTCAAAAGGCGCTTCAAGCCAGGCGGAAGAAGCCCAGAACTCGGTTCTAATCGTTGAAAAGCTCGCGGATCAGATTAACTCCGTTTACAACAGCTCCAACGAAATTATCAAGGAAACCGATAAAATCGCACAGGTTAATGCCGCGGGTTTTAATACCGTTCAACTGCTGAAGGAAAAATCTGAGATGAATTACGCCGCATCTGAAAAGATTTTTTCGGTCATTGAAAAGCTTGTTAACACGGTACAGCAAATCACAAATTTCACGAAATCAATAGAAAACATAACGGAGCAGACAAATCTTCTCGCTCTGAACGCCGCGATTGAAGCGGCCAGGGCCGGGGAAGCAGGTCTCGGTTTTGCGGTTGTAGCCGAAGAGGTAAGAAAGCTTGCCGATCAGAGCAGACAGTCAAGCCTTGAAATTGAAAACCTCGTGGAAAGCATAAGCGAAGACTCCCAAATGGCAGTAGCAGTAATGGAAGATTTAAGAAAGACTTCACAGGAACAAAACCTTTCGGTTGAAGAGACGAGGAACGCATTCAAGGCTATTGAAAACGCAATTAACGCTATCGTCGGGAAATTCAGAAACGTAAACGAATCCGTCAACAAAATGCAGCAGGATAAGGACGAAGTAATTAAATCAATAGAGCAGATTTCTTCGGTATCACAGGAAACCGCGGCAGCAAGCGAGGAAATGGCCGCGTTAACGGAAACCCAAATGAAGGCTTTTGAAGAACTGCAGGAAGCTTCGGTAAGCCTGTCACAGCTTGTGGTTGAACTCGACGAAAAGCTGAAAAAATACAAACTGCGCTGACAGTTGTAAAATACATAGAAATTTTAAAGGGAAGGACAGCTTGTCCTTCCCTTTTATACTACAGAAACTCAACGAGCGCTTTCCACAGCGCGTCACAAAGCTCATCTTCCTCAAATTCCATCTCGACGCTGTTTATAACCCTGCAGCCCCTGTCCCCGACAAATCTTTTCGCAGGAGGGATAATTATCGAAAAACCATCCTGGCCATATTTAACACGGCCTAGCATCTCAATCAACTGTCCTATGTTCAAAATGGGAAGGCAATCGTCTTTGCTGAAATACTGATCCGGTTCGGTATATTCACAGGGAAACTCTTCATCTTCATTTTCATCGCCGGCATCTTCCGGCAGTTCCTCGATGTCTTCCTGAACCACGTCAACATTGCCTGCCGAATTCATGCTTTTCAATATCAGCCTTGTGCTGTTTTCCTGGACTATCACTTCACCGATAACAAAAACTATCGTATCATATTCATCGTTTATAACATCCTTGCAGATCCTGGCCATTGCCACAGTATTCGGCTCCGGTATCCACATATCCCTTAAATTCAGGACTTGACTGCTGTTAAGCTGTAAAAGATCCTCAGGAGTTATATGCTGCTTCATCCACTTTCCCCCTTAGTTCGGTTGATAACAGACAGGCCGCGGCTTCCGGCTGTCCCGATATTGCCGCGGAAAACCGTTATCTGCACGCTCTTTAACTTGTCACAGGCGGTTTTTCGGAACCACCTTAACCCCGTGGGGGGTATCTTGAATTTCATAGCCCATTTTATTCAACCGGTCGCGTATTTCATCAGCCCTCTTATAGTTTTTTTCCGCTCTTGCCTTCTGGCGTTCCTCAATAAGCGCTTCGATTTCCTTATCCATTTTATTCCCTGGCTTTTTGCTCAATATCCCGAGAACACCGGTCAACTCGGCCAGCAGTTCGTAAGCTTTTTCGATTGTGCCTTTACCCGGCGGCACATCCGCCGAAATAACCGTATTTATTTCCCTTACAAGCTCAAATATCGCAGCGAGTGCATCGGCCGTATTCAAATCATCTTCCATCGCTTCTATGAACTTAAGCTTGTACTGCTGCAGTTTTTCCAAAACAGCGTTATCGGTTCCTTCATTTTCACTGTTTGAAAGAAGGAAAAGCATATTATCACGGCATTCGTATATCCGGTTCAAAGCCGCTTTAGCCTGTTCAAGTAGTTCAGCGCTGAAGTTTATCGGGCTCCTGTAATGCGCTGTTAACATAAAGAAACGGATCACTTCATAATCGTATTCTTTCGCTATATCGCGTACGGTAAAAAAGTTTCCCTTCGACTTTGACATCTTTTCATTGTCTATAGTTATAAAACCGTTATGAAGCCAGTACCGCGCAAACGGTTTGCCGTTCGCGGCTTCGCTCTGCGCTATTTCATTCTCATGATGCGGGAAAATAAGGTCCTGGCCCCCGCTGTGAATGTCAATCGTCTCGCCGAGATACTTGTTTGCCATTGCGGAACATTCAATATGCCAGCCCGGTCTTCCTTTTCCCCAGGGACTGTCCC
This sequence comes from Clostridiaceae bacterium, assembly GCA_012516065.1. Lineage (GTDB taxonomy): Bacteria > Bacillota > Clostridia > DSM-8532 > DSM-8532 > DTU069. Next base: position 21,091 of record JAAYXD010000108.1, read on the forward strand.
ATGCGGGTTCGCCTGGTTTCTGCGCCTTCCACAACGCAAAGTCGGCAGGGTTCTTTTTCCTCTCGTCAACGCTGACTCTTGCTCCTGCCTCAAGATCCTCGATATTATGACCGGACAGTTTTCCGTATTCGTCAAAGGAACGGGCGCTGAAATATACATCCCCGTCTTCTTCATATGCATAGCCTTTTTCGATAAGCTTTTCTATTGTTGATATAATCGCGTCAATATTTTCCGTGGCCCTCGGTGCCACCGTAGGGTCTTTTATCCCAAGCGCGCGGGCGTCTTTATAGTATTCTTCGATATAACGTTCAGCAATTTCAAAAACGGTTTTGCCCTCTTCATTAGCCCTTTTTATCATTTTGTCGTCGATGTCCGTGAAATTCTGGACAAACTTAACGTTATACCCGGTATATTCGAAGAAACGTCTTAGAACATCGAAAACAATAAACGGCCTCGCGTTTCCGATATGAAAATAGTTATATACCGTGGGCCCGCAGCTATACATTGTCACTTCGCCGGGTTTAAGAGGAACAAAATCCTCTTTTTTTCTCGTTAGCGTATTATACAGCCTCATGTTTATTCTCCCTCTTTCTTATCGCTGTTACGGCTTCCGCGCTCGATCATATCATCGGGCTTGCCGTTTTTTATCGTTATTGACGGCTGTGAATAGTATACCTTTGAATACGGGGGAACGGACTGCATAAGAAATACATTCCCTCCGATAATCGAATCATGTCCTATGACGGTATCACCGCCGAGAATCGTGGCTCCCGCATAAATTATAACATTGTCCTCTATGTTCGGATGCCGTTTTCCTCCTTTTACAGGGTTGCCTTTTTCATCGAGCGTAAAGCTCTTCGCTCCGAGCGTAACTCCCTGGTATATCTTAACATGATTTCCGATAACGCATGTTTCGCCTATTACCACACCGGTGCCGTGATCTATAAAGAAGTATTCCCCGATTTGGGCACCCGGATTAATGTCGATGCCTGTTTTCTGGTGGGCATATTCCGACATTATTCTCGGAATAATCGGCACTTTGTGTTTATATAAAACATGCGCGATGCGGTAAACGCTTAACGCTTCAATCGAAGGATAGCTCAGCACTATTTCCTCCCTGGCCAGGGCGGCAGGATCCCCCTCATATGCAGCCTCGATATCTTTATGCAGAAGTTCCCGTATCCTGGGAAGCTGTTCAAGAAAATCAATTGTTATATCATTGGCCCTGTCCCTGCATTCGGTGCATCCATCCTGTTTTATATCCTTCACGCAGCATTCGTTCTTAAGGCATTTTTCTATCAGCTCCCTCAGCTCAATCGCGGCCGCGCGGATATTGTTCCCGGTCAGTATATTAATGTTTGACTCGTCTATCGGATGCTTCTCATACACACCGGGAAACAAAGCGGAGCGGATTAGATTCAGTACGCGGTACACCCTTTCCTTACCCGCGAAACCTATGGTTTTATTAATTATAAAATTTTCCCTGTTAATTTCCTCTAGGGCACTGGCAACCTCAGGAAGCTTGTGGTTCAACCAATCATTAAGTTTTATAGGATCATCCCCTTATATATTTTTTCAAAATACCGCCTATACCGTTTTTCCGGCCGGATAAAGTCAAATATCCGTAAAAACGCCGGTTCAAGCGATTATTTTATATTATATTTATATACATATCGATCTGATATGGATTTGATACGCATCCGACACATATTTGATACATATCTGTTATACACATTATAGAGTATATTCCTGAACTTCTCAATACCCGCCATTATAAATGAAATACAGCCTATACGCTTCAGTTCAGACAAACTCTGTCTTTTGGAGTTTTCCGTATGTCCCATATGCAGTTTACAGGAACCGTAAAATGGCTTATAATAAAGCATTATAATGAGCATTATAAAAGGCGAAACGGATGCGCACGAGGTAATACCCCTTCGGAGGGGAATTGGAGGAGAATATGGAAAAGGA
>JAAYXD010000109.1 GCA_012516065.1 Clostridiaceae bacterium
ATTTCGAAACAGAATACTCCATGTAATGGCTTAATATAGTTCTTTTAAATGAAACTGGCAGACAATCTAAATGACCATCTGCCAGTAACATATAGCGATTTCATTTTACTTTGTCCTACCCCAACAATTGACGCAGAACCTTTATTACCCTGGGGTTATCGGTCCCTTCAACTATATCGCTGTGGGCCTTTAAAAAGCCTTTCAGCATTTCATCAACTATGTCGTCCGGATTGTTCAGCATTCTCTGCATATACAGATGCCTCCTTCTCTTCCTGTGAAGCTTTATTCTTATGCATCCGTTATTATCCGCTTTTGTACATCGCAAAAGCCGTTTCCTCACAGTCATTTCATATCTTACGGTTTCTTAAAACAGATGCATAGACTCATAAAGCTTTTTGAATTTTTCATACTTCTCCATGTAATACTCGTGCATTTCCCTGTCAGGCTTAATCTCCTTCTTTACTTTAATTGCCCTTTCCATGCCTTCCTTTAATGACGGGTATGCATTGACACCGGTTGCGGCCAATATCATGCAGGCCAATGCTCCCGCTTCTACACTGGTAGTGGTGACCACATTCATGTTAAATATGTCAGCATGAATCTGCAGGTTTACGTCGGACATGGCTCCTCCGCCTGTCGCAATGATTTTTTCCGGCTTTACCCCGATTTGAAGCGCAGTTTCATAGGAGAGGTACATCTGGAATACTATCCCTTCCAATATCGCCCTGTAAATTTCCTCGGGGCGTGTATGGACGGTCAGTCCGGTAATTGTTCCCTTAACATCATAGTTGTTATCCGGATTCCCTGACGACCCGAACTGCGGAAGAACCATTACGTCTGTCCTGATATTATCGATCGCTTTATCGATGTAGGCATAGAAATCCTCATCTCTTTGCCTGCATTCCATATCAATTCCCTTTAATATTGTTTCCCTGCTCCAGTTTTTAAGTATACCGCAGGTGGTAACCTCAAGGCTGGTCAGATATGTTTCCGGGAAGAAATACGGTACGCAGGTAAGGCTGTTTTCAATCATGTATTGTGATTTTACAGCCTTTGGCAGCATTATATACATAAACTCGCAGGTTCCCATGCCGCACTCGCATACCGACGGATCCGTCAGCCCGCTCCCCAATGCCGCACAGCTTTGGTCATGTCCTCCGACGACTATCTTCATGTCCTCATTAATGTGCAGCTCTTTGGCTATTTCCGGCAATACGGTTCCTATTACCGTCCCTGATTCAACGGGCGTTGACATCTGCTCCATCCTTATTCCCGCATATGAAAGGAGCTTTTCAGACCATTGCTTTTTATTTATATCAAAGGCCATGCTTCTGGCTGCCGAAGAATAGCTGACAATCCTTTTGCCGGTCAGCATATACCCGACATAATCCTCATAGAAAAATATTGCATTAGCATCCTTAATTGCGTTGGTGTTTTCATTCAGCCACATGTATTTGGGCAAACCGTACATTTCGCTCAGGGGAAGCCCGGTTATTTCCATTACTTCCAAGGGAGTAATTTCCCCGGCCAATCGCTCTGCTTCCTCAATTCCTCTTCTGTCTCCCGTCAGCATGGAATTGGCCAGGCTCCTGCCGTCCTTATCCAGGCAGACTATGGATTCCCCGAGGCTCGTTACGGCCAATGCCTCAATCTTTACAGGACAGTTCCTGCCTGCATCCTTTAAAACTTCCTTTACCTCAATAATTACTTTCTCGGGATCAAGTTCACGCAGGCCCCTGTCTCCTGTTTCCTTATAGCTTCTGGATTTACTGAATAGAATGTTTCCGTCCAGATCGTAGACAAGCAGCTTGCAACGGCTTGTCCCTACATCAAGCCCTGCAAAAGCCATAATCATTCTCCTGTTCTATAAAATTATCAATATAACTTAAGCATGAGCCAATTATAACCGCTTTATTATTCATATATCAAGAAATTTGCCACATCGGTAAATATAACACCAAGGGCATATGCTCCGGCATCCGGATATCCGAGGCTTCGTTCGCCGACTACGCCTGCGCGGCCCATTCTTGCAACTATGTCCTTGGTACTTTCCGCACCCTTTACTGCTGCCTCGGCGCCTTTATGCAAAGCATCTTTAATTAACTCATTTTGGCTTGCACATTGGCTTAATGTATCCGCACAGGGTACGAGAGCGTCGATAAGCGTCTTGTCGCCTACAACCGCTCCTCTTCCGAAGGAGCGTTCTCCGGTAACTTGGATCCCCTTTACCGTTGCCTGCATCATATCTGCAAATTCTTTAAGGCTCATTTCCGTAACGTTACCAGCCTTTATGCCTGCGGCACGGAAAGCGGAGCCCCATATCGGCCCGGATGCGCCGCCGCAGTATTCCATGATTACTAATGAGCACCTGATTAAGAATTCCTTTATAGTGGAATGGTCTTTTTCAAGTATGTCATCCCACTCCCTCTTAACCTGAAGAAAACCCTTTGCTATACTTGCTCCAAAATCTCCGTCGCCGGCATAGGAGTCAAGCTTGCAAAAATGCACTTCATTTTCTATTATGCATTCCATCATCCTGTAAACCATTGCGGTTATATTATCAAGGGTTATTGCATTGCCGGAAACCTTCTTCCATTCATTATTAAAGGACACTTTATCGGGCACGGTTGTGGCATCGGCCGTAGTAACCGGCTTATAGGCCACGGATTCAACGGGCCCCTTTACGGGAAATCCCGGAGCATAGCTTGGCATATCAAGATATTTCTTTAATAAATCATCCATTTTCATGATGGTAACGGATGCGCCAAGCATATCTATACTTGTCATAAAGTTGCCCGCAAAGCAGCGATATACTTTTATCCCCATGCTGTCCAGCACTTTATATACCGCATTGTTGAATAAATATATCTCCTGAAGGGGAGTTCCTCCGAAGCCGTTAACCAGCAAGGTTACCTCGTCTCCTTTGGAAACATTGAGATCTCTGACTAATTCGTTTACCATTCTGTTTGCCAGTTCGTCCGCATTCATTGCCTTTTCACGGCTCTTTCCCGGTTCTCCGTGAATGCCGACGCCGTACTCCATCTCGCCGTCACTGATTTCAAAGGTGGGTACCCCTGATGCAGGTACTACGCATGAATCTAACGCAAATCCAATAGTGCGTACATTATTGGCTGCATGCTGCCCTATTTCCTTGACAGCCTGTAAATCCAGTCCTTCTTCGGCTGCAGCGCCTGCAACCTTATGTACAAGGACCGTACCGGCTACGCCGCGGCGTCCGACCGTATAAAGGCTGTCCTTTACGGCAATATCATCTTCCACTTTTATATAGTCCACGTTGATGCCTTCTTCCTTTGCCATCTCTGCAGCATTGGTGAAGTTCATTATATCGCCGCTGTAATTCTTTATTATCAATAAAGTTCCCTTGTCGCTTGCCGTTTCCCTTATGCCCTGATACACCTGAATCTGGGAAGGGGATGCAAATACATCTCCGCATATGGCAGCATCCAGCATGCCCTTGCCCACATAGCCCGCATGGGCCGGTTCATGGCCGCTGCCGCCGCCGCTTATCAGGCTTACTTTGTTTTTATTGATGACTTTTTTCTTAATTATCTTGTATCTTGGCAGGAATTCCAGTTCGGGATATGCAAGAACCAGGCCATTACACATTTCAACAACAACTGTTTCGGGTTTATTAATGATCTTTTTCATCAGCCATACCTCCTTGACGCGCTTAAACTACTGAGCAAACTCTTCATATGTACGATTAGAAAAATCGTACCCGTTAGAAAACAGCTTGATAGATTCCTTGATTGCTTCCTTCATGGCCTTTTGAGCTATATCCAGAAGCTCATGGAAAAACAGTGGTTCCTTACTTGCCTTGATTGCCTCTTCCATTGCCGGCTGGGCTGCAATTGACAGCCTTGTATAAACATTAATCTTTCGGAGTCCGTATTTTATGGCCTCCTTTATCTGGTTGTCTTCCACTCCGGAGGAACCGTGCAAGACAAGTGCAAAATTGCATTCATCCGCTACTTCTTTGAGCTTTTTCAATAAATCAAAGTCCAGCATCGGTTTTGATACCTTCATATTATGTACCGTACCAAAGGATACTGTCATGGCATCAACTCCGGTGACCTTAACAAATTCCCTAAGCTCGTCGGGATCTGTAAAAAATTCTGTAATATCCATATCAGGATCATCTGCAAGCTGCCATACATTAGGCATACGTCCGCAGAGTCCCTCTACGGAGACATCGGCCGCATGGCAGAATTCAACTATTTTCTTAACATTTTCAACGTTCTCTTTAAAGGAAAGCTTCGAATAGTCGGCCATAACCGACGTGTATCCGGCTTTAATTGCTTTCATAATATAGGATACGGATGTACCGTGATCCAAATGCAGGCAAACAGGAACCTTGGCCTTCCTGGCCATATCCGCCATGATAGGACCATACTTGTCTATTGCTCCGTATCTGTCCCATACCTGCGCCTGTCCGAACATAACGGGTGCGTTCATCTCTTCGGCAGCAGCAATGACCGCTTCGGCAAAAGGCAAGGAGGGGGAAGTATACATGCCTACGCAGTAATTATTTTTCTCAGCATCCTCTATTATAGATTTCATATTCACTAACATGTCCGTCAACCTCTTTCATGCAATTTAGTTATCCCTGGCTTTTGATTTCTTTATGACATCAATAATGACAGCGAAAAGAATGATTATACCCTTAAATACCTCCTGCCAAAACGAGTCAATTCCCATAAGGTTAAGGCCATTCGTCAAAACCCCGATGATTAGTATTCCTATAAAGGTGCCTCCAACTGTTCCGACGCCGCCTGACATGCTCGTTCCGCCAATTACAACGGCAGCGATTGCATCCATTTCAAATCCTTTACCTAAAGTGGCCGCTGCGGAACCCAAACGGGCGGACCATATTATGCCTCCCATGCCGCACAGCATGCCGATAAATATATAAGGCAGCATATTGTATAATTTAACGTTAACACCCGAGTACTGCGCTGCGGTTCTGTTTCCGCCTATTGCATACACATAATAACCAAATCTGGTTTTGTTAAGAAGTACCCATGTAAGCAAAAGAGCTGCAACCGCATAGATTATAATAATTGAAATACTGCCAATGGTTTTAGTACCCAGTATTGTATATCCGGTTTCACGGATACGTATGGTAACACCGCCTGTAAGTACTTCCGTCAAACCTCTTCCGATACTCATGGTTGCCAGCGTTGCTACAAATGCGGGAATCTTTAAATAAGAAATGCTTAAACCGTTAATTAAGCCGATTATAGCTCCGACCAGTATGCAGCATATAACGGTTAACCAGACCGGCAGGCCCAGCTTCGTAATAAAGTAGGCACCGACAACACCTGATAATCCCACCGTTGATCCGACGGAAATATCAATTTCTCCCATTAATATTGCCATCAGCATGCCGCAGCATATAATAGCATTTACCGCATTTGATTTAAATAAATTCAGTATGTTGGATCCTGTTAAGAATTTATCTGTTGCAATAGCGATAATTGTGCACAGCAAAATAAGTCCTATAATAGTGCCCAGGTTTCGTTTAAAATAGTTTTCAATTGCTGCCACTACAGGAATTTTTCTGAACCTTTCCATTAATACATCCTCCTAATGTATAATTTCGCATTTTATTTATCCATTGTTTGCGTAGCAAACTTCAAGATTTTTTCCTGCGAAAACTCATCTTCATTTAGTTCTCCCGTAATCCTTCCCTCACACATAACATAGCACCGGTTGCACATGTTTATGATTTCCGGAAGCTCTGAGGACACAATGATAATAGATATCCCGTTAGAAGCCAGGCTGTCTATAATTGAGTAGATTTCTGATTTGGACCCTACATCTATACCTCTGGTCGGCTCATCCAGTATAATGACTTTCGGATTTTTCGCTAACCATTTGCTGAGTACAACCTTCTGCTGGTTGCCGCCGCTTAAAAGCCCTGCTCTTTGCTTGGGGGAAGTAAATTTAATTGAAAATTTCTGCTTATAATCATCAACCATCTTTCTCCAGGCTTCTTTATTTACACGTATTCCTCTGACAAAATCCTTAAGGCAAACCAGTCCCATGTTAAATTCAACGTCATTTATAAGAATGAGGCCTTCTTTTCTGCGCTCCTCGGATACGTAAATTATTCCGTGCTTTATTGCATCCTTCGGGTGCTTTATATTTATTTTCTCTTCATCCAGATATACCTCTCCGTCTTTTTTATGCATAGCGCCAAATATGGTTTTCATTAATTCCGTTCGTCTTGCCCCGACCAGTCCGTAAAATCCGAGAATTTCCCCATAACGTGCGTAGAAACTAATATCCTTGAAATACTTTTCATGGCTTAAGCCTTTTACTTCCAAAGACACGCCTTTTATTTCATGTTTGGTCCGGGTATAATAATTTTTTAATTCACGTCCTACCATCAAATTTATAAGTCTGTCTTTTTCAGCTTCCTTGGTTTTTACATTCCCTACTATTTTGCCGTCTCGCATAACAACAATCCGGTCAGTAATTTGAAATATTTCTTCAATACGATGTGAAATATAGATGATACCGACATTTTTCTTCTGCAGTATTTTGATGATTCTAAATAATGTTTCTGTCTCACCCTGCGAAAGGGATGAGGTTGGTTCGTCCATGACTACAATTCTTGCATCGGCAGAAATTGCCTTAATTATCTCGACCAACTGCTGCATGCCTATGGATAAGTCTTTTACCATAGCGCCCGCATTTAGATTTATTCCAAATTCATCTATTACCTTCTGGGTTTCATCTTCCATGCGTTTATAATCAATAAAGCCAAGTTTGTTCCTGTATTCCCGGCCGAGGAAAACATTTGCTGCTATGGAACGTTCAGGGACCAATATGATTTCCTGGTGTATTATTCTAATGCCGTTCGCCCCTGCCACTGCTGCCGAACTGATTTCCTTCTTTTCACCATCTATATAAATCTCTCCGGCATCAGCTTTGTATATACCGCCAAGAATTTTTATCAAAGTGGATTTTCCTGCTCCGTTCTCACCAAGCAAGGCAACAACTTCACCTTCATTCAGTTCGAGATGAATTCCATCAAGGACTACGTTTGAAGCAAATGATTTGGATATATTGGTCATTTTTAATAGACTTGTCCCGTTCATTTTTTACCTCTTTATTCTTTATAAGAAGCAAGCCGACCCCAACGTGACATTTGAGTCAGCCATGCTTCTCAGACATTTTTCAATGTCAGCTGATCCAAATAGAAATCAAATATTGAGAAATGTATTTGCTTAGCTGCCCATTAGTCTTGTCTCATATTTCATATTCATATTCTATCAGCTGCAATGCAATAAAGTTATTTCTTCGGTAATTCATCCCATGCATCAAGATCGAACTGGTCAATATTTTCAGCAGTAATTGAGTAGGATTCAATGCTTGTCTGGAATTCTACTTCCTTGCCCTGAAGAACATCCCATGCTCTGTAGACTCCCTCATAACCCATATATGTAGGTCTCTGTGCAGAGCTTTGGGCCAGTTTACCTTCCTTTATGGCATGCTTTCCGATAGGTGCTCCGTCTTTTCCTATAATATCAATTTCGTCCTGCCTGCCGGCTTCTTCAACTGCCTGGATTGCGCCCATAGCTGAAGGGTCATTTATGCAGTAGATTACGTCAATGTCATCATGTGCCTGCAGTACGTCTGAAATTGCATCAAAGGTTATGTTGGTGTCGCCGCCGCCTTCAACTACCTGCAATTCAACATATGCATCAGGATTGCTTGCCTTTTCCTTGATTGCCTTCCAGAAACCTTCTACATTAAGTCTGCAGGCTTCTGCAGTCTGTAAGTGTGCAACAACAATATTTGCACCGTCAGGATGATGTTCAACAACCCATTCGCCTGCCAGATACCCGAGCTGTATATTATCGGACGCAATAATTGAATCTACAAGGTCATAATCATCTTCGGTTACGGGAGCATCGATATTAATAACCTTAACTCCTGCATCACGGCAAGCTTCCAGAACTGTGCGAGCGCCGCTTGAATCATAAGGAATATATATTAATGCGTCAATTCCTCTGGCGATCATATCATCAATCTGACTTGCCTGTTTTACGGGATCATTCTGCGGGTCAAAGTAAATAAGCTCAAATCCCAACTCGTCGCATGCTGTCTGGATACCGTTGAGAACAGCAGTGAAATACTCATTGGTTAAAGTGTAAGGAGAGAAACCAATGGTGATTTTTTCGTCTTTACCCTTGTTATCATCTTTGCTTGTGTCGTTCTGAATACTCTCGGTCTTTTTGCCGCCCCCTTGGTTCTCACTCCCCTTTTCATCTTTCTTAGAGCCGCCGCATCCTATTAATGACAGCGCCAAAACGCATACCAGCAATAGGCTTAAGATTTTTTTCATAATGAACCTCCTCCTTCTATATTGACTGCATGTTTGTTTGTTAACATCAAAGTATTATAGAATGTTAACACGTATATAATATCACGCATATTAAACATTTCCTATTGTAATTCTGCACAATATTAAACATATTTATTAGCACATGTGCACAATTTAGAAGCGATAGTGTTTATGGCAATGTTCGAATATGTTCTTTTATGTATAATCTAGAAAATTAACATGTATATTTTACTAAATATTTATAATTATATATG
>JAAYXD010000110.1 GCA_012516065.1 Clostridiaceae bacterium
ATTTATCGTGTATAATGCAATTGTGAGTAATAAACAGAGGAGAATGTATTGTATGGGAAGAGTTGTAGGTACTGTTGCAAGAGGTATTTTGTCTCCGATTATTAAAAAAGGGGACGATATAGTAAAAATAGTTACGGATACCGTACTGAATGCTTCGGCTGCCGAAGGATTCGAAATCCGGGACAGGGATATCATAGCAGTTACGGAATCGGTAGTTGCGCGTGCACAGGGTAATTATGCCGGGATCGACGATATTGCGGAAGATATCCGAAGGAAATTCGGGAAAAGCACCATCGGCCTTGTATTTCCGATATTAAGCCGCAACCGTTTCTCGTTGTGCCTTAAGGGAATTGCGAAAGGTGCCGGGAAAATTATTCTGATGCTTAGTTATCCGGCCGATGAAGTCGGTAATCACCTGATAAATGCGGAACTGTTGGATGAAAAGGGCGTAAACCCGTGGGTTGACGTGTTTACGGAAAAAGAGTTCCGTGAACTTTTTGGATATAACAAGCATACTTTTACCGGTATTGATTACATTGATTTTTATAAATCGATTATGGAAGAGTGCGGGATCGAGCATGAGATAATACTGTCGAACAATCCCAAAACAATTTTGGAATATACGAAAAATGTTCTTGTATGCGATATACACACGAGAAACAGGACAAAAAAGATACTACGCGAAAACGGAGCTGAAAAAGTATACGGCCTTGATGATATTTTGTCAATGCCCATTGGTGACAGCGGGTATAATAAGGTGTACGGCCTGTTGGGCTCAAACAAGGCGACGGAAGACAGCGTAAAGCTTTTCCCGAGGGATTGCCCGAAGCTTGTTGAAGAGATACAGGAAGAGATACGGCAAAAAACAGGGAAAACAGTGGAAGTACTGGTTTACGGAGACGGGGCGTTCAGGGATCCGGTCGGTAAAATATGGGAACTTGCTGATCCTGTTGTATCTCCCGGATATACAAAAGGTTTGGAAGGAACACCTAAAGAAGTGAAACTTAAATATCTCGCCGATAATAATTTTGCTCACCTCAGCGGTGAAGAACTGAGGAAGGCCGTATCGGAATATATAAAGAAAAAGGATTCGATATCGTTCGATTCAATGGTATCTCAGGGCACAACTCCGCGGAGGCTGCCTGATCTGATTGGTTCATTGTGTGACTTAATTTCAGGCAGCGGCGATAAAGGAACCCCGATTATATATATCCAGGGCTATTTTGACAATTACGCCGTTTGATTTCCTTAAATCCGCCCGTTTACCGTACCTGCGCGGGTGCAAGTACGGTAAACGGGAATACGGGAATATTCCGCATAACCCAAAACAAAATAATAACAACAGCCGTAATTATGCAGTAATAAGGATGTTTCGATAAGAAACGGTTAATCGCGTCAAAAGGGTTTTTTCCGGTTAGAAGAAAGCAAAACCATAAAAACAATGACCCAAGCACAAGAAAAGAAAAAAACGGCCATAACGGGTTGTATGAAAATGCCTCGCGAAAACGCCCGTTCATAATGGCGTACAAAGACCGCGTCATTCCGCATCCGGGACAGTATAGGCCTGTAATGCCGTAAAAAGAGCATGCCGGTGCGAAAGGGTTGCTGACCGGATCAACCCGGAATACAAGGAAAATGGCGGAGGCGAGAAGCAGGCAGGTAATGATCAGAAAAATAAAACGGATGTATGGCCTGCGTAAAAAAGCAAGCAATCTCTCAAACGTTTTCTTCATCTGCGAGGTCACCATTGATAATCAAATTCATACAAATCCATGTACTGTTCAAATAATTGCTGCCATGTACCGCTGCTGACTAACATTATGAACGAGATAATGGATATAATAACTGCTCCCAGTAATATGCCAAAGCTGACCCAGCACCACATTTTTGCTTTCCTTGAGGTTTCCTGTGCCAGATCAAAGTTGCCTGCGGCCAGATGCGTCGATATCTTGTTCGAATTGACCAGAGCCACAATTGCAAAAGGAAGCGCAAGAATACTAAAACAGCTAACGCAGCACAGGACGCAGCTGAATACTATCAACAAAACGGACTGCACTTTGTAATCGGGAATTTGAGGTATGACAGGAGCAGGGGATACATTATAATTCATGTAATTGCTATTGGATGATTGAGTCTGTCCGGCGGAAGCAGAACCTTTATCCAGCAGTTCTCCGCAAGCGGGACATATCCTTGTATAGTCGCCCGCCTCCTGGCCGCAGTTTGGACAATACATAAAATAACCCTCCTCAATTCAAAAACATTACTGACATAAAAGGCAATAAATCGGTTCCGACGGTATCCGGAAAATTAAAAGCCAAAACGGGTTTTACCATGGAAAAATGCCGTTTTACATGAACCTTAAGCATTTATTGGCGGGAAAGAATATTTTATAAGTAAAACCGGCATATTAAAAGGATTAGCCGCAAAAACCATAATAATTATACAGTAAAAATTATTATGCCGCAATCTGTGTGAATAATGGATTTATCCGTAATTATCGCTTTATTCAGGTTCAAATGAACAATGGTTTTGGCTGTTAGTTTGAGCCTTGCGGCATTTTTTTCTGATGGGTATAATATGCATATACCCGAACTAATGCGGCGGATTAATTGCAAACCGGGTATAACTCTTGGCCGTTATAGTAAATGAAAAGACTCTATTGAGGCAGGGTGGATAATTTTGAGCAGAAGAATGTCGCGTGAACATGCGATGAAACTTTTGTACCAGTTCCAGATAAGAAACGATGATATTCGGGAACAGGTTGAGTATTATCTTTCCGAATCGGAGGAAGACTTAACCGGTATTGATAAAGATTATTTCCTCGATGTTGTATACGGGGTAATGGACAACCTTAATGATATCGACGGTCATATCAGAAAACATGCAAAAGGCTGGTCTGTCGAACGCATGCCGAAAGTTGATCTTGCCATAATGCGCCTTGCTGTTTATGAACTGCTGTTCAGGAAGGATATACCGTGGAACGTTTCGATTAATGAAGCAGTTGAACTGGCGAAGAAATACGGCGGGGAAAGGTCAAGTTCGTTCATAAACGGTATTTTGGGAAAGGTATCCGCCGAATTACATATGGTGGATGGGAAATAATATGCAGGAAAGGTTAACGGTAAGCCAACTGACCAGATATATTAAAAGAGTTTTTTCATTTGACAGCGTCTTGTCAAACGTATGCGTAACAGGTGAAATTTCAAATTTTAAGCTTCATTCGTCAGGTCATATGTATTTTACACTGAAAGATGAAGAAAGTGTCATACGGTGCGTAATGTTTAAAACTCAGGCCCAAAGACTGCGTTTTATGCCCGAAGACGGCATGAAGGTCATTGTATGGGGTTACGTTTCGATATACGAAGCGGGAGGGTTATATCAATTATATCCGGAACATATGGAACCGGATGGCATTGGAAACTTGTACCTCGCTTTTGAGCAGCTAAAGCAAAAGCTCGAGAAGGAAGGGCTTTTCAGAAGCGAACTCAAAAAGAAGCTCCCTTTTCTTCCGAAGCGGATTGCGGTGGTTACGTCGCCTACAGGCGCGGTTATACGCGATATAATAAATGTTTTGTTCAGAAGATTTCCAAATGTCATCTTAAAATTATATCCTGTCAAGGTTCAGGGTGAAGACGCGGCAAGGCAGATTTCCGACGCGCTGCGGGCTATAAATCTGCATAAATCCGCGGATGTAATAATAATAGCGCGCGGAGGAGGATCCCTTGAAGAACTTTGGCCGTTTAACGAAGAAACAGTCGCGAGGAGTATTTATGAATCGGAAATTCCTGTTGTTTCTGCTGTCGGTCATGAAACGGATTATTCAATAGCGGATTTTGTTGCCGATTTAAGAGCGCCTACACCTTCAGCAGCCGCCGAATTGGTAGTTCCTGAAAAAGAAGCCCTTTTAAAATCGCTTTATGATATAAGGCTTCGTTTAAAACGGGCTTTAGCGGGTAGAATTCAAAATGAAAGGCAGTATCTTGCCCGGCTTATGAAAAGCCCTGCGTTCAGGCATCCGCTTGACAGGGTGAATCAGAGAAAAATGGATATTGAAGCGATAAGAAAGGATTTGGAAAAATCTATAACAAGAAAGCTGGAAATAGAAAAGAGCAGGTTAGGCACGATTTATGGAAAACTTGACGCGCTGAGCCCGCTGAAGGTCCTGGCACGCGGATACAGCATTGCAAGAAATGAATCGGGCGGAGTGATAAAATCCGTTACCCAGGTACGGCCGGGAGATTTTATTGAATTGTTCGTGAATGACGGGAAAATTCACTGCGAAGCCGAAGAAATTATAAAGGCGGATAAAAGCGAATAGAATGAATATTATAACTGACGGGAGAGGTAAATATGGATGCTGTTGAAAACTACGAACAGGCGGTAAAGGAACTGGAGGAGATTGTAAGTGCCCTGGAGAAGGGCGACATACCCCTTGAAAAGTCCCTTGAACTTTTTCAACGAGGAGTCGCGTTAATCAAGTATTGCACCGGAAAACTGGATGAAACTGAAAAGCAGATTCTGCAAATAGTTGAGCAAGACGGGGAATGCAGCGAAATACCGTGGGAACCGGAGGCACAGAAATGAATTTTGAGCAGGAACTGAATTACCTTTCGGTATTGGTTGAACAGTATTTGACAGAATACTTTGATCAATATGATGATCCTTTTGAAAAAAACATTCTGGAATCAATGCGTTACAGTCTTTTTGCAGGAGGCAAGAGAATAAGGCCCGTATTATCATTGGCCGTAGCGAAATTACTATCGGGACGTTTGGATGATATTATGCCGTTTGCAGCAGCAATTGAAATGATCCATACCTATTCCCTCATACATGACGATCTACCGTCGATGGACAATGATGATTACAGGCGGGGAAAGCTCACAAACCATAAAGTGTTTGGAGAGGCAATGGCGGTGCTGTCCGGAGACTGCCTGCTGAATGAAGCGTATGAATTAATGATGAAAACCGCCCTGAATGCGGGAAATAAAATGGAGCACGCGCTTAATGCCGCTTATCATATAGCGCGCGCGGCCGGAAAAAGCGGGATGATATCAGGACAGGTAATTGATATCGAGTCGGAAGGAAAAGCAGTGTCCCCCGAAACGCTTAAGCAGATGTACGGCAGAAAAACGGGAGCGTTATTGAAAGCGAGTGTTATTGCTCCTGCACTTTATTTGGATGTCTCCGCGTCAATAATGGATGCGTTGAGTGAATATGCGGATGGTATCGGCCTTGCTTTCCAAATCAAGGACGATATACTTGATGTCGAAAGCAGCACGGAAAAAATGGGTAAACCCGCGGGAAGCGATGAAAGAAACAAAAAAACTACATATGTGACACTGTTTGGACTTGAAAACGCAAAAAATAAGTTAAGCGATGTTGTAAACAAAGCGATTGACGCAGTAGTTCCATTTGGAGAGAAGGCCTGGTTTTTAAAGGAAATGGCATTTTATATTGAAAAAAGGGCCTATTGAAAATATCTGCGTAATATGAGGTGAAGAATGATTCAGGCAATAATTGATATAATAAACAACAAAGCTTTTACGGTGCCTGTGTTATCATGGTTTATAGCCCAGAGTATCAAATTTGTCCATTACCTGATTGTAAATAGACGTGTCGATTTCAGAAAATTTATTGATTCCGGCGGAATGCCAAGCTCTCATACCGCGTTTACCGTATCTCTCGCAACAATTTTGGGGATACATAACGGGTTTAACTCCGATATATTTGCGCTCTCGGCTATTTTCTCCCTCGTGGTTATGGCAGATGCCGCAGGCTTAAGGCGCGCGGCGGGAAAACAGGCCGAAGTATTGAACAAACTTGTAAACTCAAGTAAGAGTGTTCGGCTCGATAAAGAACTGAAGGTATTATTGGGTCATACGCCGGTTGAGGTGTTGGCAGGGGCAGCTTTAGGCATTATTATCGGGATTGTGTTAAATTAATAGCGGTATTTCGGCAAAAAGGGCTTTAAGAGTTTAAATCGGCGGAAACCGAAGCTTTAATACGCTTGAGCAATATGTTATAATGTAGTCCGAAACATATCGGATGGCGCAGTATTCTAGTTAGTACTGTTTGTTTCGAAGGCGGGCCTAAAAATCCGCTAAAGGGCACATCGATGAAGTTCCTGGTGCCGGCTTGTTACGCCCAGTGATGGGTTGGTGCTGGGAGTTAAGGTTTTGGGGCAGCCTGCAAAGGCATGCGGGATATGACCCCATTACCGCGGAGACCCGTAAATGTGGAAGACAGGTTGCTCCTTTTTGGTATATACCTTGACTACATTACGGGCAGAACCTGTCATGCGGTACCTCGTTTAGGTGCTGTGTGCAGTGTAGCCTGCCTTGAGCGGAGTCCGAGGGATAATGGATCAGATGCTGGTGTGCGGGCCAACACACCGGCATTATCGCCATTTGAAATCGGCTTTGCAAAAGAGGCTAGAAACAAATAAGACTTTCGGGGAAAACCCCTAGACTGTACATCAGGTATACAAGGGATTGCAGTGTGGACTCAGTGGCGATCAGGCTTCGATGAGGGTAACCTATCGACAAAGGGTTTAAATGGAAACGGCCGCTTTGGTGACGGAGCGGTACCTTTTGGGGAAATCCTGCCTGACCTTAAGCCGCAAAATTTACTTTGTATACCGCCATCCGGGATATTATTGCTTTCTTGAGCACCAAGCGATTTGATATCGGAAAAGAAATGGAGAAAATGGATAATCACCACAAAATTGCACATTCAGGTTTTTTACCTAAAAGGTTCAAGTCTCCCGGGAAGAAACAACTGCCCGTTAAAAAATCGAGCAGCGGTTCGAGAAGGGAACGAAGCGTGTGGGCTATTTCCGTTACTGTTATTTCCTTTATTCTTTCATTAAGCATATTGTTTCTTTCGTCCACAGTATTTGATAAAATAACGCCGTATTTTTCTTTTATTATAGTGCTGCTGATTATATTTATAGGCGTATTCTTCGATATAGTCGGCGTAGCGGTTACTGCAGCGGATGAAAAACCATTTCATGCTATGGCTTCAAAAAAATACAAAGGAGCAGCGCAAGCCATTAAGCTCATACGCAAGGCCGATAAAGTAGCGAGTATTTGCAATGATGTTGTCGGCGATATTTGCGGAGTTGTAAGCGGTACTGCAGGTGCGGCGATTATATTCAGGTTTTTTTCCGGGCATGCTAACTATGGATTAATTGAAGCGGTTGTCGGCGGGCTGATTGCGGCAATAACCGTTGGCGGAAAAGCGTTTGCTAAAAAGTTCGGAATGAAGGACAGCCATGTTATTTTATATAAAGTCGGTACTTTGATGGCATTTTTTGCACCTTCAAATAACGGCAAAAAACAGGAAAAAGGTTGAATAATAAACTCTATTTTAGTAAAATAGGGACGGTTGAGTAAAACACAAAATATCTTATTGTTTTGAAAAACAGCGGACATCATACGGACTCACCCGTCCGTTTTTTATTCTGAGATTTTGGAAAGAAGGACGAGTAGATTTGAAAAAGACGAATTGTTTGTGTGCAGATGGTGTTTTAAAGCAGGTCTCCAATCCTTCCGATCTAAAAATGCTTGAGCCATGCTGCCTGAAAAAACTGGCTGAAGAAATCAGAACATTTCTTATTGATAAAATTTCAAACACAGGCGGTCATATTGCTTCGAACCTCGGTGTTGTTGAATTAACGATTGCGCTGCATACCGTTTTTGATTCTCCGCGCGATAAAATAATCTGGGATGTGGGACACCAAACATATGTCCATAAAATTTTGACCGGCAGGAAGAATGATATTGATAATATCAGGCAGTTCGGAGGAATATCGGGTTTTCCGAAAATAACCGAGAGCGAACATGACTGCTTCAATACGGGGCACAGTTCCACATCTATTTCTGCGGCATTGGGAATGGCAAGAGCACGGGACTTGCTCGGAGAGAATTATAATGTTATTGCGGTTATAGGCGACGGCGCCCTTACCGGAGGCATGGCATACGAAGCATTGAATGACGCGGGCAACAGTAAAACGAATTTAATTGTTATTCTTAACGATAACCAGATGTCAATTTCAAAAAATGTCGGAGGAATGTCCCGTTATTTAAGCCGTATACGTACCGAACCTATTTATTTTAAAGTGAGGGACGATTTTCAGACATTGGTCGAAAAAATACCGGCAATCGGAAAATCCGCGCATAAAGTGCTGCATAGGGTAAAAGGCTCATTAAAAAGCCTGCTTCTGCCGGGCATACTTTTTGAAGAATTGGGTTTTCGTTATTACGGGCCATTGAACGGTCACAATATCACCGAAATGCAGGAGATCCTGAAAAAGGTCAAAAACATGAAAGGCCCTGTTTTGGTGCATGTCTGTACAGTTAAAGGCAAGGGATACACCCCTGCTGAGGAAAAACCGCAGCAATATCATGGGATTTCGCCTTTTGACATTAAAACGGGGCAGGTTAAAAAGCTGACGAATGAAAGTTTTTCTAACGTGTTCGGGACAAAACTGGTTGAGCTCGCCGAAAAGCATGAGGAAATTGTTGCTATAACGGCAGCAATGCCCGAAGGAACGGGTTTGGATTTGTTTCAGAAACGGTTCCCGAAGAGATTTTTCGATGTCGGGATTGCCGAACAGCATGCGGTTACAATGGCAGGCGGGCTTTCAATACAGGGGTTGAAGCCTGTGGTTGCCATTTATTCATCATTTTTACAAAGAGCGTACGATCAGGTTATCCATGATGTTTCGTTAATGAATCTGAACGTTATTTTCTGTATTGACAGAGCCGGTATTGTCGGAGAAGACGGGGATACACACCAGGGTATTTATGACATAGCCTTGTTTTCCACGCTTCCGAACATTACATTTATGACTCCTGCAGACTATGACGAATTGGAAAAAATGCTTGTTTACGCGGTGGAAAAAGGAGAAGGCACCATTGCAATAAGGTATCCGCGCGGAGAGGGATGCAGAAATCTTGTTCCCGACAGACCAATAAAGCTTGGGGAAGCTGTCCGGCTGTCCGAAGGGAAAGATGTAACGCTTGCGGTTTCGGGACATATGGTTCCGTTTGCGCTTGAAGCCTCGCAAAAACTCGCTGAGTTCGGTATTTCATGCGATATACTATATTATAGGTTTATAAAACCGTTCGACACGGATCTTCTTGCCGAATCGGCAAAAAAGACCGGATTTGTTATGACAGTCGAAGATCATGTTGTAAGCGGTGGTTTCGGAAGTACTGCGCTAAGGCTCCTTAACGAACGCGGTATCAGTGTTCCGTTTGAAATAGCGGCGTTTCCCGATAAAGCCATTGAACACGGCGATCGAATGCGGTTATACGAAAAGTACGGTCTTGATCCCGACGGGCTTGTAAAAAGGGTATTAAGCAAAACGGGCGGGCAATTCATGCGGCTGTTGAAAATAAGGAAAAAAATATTTTAAGGTCAGTTGGAGTGTTGTTTAATATGTTAGATAAATCAATTCCTTACTATGACATTCTTATGGTGAGAAAAAAAGGAGCATTGGTAAAAGATTATAAACTGCCGGAAGGTTTTAAGTTTGTTTTATTTAAAAGCGGTGATGAAAAAGAATGGGCAGAAATAGAAACTTCCGTAGGTGAATTTGATAGCGAATCCGATGCTTTAGTGTATTTTGAAAGAAACTTTTTACCATATCCGGATGAGCTTGAACGCAGATGTATTTTTATAGAAAATGATAAAGGTGAG
>JAAYXD010000251.1 GCA_012516065.1 Clostridiaceae bacterium
ACAAAGTTTGCTCGTGATGAAATGTAGTTGTTGCAAGGCTTCTCGCTGTTTCTTCCCTTGTAGTGACAAAGTTTGCTCTCGGGTTTTATTACCTTAAAAAATATAAAAAAAGATATAAAAAATGAGAAAATGACAAGCGAGTTTGCTCGTGAGCAGTGAAGAATGACAAAGTTTGCTCGTGGAAGGTAATGAGTATTCATACGCAGGGTATAACCTGCATATTTCGGCCGCATCCGGACACTGATTCCGGCAACATCCGGACAGCGTTTCGGAATTATCCGGACAGCATAACGGCATATCCGGACACCTTGTCGAATGATTAAAAAATCAGGTACCCTTTAATCAGAATGATTAAAGGGGGCTAATCGATGAGGAGGCTGGATATGCTGAAAACAAGAGAAATTTTAAGGTTAAAAAATGAAGTAGGACTATCGCTGCGAGAAATTGCCCAAGCCTGTAACTGTGGCAAGACGACAGTATCAGAGATACTCAAGCGGGCTGAAAAGGCTGGAATAACATGGCCCATAGAGATTAGCGACAAGCAATTGATGTCATTGCTTTACCCGCCTGCAGAAACAAGAAAATCACCTTCTGAGCCTGACATGGAGTATGTTTTTCATGAAATGAAGAAAAAGAACATCACATTGATGCTTTTATGGGAAGAATACAAGGAAAAGCATCCGGACGGGATTATGTATACCCAGTTCTGTGACCGTTACAGGAAATTCAAAAAGGACAATAAAATTTCCTTGCATAAGGAGCATAAAGCCGGCGAAGAAATGGAGGTTGATTGGGCAGGCGATACCATAACCTATGTGGATACCCATACCGGAGAGTTAAAGCCTGCATACCTCTTTGTTGCAGTGCTTCCGGCAAGCAGTTATCCTTTCGTTTATGCTTACGGGGATACCAAAATTGCAAACTGGATAGATGCCCATGTCAGGGCCTATGAGTATTTTGGCGGTGTTCCGAAGATCACCATACCGGACAACACAAAAACGGCCGTCATCAAGCCTGACGGTGTGGACCCTTTGCTGAATAAGAGCTATCATGAGATGGCGAGACATTACCGGACAACCATAATCCCTGCAAGGGCGGGAAAACCAAAGGATAAAGCCGCCGATGAAAATATGGTTGGGAATGTATCAAGAAGGATCATTGCCGCACTCCGGAACAGGCAGTTTTTCAGCCTGCATGAAATCAATCAAGCTATTGCTGGAGAACTTGAGAAGCTGATTAACAGGCCTTTTCAAAAGATGGATGGGAACAGAAAGACAGCCTTTGAAAAGATTGATAAACCCTGCTTGCAGCCGCTGCCTGCAAAGAGATACGAGTATTCGGACTGGAAAGAAACAAAGGTCGCATTCAACTATCATGTTGAATATGAAGGTTTTTTCTACAGTGTTCATTATTCCTATGTAAACCGCCCGTGTTCTGTGCGTGCAACTTCCAAAACCATCGAGGTATACATCGGCAGCGAAAGAGTAGCTGCCCATCCGAGAAATTATAACCCATTCAAACGATACACCACCCTGGAAGAACATATGCCGGATGAACACAAGGCGGTTTACGGTTGGAGTACGGAACGTTTCTTGTCGTGGGCTGACAAGACCGGTCCGAATACCCGGGAGTTTATCAAAAGGATTCTTGAAAGCCGTGAATATCCTGTCCAGAGTTACCGGGCCTGTATGGGGATCATGCGTCTTTGCAAAAGCTATCCGGTTGAAATCATGGAAACCGCCAGCCGGGAAGCTCTTGACAAGAACACCTGCTCCTTCAAGTACTTCAACATCATTCTTAAACAAGTTGCTGTAAATTACTCTAAAGTAAAGAATGATAGAATCATAAAGCATGAAAATGTAAGAGGAAACGGAGCTTATGCGGGAGGTGGCATTCATGCTTAACAATCCTACTGTAGAAAAGCTTAAGGATATGAAGCTCAAGGTCATGGCCCAGCTCCTGAGTGACCCGGACCCGGCTTTAAGAGAACTGTCTTTTGAGGAAAGATTCGGTATTATGGTTGAGAAGGAATGGATGTCCAGGAAGAACTCCAGGATCAAACGCCTTTTGTATAATGCGTCTCTCGGTGTGAATGCCTGTATCGAGGATATTGACTATACACAAGACCGGAAGATTGATAAAAAAATAATTCAGACGCTTTCTACCTGTACTTTCCTCATTCAGAGACTGAATATCGTGATATCAGGTAAAACCGGAACCGGGAAATCGTATCTGGCATGTGCACTGGGCAATAATGCCTGCCGCCATGGTTATACCGTAAAATACTACCGTATGCCGGAACTCCTGCTGGAAATCCAGGATGCAAAAAGTGAGAACAGGTATTCTAAGTTTATGAAGCAACTGCAGAATGTAAAGCTTCTGATTCTGGATGACATCGGACTTAAGTCTTATACACTGGAAGAAAGCAGAGATATCCTTGAAATTGCAGAAAGCAGATACAACAAAGCATCTACTATCCTTTCCGGGCAAGTCCCACATACGCATTGGTATGACTTGTTTCCCGACCCTACTATTGCAGATGCAATCATGGATAGGATAATTCATAATACATATATCCTTGCTCTGGACTCAAAAAAATCCATGCGTGAGGTGATGGCAGAAAAGACAATCAAGGAAATCAGATTGACAGATTTATGATGATATGAAAAACATTGTACTACGATAAGCTTTAATGTAAAATCAAGTTGATCGATAAGGTGTCCGGATGTCTCCGGTTTAATGTCCGGATGCCTCCGGAATTGCCGTCCGGATAATCCGGTATACGCA
>JAAYXD010000250.1 GCA_012516065.1 Clostridiaceae bacterium
CATAGTGTAAAGTTTATGTAGGAATAAAAAAGCAAGTTACCTACTCGATGTGGTATAGTTTTCAAGTAACCACACAATCAAACATAACCAACAGAAGAGAGGTAACCTGCAATTATGATTGTATGCGAAATTTATGAAAAAATCATCTCTGAATTAGAAAAACATATTGCTGAGGGGTTGTTAAACGGCTCAAGTTTTTCTGAATTAGCTGCTACAGTGCATGATTATGTAAATAAGCTAGGGACTCGAATTCTTGAGCAGATAATAGAAGATGCAGATAAGGCTTTCATAGACTCTACAGAGCGGAAGCGCCATTGGCAGATCGTTCGAAAGGATACACGAGGTGTTCTTACTGAAATGGGACAAGTGAACATCTCGCGCAACTATTACCGTCATAAAAAGACTGGTGAATATGCGTATCTGGCAGATGAAGTGCTGAAGCTTCCTGCATATGACCGAGTGGATGAAGGGCTGAAAGCAGATTTGATATTAAAAGCGTCGGGCATGTCGTATAGCAGAGCCGGAAGAGCAAATCGTCATGCAGAAGTGAGCCGACAGACAGTCATGAATTGTATAAGAGAGGCAGGGACTTTGATACACATTCCTGAACGCAACAAGAAGAAGCAGGTATCGGTCTTGTATGTTGAGGCGGATGAAGACCATGTGGCGCATCAGGACGGCCAGAACCGTCAAGCAAAGTTAGTGTATGTGCATGAAGGAGCCAGGCGAAACGGTAAGCGATGCGAGTTACAGAACGTGCACTATTTTGCCACCACTAGCACAGATAATGAATCACTGTGGATAGAAGTATTAGATTACATAGAACAGACATATGAGCTGGAGCATGTAGAGCGGATATATATAGCTGGCGACGGTGCTGGATGGATCAAAGCGGGCCAGAACTACCTGCCAAAGAGTATACCCATACTTGATGCCTATCATCGGAACAAGTATATTCGAAAGGCTGTGGGTGGGGATGACATCCAGATGAAAAGGCTAATGGATGCATTGAGAGCAGGAGACAAGAAAGCAACAGCGAAGGAACTGAAGATTTGCTATGAAAAGGCAGAAACAGACGGACACCGGAAAAGAGTTTTAGAAGCAAGGAAATACTTGTTTGATAACTGGACGAGTATTGAGAATGCAACGAAGTATCCTGATGTTATTGGCTGCAGCGCAGAGGGCCATGTAAGCCATGTACTAAGCGAGAGATTAAGCAGTCGGCCAATGGGTTGGTGTTTGGTCGGATCAGAACAAATGAGCCGATTAAGGGCTTTTGTACATAATGGTGGTAATATTCATGCTGCCATAAAGAAACAACGTAAAAATGAAATTAGATTGACAAGAAAGAAAGAAGAAAGCATACGGAAAAGGGTGGTAAAGGGCTTTGAGAACATAGGCAATATTCCTGTCCTACAGATGTCAGGAAGATCAAGCAGAATCTATTTGATACTTAGAGGCATCCAACATGGAAGCTTACTGTATCGAGTAGGGGGTTAATATTAATACCTACAAACTGTTGACGCTATC
>JAAYXD010000111.1 GCA_012516065.1 Clostridiaceae bacterium
ATATACAATAGTTTTTTTTAAAAAACTCTATTTTTTGCAGATCATATATTTTGTAAAAAAATAATGGAAACGGGCACAGCATGTAACAGACTGTATAATTATCCCGGATATTTATCATGTTTTAGCATACGCGCAGCCTCTATTGCAATTTTTTCATAAACAAATATATAATATAGTTAGCTTTATGACCGCGCGGCCTTGAATAACCATTGTTTTCTGAATAATTTCAAGCTGGGGGAATGATTTTATGTTGTCTGCCGAAGAATACAAAAAAGCTGCAGCAAGAGCATTGGAATACTTCAATAAAGCAGGGATCGTTTTGACAAATGAAGAAATTGAAAGAATCGAAGTTGCCGATTTCGGGCTGAATGATCTTGAAAATACCGGGCTTCAACTGATTACATATGTCAATACCAGCAGATGCTGTGCGAAGGAAATGGTTTTGTTCCCGCGTCAAACCTGTCCGGAACACCGGCATCCCCCTGTCGAAGGTGAACCAGGCAAGGAAGAAACCTTCCGCTGCAGGTGGGGAAAAGTTTACCTGTACGTTGAGGGAGAGCCTGTTAAAAAACCGGCCGCAGTTCCTCCGAAAGGCAGGGAACATACGTATACCGTATGGCATGAGATCATTCTCGAGCCAGGAGACCAATATACGATACAGCCTGACACAAAGCACTGGTTTCAGGGTGGAGAGGATGGAGCAGTAATTTCGGAATTCTCAACGACAAGCAGGGATGAAACCGATATATTTACCGATCCGGATATACGGCGCATACCGGAAATAATTGAATAAATGTCGTGCACCTGCCGTCGACATACAACTACGGACGGTACAATGACCGGGAACTCTGATCAGGCGCCCTTGCGGCACATCCAGATAACTGCTTACCGCTGCTTTCTTCCGAACCTGACGGGGTTCACAGCCTTGAATTGCGCAAGACCCAATCTTCATTGCCCCCAAATCAAAGCCCTTTTCCACAGGAATATGCCTCGGGCAGGAATTCGACCCTGCTGCAGCGGGTTGCAGGTACAGGGCACCGCTACCTCCCCGTCTAGCACGACAACTGTAATTATACTGAATTGCGCTGATACTTGCAAGTGGAAAAACTCGTTACCTGCCCATCCTTATAAATTCGACGGGGATCACGTTCAATATGTCCTTAAATACCTTGTACCTTGATATGTGAAGTTATTCGATATTACCCGCGACGTTAAAGAGTAAATGCAAAAACCGTAAAATCACCCTGCAAGTTAAAATAAAACAGGAGAGCCTGCCGGCTCCCCTGCTACTGTTCCATATGCTTTCCCAAAAAATTTGCCGCCGATTGGGCCAATTTCGTTTCAACATCACCCATTTTCGTTTTAGGGTCGGTTGACAAAAGCATAATCGCACCTATAGGATCGCCTTCGGATATAATAGGTGTAATTACCTGCGAAGTATACTTATCACTGTTTTCGTCATGCAGAATTGTAACCTTTGCCGAATCCGCCGAGGGAGCGACAAACGTAGTTTTTGATTCCATGATTTTTTCAAGTTCGCTGCTCAGCTGCTTTTCAAGATATTCCTTTTTTGACGCGCCCGAAACAGCGATAATTGAATCCCTGTCCGCCACGCATATTATATGGCCGCTGGTATTATGAAGAGATTCGGCATACTCCGCCGCAAAGTCACCCAATTCACCAATCGGGGAGTATTTTTTCAGAATAACTTCGCCTTCACGGTCGGTAAATATTTCTAACGGATCTCCTTCACGGATACGCAGTGTTCTTCTGATTTCCTTGGGAATTACCACGCGTCCCAAATCATCGATTCTTCTAACGATGCCTGTTGCCTTCAAGGTCTGTTGCCTCCTTTCAACCTATGAAATCTTCCGTTCTTATTATGATTACATTCTGTCGTTTTTATGCAAACGTACCAATATAAATGTTGACAGCCATAACGTGGTTTTGTTGAATGTAAAACAATATCATAAAAAAAGCCTGCAGGATACGCAGGATTTGTATTGCGCGGGAAGCGATTTATCCGTATGGTTTTGAATGGAAAGCTAGCTATAATAAAAAATTTCGTGAAGTATACGGAGAATTTATTCTGAAAGGCTTATTTCGGCAGAATCATGCTTTTATTTGTCACTTTTTGAAGCACTCTTTCATTCTTAACGAGATTAAACGCCGGATCGTTTTTCCATTCCTCGAGTTTTTCGATATACTGGGACATTTCGGCGTTGTGTGTTCGCAAATAGTTATCAACGTACTTTTCAACAAGCTTTCTTTTTATGATCATATCTTTATACTGTCTGGGATTGAGACCGAGATCGCTTAACAATAATTTTGCGGATTCTTTATCGTCGAGCAGACTGTCGATGGACTGGCGTATTTCGTTCAGCTCACTGTCGGTAAGCTTAAAGTTTTCACGTTCTGCCAATATCAACTGTATTTTAAATTCTTTCGCATTCTCGAGAGCCCTGTTCATAATTATTGCGACCGGGTCTTCACCGCCGGCGGGATTCTCCCACAATTCCCTTATCTCCTTTTCGCTGTATGCGCCCGCTTCGGCCTCCGCGTTTTTTTTCTGTGTGCGCAAAAAAAAGGTATATTCATGGTTTAAAATTTTATGGTCTCCGACTTTAGCGACATAACTGCCGGATTCCCATATATAATAACCAGCTAAAGCCCCGATAGCAATTACGGCAAATAATATTATCGATACCTTTTTATTCATCCGTTTCACCTTTTTTAGCACGGTGTTGAAAACAGGAACAGGCGGCGAACAATAAAATCACGGATCACTTAAGCATATTCGGTATATCTGCGAATAATATCATTATAATCAATAATTATCCCGACTTCAATTTCAGAATATCCTGTAACAGAATTTTAATATTGTTCAGGGCTTCCCGGCAGTTCATCCCTTTTGTCCTGTACGACAGGTAAGGGTTCTTTCCTGCCGAAAACATCAGCTTTCCTTTTTCTTTCGAAATCAATTCATTGAGCACTGAAAGCGGAAGGCTGTTCTTATCCGCCAAATGCAAAACAACCATATCCTCTCTCTGTTTTATCATATTAAAGCCGCATTTTCCGGCCATGTTTTTCACAAGGGCGATGTCTATAAGATTTGATGCCGCTTCGGGAATATTGCCATACCGGTCAATCAGCTCATCGCGCACGTCAACGGCTTCTTCTTCGGTTTCAAGGGCCGCTATTGTCTTGTACATGTCAAGCCTCGCTTTTTCATCGGCAATATAAGACTTTTCAAGGTACGCATCAAGTTTGAATTCCACAAAAACTTCCCTTGCGGTTTCTTCAATATGGGTTTGTCCCTTTAGTTCCTTAACCGCTTCTTCCAAAAGCTTTACATAAGTATCATAACCGACGGCTTCCATATGCCCGTGCTGTTCAGGTCCCAAAAGGTTTCCCGCCCCTCTTATCTGAAGATCCCTCATCGCTATTTTAAAACCGGAACCAAATTCGGTAAATTCGCGTATCGCTTTGAGTCTTTTCTCCGCAGTCTCATTAAGAACCTTATCCTTGCGGTATGTCAGGTAAGCGTATGCAAGGCGGTTTGAACGCCCGACCCTCCCCCTGAGCTGGTATAGCTGCGCGAGCCCAAGCCTGTCCGCGTTTTCGACTATAATCGTATTTACATTCGGCATATCTATCCCGTTCTCAATAATGGTCGTGCACACGAGCACATCGAACTCCCTGTTTAAAAACGACATGATAACCTTTTCCAACTGTCTTTCGCTCATCTGCCCGTGCGCGTATCCGACCCGCGCCTGGGGCACAAGTTCCTGCAGGCGTACGGCTTTCGCCTGTATTCCCTTAACCCTGTTATACAGATAAAAAACCTGCCCGTCCCTCGCTATTTCCCTTTTAATCGCATCCTCAACAACATCATCCCTGTACTCAAGTATATATGTCTGCACAGGATACCTTTGTTCGGGAGGTTCTTCAATAGTGCTTATATCCCTCAGCCCCGTAAGGGACATATGAAGCGTCCTGGGTATCGGAGTCGCCGACAGCGTAAGTATATCCACGCTCGGGTACATGCTTTTTATCTTCTCCTTGTGTTCTACTC
Source organism: Clostridiaceae bacterium (assembly GCA_012516065.1). Taxonomy (GTDB): domain Bacteria; phylum Bacillota; class Clostridia; order DSM-8532; family DSM-8532; genus DTU069. The sequence continues at coordinate 4,076 of JAAYXD010000111.1, forward strand.
CGAAGCGCTGTTCTTCGTCTATTACAAGAAGTCCGAGATCCTTAAACTTTATCTCCTTGTTAAACAGTTTGTGTGTCCCGACAATAACATCTATAAGCCCGGATTTTAAGCCCCTGATTATTCTTTTCTGTTCGCTCGGTGTCCTGAAACGGCTTAACATCTCAACTGTTATCGGGAATGGAGCAAACCTTTTTTTGAAATTTTCAAAATGCTGTGAAGCCAATACCGTGGTCGGAACAAGAAAAGCGGACTGTTTCCCGTCCATTGCGGCCTTGAATACGGCCCTTAATGCGACTTCGGTTTTCCCGTAACCCACATCTCCGCAGAGAAGCCTATCCATTATTTTATCGGACTCCATATCGCGCTTTATCTCTTCGATACAGCGAAGCTGATCCTTTGTCTCATTCCATGGGAATAATTCTTCGAACTGTTTCTGCCATACGGTATCGGGCGAGAAAGCAAAGCCTTTCCTTGTTTCCCTTTCGGCCTGGAGCTTTATAAGGTCGGCAGCAAGCTCTTTAAGCGATTCCTTGACCCTCTTCTTTTCCCTGAGCCATTCGGTTCCGCCGAGCTTGTTCAGCTTCGGCGTTTTGCCTTCCGTTCCAATATATTTCTGTATAAGCTCCATCTGGGTTACCGGAATATATAATAAACCACCGTCGCGGTATTCAACTTTCAGGTACTCTCTTTTCACGCCCTCGACAGTTAATGTTTCAATGCCCGTATACAAGCCTATTCCATGCATCTGGTGAACAACATAGTCACCGACTTTCAAGTCGGTAAAGGCTTTTATTTTCCGCGCACCTTCAATTTTTATTTCCGGCTTTTTTACGGCAGCTGAAATTATATCGCTTTCAGTCACGACAGCCCATTTTATCTGTGGATATACAAAACCGTTTTCAAGCTGCCCCTGCGTTACAATAACGCATGGAATATCTCCCGGCGGTTCGTCGGAGTAGACATTTATACCCTCTTCGGCTAACATCTCTTTAAGGCCGGCTTTTCTTTTATCCGTTGACGCAAGCAGTGTAACCTGGTATTCACCGCTTATCCAATTCTTTATATCCTTTTTTAGCTGTTCAAGATGACCCCGGTACGGCTCAATGTTTTTCCCGGTTATTATGTGGCTTCTGTAAACGCCGGCAAGGCTTTCCCCTTCATCAAGGCTGTTAAGATATACCGCCTGCATGTTTCCGACAAGCGAAGATACGGCTTTCGGGTCAAAATACATATCAAACGTTCCGGGAAGCACCATACCCTTTTCAATAAGTATTTCACACTGCTGCGTATGCTCTTCAATGACGTTTTCAAGCCTTTGTTTCAGGCGCTCCGTATCCTCGACAAATATAACCGTGTTTGGAAAAACATATTCAAAAATCGAATGCCTGCTGTCATAAAAATATGGAATGAATTTATCTATTCCCGCAAAATTACCGCTGTTTTTAAGCATTTCGGCATATGCTCCGAAATTTGACCTGAACAGCGCGGCTAAATCCATGTCGTTAATTTTTGATAAATATTCATTAAGCTCCGCGTCCAGCCTTTCGGCTATTCTGCTTGCCTGCTCTTCGGTAAAAACAAATTCTCTTGCGGGAAATATGCGCACCTGCCCGACGTTCTCGCAGGAACGCTGGCTTTCAATATCAAATATGCGCATCGAATCAATTTCTATATCAAACAGTTCAATTCTTACCGGCTTATCGTATTGTATGGGGAAAACATCGATAATGCCACCCCTTACCGAAAACTGGCCCCTTGCTTCAACCATTTCCTCCCTTTCATAACCGGCAGCGGCAAGGCGGCGTGTAAGCTCTTCGAGATTGACGGTATCACCCGTTTTTAATGATATGAAATATGATTTGAAATCATCCGGGGGCATGTAATAATCGATGATCGATTCACACGATAAAACAACGGCCGTATAATCGCCTTCAAGCAGTTTCCCGAGGCATTCTATCCTTTGAAACGCCTGTTCACGGCTTTTAGACTCGACATCATACAGCATTTTCTCGCGGAACGGAAAATAGTAAACCCGTTCCCGGAACAGGCTTTCCAGGTTTTGAAACGCCTTCCTCGCCTGCAGATCGTTCGCGGCAACATATAACGCTTTTTTCCCCGCGCCTTCAATCAAAGAATAGACAAAATGATGCCTCTGAGTGTCGGAGAGGCCGTTTATTGTAATTGATAATCCTTCAGTAATTTCTTTTTGTATTTCTTTTATCTCGTTCCATTCGTGCCAGCGTTTTATATTCATAAAAACTCCGGATTCAATCATTATTCTTATCGTTATTATTCCTGCCGTTATACTTTGACATAGCCGTTTCAATTCCCGCTGCCAGAAAATCCCCTACGGCCATCGCGGTTCTTTCAATAACCTCATTAATAATTCGCTGTTCTTCCTCACTGAATACGCCCAATACATATGAAACCATGTCCACATTCTCCGGCGGCTTTCCGATACCAATGCGGAAACGCGGAAATTCATCGGTCTGCAAATGGTATATGATCGATTTCATGCCGTTATGCGTTCCCGAACTCCCTTTAGGCCGTATTCTGATAACACCCGGTTCCAGGTCGACATCATCGTATATAATCACAACATTGCCTGCGTCAACCTTGTAATAATCCGCTATAGCCTTAATTGCCTCACCGCTGTTGTTCATATAAGTCTGCGGTTTCGCGAGAACAACTTTCTTTCCTTGTATGATTCCCTCTCCTATCAATGATTTAAACTTTATTTTCGAAACGGGTATGCGGTAAAGAGCGGATAAATAATCAATGCACAGAAAACCTGTGTTATGACGCGTTCTTTCATACTCTTTTCCGGGATTGCCGAGTCCCGCAATAATAAACATTAAAAAACCTCCCTAAAGGACCAAAGGAAAAGTTACTTCAGTTAAATTAAAAGAGCTTTGGAAAGAATTATGTATGTGCGCTCTGCTATATCCGGTTAACGCTGAGTGAACAGTGTCGAGATGGAAATATTTCCGTATATGCACTCAATTGCCTCCGCAAATACATCGGCTACGGACAGTACCGTTATCTTGTCGATCCTCTTTTCTTCCGGAAGCGGAATCGTATTTAATACGACAAGCTCCTTAATCGGCGATTTATCTATCCGCGATATGGCATCACCCGATAATACACCATGAGTACAGCACGCATAAACTTCACTCGCGCCCATTGCTATCAGCGCTTCCGCTACTGTTGTCACAGTTCCCGCGGTATCTATAAGATCATCGACAATAATGGCCATTTTGCCGCGTACATCCCCTATAATGTTCATAACTTCGCATACATTTGCTTTCGGGCGCCTTTTATCAATAATCGCAAGCGGAACTTCAAGCTTTTCGGCGAACTTCCTTGACCTCGAAACGCTTCCTACATCGGGCGATACCACGACAATATCGTCAAGATTTTTAAACTTATCAGACATGTATTTAGCCAATATCGGCGTCCCCATGAGCTGATCAAGAGGGATGTCAAAAAAACCCTGGATCTGGGTAGCGTGAAGATCCATTGTGAGCACCCTGTCAGCTCCCGCGACAGTGATCAGATTCGCGACAAGCTTTGCCGAAATCGGATCCCTTGCTTTTGCTTTCCTGTCCTGCCTTGCATAGCCGAAATACGGTATAACGGCGGTAATCCTTCCGGCCGACGCTCTCTTCAGCGCGTCAATCAGTATTAATAATTCCACGAGGTTATCGTTCACCGGTGTGCATGTGGATTGAATGATAAACGTATCCGAGCCGCGAACAGCTTCATTTATGCTTATCGCCGTTTCACCGTCGCTGAAACGCCCCACAATCGAGTCTCCAAGCGGCAATCCGATTTTTGCCGCTATCTCCCGGGCAAGGGGCATATTGGAATTTCCGGCGAATATTTTAATGTCCTTTCCCTGAATGTTCATTTCTGTTCTTAACCTCCGTAATTATGCTGTATTAAGTATCGGATTTCTCTCCGCGTATCATTCCTCTTCTTATGACCCAATCCCTTATAATTGTCTGCCGGCTTCTTGCTATTGCAAGCGAGTATTCCGGCACTTCTTCGGTAATCGTTGACCCTGCCGCAATATAAGAATTCGGCTTGACTTCCACAGGTGATATAAGGTTCACATTGCAGCCGATAAAACTGTTGTCGCCGACAATCGTTTTGTTTTTCACCTTTCCGTCATAATTGACAAAAACAACGCCGCAGCCCAAATTGACATTTTTTCCGATTTCCGCGTCGCCTACGTAAGTGAGGTGCGATATCTTCGTTTCATCACCGATGACGGATTTTTTAATTTCAACAAAATCGCCGATTTTTACTTTTTCGCCGATTATGCTTCCGGGCCTTAAATAAGCAAACGGGCCAACGGTTGAATTTGCGCCTATCCGGCTATCATTTATAACCGAGAATATTATTTTTGTATTCGAGTCTATAGTCGTGTCGGATATCATGCAGTTCGGTCCGATAACGCAGTTGGAGCCAATTGAAGTGGAACCTTTCAGTATCGTTCCGGGATATATCACCGTATCGGAGCCGATACTTACCCTTTCTTCAACAATACAGCTATCGGGGATTAAAAAAGTCACGCCGTTTTTCATGTGCCTTTCTATTATCCTTCTGTTTAGTATCCTTTCCGCGGCGGCAAGCTGTACCCTGTCATTTATCCCGAGCATTTCCTCATGGTTGTCCAGTGTTATCGCACCTACACTCCCGCCGTTTTCACAAATTATTGACACAGTATCGGTAAGGTAATATTCTTTTTGCATATTATTGTTATCCAGTTTTTTCAATGATTCCTCAAGCCATTGAATATCATAACAGTATATTCCGGAGTTGATTTCCTTAATATTCCGTTGTTTTTCATCGGCATCCTTCTGCTCAACTATCCGGCACGCATTTCCCATGCTGTCACGGATAATCCTGCCATAGCCGTGAGGATCTTCGACAACGGCCGTCAATACTGTCATTGCCCTGCCGCTGTTTATATGATTTTCAGCCAAATTCCTTAACGTTTGGGCGGTAATCAACGGGATATCGCCGCATAGAACAAGACACGACCCTTTTCTGCCGTTAAGCAGCGGCATTGCCTGCATAAGCGCATGTCCCGTTCCAAGCTGTTCTTTCTGGCTTGTAAAAATAACATTTTCGGATATGCATCCGCGTACCTGTTCCTCCTGGTAACCCGTAACAACGATAATTTCCTCTACACCGGCTCCCTTAACAGCGTCTATAACCCAATTTATCATAGGTTTTCCGCATAATTCATGCGCTACTTTCGCTTTTTCGGATTTCATCCTTGTTCCGGCCCCGGCAGCCAATATCACAGCATAAACATGTTCCACAATGAAAACCCCTTTCGGTTTGCATATGCCCAATATACAGCATATTATCAATCAAAGAGTTTAAACACAACATATACAATTCGATACTTTTTTCAAATATCCGGTAAAACAAAACCGGCCAATAATAATTCTCTCATTTTTGATTTAATATTTCAATAAGTACCTTTTATTTGATAAAACAGCTTTAGCGCCGTTTCCGCTCAGCAGCGCTTTAAGCCGTCCGGCGCGGCGTATTGTAAAGCATTTCTTCCCGTTGTTTCGGCAGATAAAAAGAACCTGATAACAATGAAAATTGTTCAGACTTGCTGCCAATTTTTAGACAAAAATAAGACACTTACAATTAGCAAGTGTCTTTTCTCTGCTTGTAAACTTATTCTTTTTCTTCAGTCTTTGGAGCTTCTTCTGCTGCTCCTGTCTCCTCCTCCACCAGCATGGTGTGATATCTTTCAAGAATTGCGGATTGAATTGTGGAACGGGCTTCGGAATGAATCGGGTGCGCTATATCCCTGAATTCTCCGCTCGGCGTTTTCCGGCTTGGCATCGCAATGAACAGGCCACTTTGACTTTCAATAATCTTAATATCGTGCACCACAAATTCATTGTCGAATGTTACTGAAACAACAGCCTTCATTTTCCCTTCCGAATCAATTCTTCTAATGCGGATGTCTGTAATCTCCATCTCTGTATCACCTTCCGTATCCTAATGTTGTGGTTACGGAAAATATCGGCTTACAGCAAGTTAACTGCACAGCAATACCTAAATTTTCCGTTATAGAGTATTATTC
>JAAYXD010000112.1 GCA_012516065.1 Clostridiaceae bacterium
GGTTTGTCCCTGTAACAAACACTGAATGCCGCTTACCGGATTAGAATTGCGACTAATTCATTGAAAGCAAACCATTATAAATATAAGGGAAATAACAATAAGAATCCGGGTTAGTATAGGGACTGGTTTTTATTACCCAATATTAATCTTACTAAATATAAGCATATTCCGGCTTTATCAGGGCGAGGCGGCAAATAAAATATTAATGTCGGCATTTGACATCCGGCATCTTTTGCTTTCACACAATTGAGATCATATCTGCATACGACAGTTGTATTTTATATGAAAAAGATAAATAGGTTTGAAAGGGATGTTGTGTAAGTATGAAAAAAGTTTTGATACCATAATAACAGCCAGTTTTAATGATGCGGAAGGTGCATAGCAAGGGTGTCCTGCAAAAACGGGGAAATAACTATTGAGGATAAAGAGAAAAAAACAGTGCGCTCATCAAAGCCCCTTGAATTGCTACGGGCTTATCTCTCAAGCTATAAGGCGCCAAAACTGCCGGGAATACCGCCCTTTGCCGGAGGCTTTGTGGGATACTTCTCCTACAGCATGATCGGATATGCCGAGCCGGTTTTAAAGCTAAAAAGCAGCGAGTTCAACGACTTTGACCTTATGCTTTTTGACAAGGTAATAGCTTATGACCATCTAAAGCAAATGATCAGCATAATTGTAAACATGTCCGGTGATATAATAGAAGAAAATTACAAAAAGGCCCTGAACGACATCGAAGACATCATTATGATTATTTACGAGCAGTCCCCCCTGCACAAAGCCGAAATAAAAAGCGCGCCCTGCTTTACCTGCAACGTATCAAAGGAAGAATACTGCGGTATGGTCAACAAAACAAAGGAATACATAAAAAAGGGGGATATATTCCAGGCCGTTATTTCAAGGCGATTTGAAACGGAATATAACGACAGCCTCCTTAACGCCTACCGGGTTTTGAGAACCACCAACCCTTCCCCATACATGGTCTTTATGCAAAATGATGATGTGCAATTGATAAGCACGTCGCCTGAAACCCTGGTAAGGCTGCAAAACGGCATTCTTTCAACCTTTCCGATAGCAGGCACGAGACCGCGGGGCAAAGACAGCGCCGAGGATAAAGCGCTTGAAAAGGAACTGCTTGCTGATGAAAAGGAGCTGGCGGAACACGACATGCTGGTTGACCTTGCAAGAAATGATTTAGGGAAAATATCAAAATATTCAAGTGTCCATGTGTCTGAATATAAAACAATTCAGCGCTATTCAAAGGTAATGCACATCGCTTCCGAAGTGGAAGGGCAAATCAAAGAAGGAAAAGACGCGCTGGACGCAATAGAAGCCGTCCTGCCGGCAGGGACATTGTCAGGAGCGCCCAAGATTCGCGCCTGCCAGATTATCGAAGAGCTGGAAAAGGAGCCAAGGGGTATATACGGCGGCGCCATAGGCTATCTCGACTTTACGGGCAATATGGATGTCTGCATCGCCATACGAATGGCGGTAAAAAAGAACAACAAAGTATACATTCAGGCGGGAGCGGGAATCGTGGCCGACAGCGTTCCCGAAAAGGAATACGAAGAGTCCGGAAACAAGGCTAAAGCCGTAATGGAAGCTATTATTTCGGCAAGAAAGGTGGATGTGTGATGATACTGCTGATAGATAACTACGACAGCTTTTCCTATAATTTGGTGCAGCTTGCGGGGAGCATATACCCTGATATCAAGGTAATCCGAAACAATGAGATGACTGCAGAAGATGTGGAAAAAATGCGCCCCTCTCACATTATTATTTCTCCCGGCCCCGGCCACCCAAAAAATGCCGGTATATGCGAAGAGGTTATCAGGAAGATGAAAGGCAAAGCGTCCATTCTGGGCATATGCCTTGGGCATCAGGCGATATGCGAGGCCTTTGGGGCTTCTGTCGTGCAGGCCAGACGACTGATGCACGGAAAGCAAAGCAATATTCATATTGCCAATGAAATCAGCATATTCAAAGGCCTCCCACCCATAATCAAGGCAGGAAGATACCATTCTCTGATAGCCCAAAGGGAGTCCCTTCCCGTCGAGCTATTGGTAATTGCCGAGGATGACGAAGGGGAAGTAATGGGAGTAAAGCACAAAGATTACGAAATATACGGCCTTCAGTTTCATCCCGAATCCATATTGACGCCCGGGGGAACTGTAATAATGTCTAATTTTTTGAAAACAGGGGGCAAGGCTTATGATTAGATAAATAGGAAAGATTATACCCGGCCGCATAAATTGCGAATAGCCGGGTATAAGTTCGTTTGCACACTGTTCCCGGAGCACCCGCTCGCTTGTTATAATCCGTTATGGATATACTCTGCTTTACCGACGCTTTGTTCACGTGACAGCATCAGGAGAAGAGAATCCAATGATAAAAACTGCTGCTTCTTATCCTGCCGGGTTCTCACCGTTACTGAAGATGCCTGCTGTTCTTTTGATCCAATAATAATCGTAACAGGTATTTTTGATATTTCCGCATTTCTTATTTTGGCTCCGAGCGGCTCGTTTGAATCATCCAGTTCAACACGGTAGCCTTCTTCTTTCAGACGGCTGTATACCGACGACGCAAACTGCTGATGTTCATCCGATACGGTAAGAATCCTTGCCTGAACCGGAGAAAGCCAGAAGGGGAATTCCCCGTTGAAATGCTCCAGAAGCATTGCGGTGAAACGTTCAATGCTGCCGAATAAAGCCCTGTGTACCATCATTGGCGTATGCTTTTGACCATCCTGCCCAATATAATACATTTGAAAGCGTTCCGGAAGGTTAAAATCGAACTGTATTGTGCTGCACTGCCATTCACGTCCGGAATTGTCCGTGAGCTTCAAATCGATTTTCGGCCCGTAAAAAGCTCCGCCGCCTTCATCGATTTCATATTCAAGGCCTGCCCTGATAACCGCTTGCTTTAGCTGTTCTTCGGCTTTTTCCCAGTCCACGGGATTGCCGATTGATTTAGCTACATTTCTTGTCGCTATATAGGCCTTGTATTTTGTGAAGTTAAACTTTTTCAGGATGTACAGTGAAAAATTCAGCGCCCTGAATATCTCTTCCTCTATTTGTTCAGGTGTTGCGATAATATGCGCGTCATCCTGCGTAAAACCCCTTACCCTCGTTAGGCCGTGCAGGACGCCGGACAGTTCATAACGGTAAACCGAGGCGTATTCGGCATAACGTATCGGCAGGTCCCTGTAGGATTTTACTCCGTCCTTGTAAATCAGCACATGGAAGGGGCAGCTCATCGGTTTCAGATAGTACTGCTCGCCGTCAATTTCAATCGGATTGTACATCGAATCCTTATAGAATTCCAGATGCCCCGACGTTTCCCACAGGTTTGCTTTTCCAATATGCGGTGTGTAGACCCATTGATAACCGTTTAGTATATGGGCTTCCTGGCTGAATTTTTCCAACAGATAACGAATCATCGCACCGTGAGGTTTCCATAATACCAACCCCTGCCCGACTTCGGGCAGCTTTGTAAAGATATCCATATGCTTGCCAAGTTCTATATGAGATATATTATTTTTTTCCATATATCATTCTCCTTTTCCACTTATAAAATTTCAGAAAACAGAAAAATTGACATGTCAAACAAACCGTGACGGAATCAGGAACGGGTTATCGTTCCCGCAC
>JAAYXD010000012.1 GCA_012516065.1 Clostridiaceae bacterium
AGGACAAGCTCAAATTTACAGGGGGTGCCAGTTATGTTGTTAAAAAAATGGTGGTTTTATGTTATTATAGCGGTTGTTGTTATTCTGATAGCAGTACCGCTGATAACCATCATAAACCTAAACAATTCCGTTTACGACTTGAGCTTTAATTATGTTAAAGTTGAAGATTTGTTAACGGAAATCGCCAAAAAGCATCTTTATTATGACGCAACAACAAAGACAGTTGAAATTGAACTCGACCAGGATGTGATCAATTCTCTCTTAAAGGATCAGTTGGCGCAAATGGATTTAGGTCTGCCGCCTAAACTAACAATTCAGGAAGCCGCATTCAACACTTCCGACCAGCGTCTTTACGTAAATGCCAAATACGGCTCAATCAGTCTTCCGATCAGTGCACTCGTTAAAATTCAACCCAGTGATACAGGCATAACAATTTCAGCGGATAATTTCAATCTCGGCAAGAAAAAAGCTCCCGGGTATGTAACAAATATGATCCCGAAGGATCAGCTTACCTTTGTAATCAATTACGCTGATCTTGGCATACCTCAGGTTTTCACCGTAAAGGATATTAAATACAGCACGGGAAATGTAAATATATTTGTTGAGCTTAAAGTTGATGAAATTAAGAAGCTGGCCAAGAATTACAGGAACGAACTTGAAAGTACGATAAATACTTTCAAGGCATCCCAGTCCGATGCGGTTAAAACATTTATTGACAAACTTTTAGCCCAGGGCATTCTTTCTGATGCCAATGTCGATAAATACGTTGATCAGATACTGAACAATGAGGAATTGGTTAACAGCGCTGTGCTCTTTGCACTGGCCCCTGATCTCGATAAATACTCGAAGGGGTTTGAAAATATAAGCGTAGCTATTATGGATTGGGCTGCTCCGATTCAGACCGTAACCTTTGAGGGAAGCATTGAAGAAATAGTTGAGAGCATTATTTATAACGATGAGCTCCATGAAATGCTTACATGGTTCGTCCCGATGGCTACTCTTTCCGAATACATAGATACAGCTGATATGTATTACACTGTTTACAAGGAAGCCCAGGGATCGCTGAATACGCTTAGCATGGCTCTCGAAAAAGGCGATATTGAAATGGCTATCCGCCAGCTTGTAGCCGACAGGGATCTCTATAAAGCTCTTACAACCATACTGCCAAGAGAATCTGTCGACTATTACCTTGGCTCAATTCAAAACTACTACAACCTTTATGCCAGTGTCACAAAATCTTTAACGGATGCGTTGAATTCAATACCTGATGATGAAATAACGAAGCTTGTACAGCAGGCTGTTGAATATGCGTACATGGTCGATGACGGCAAGTCAGAACTGCTGAATATCATCACGGGAATCGACACGAGAGTTGTAAAGGAAATAGTTGAATACTGCAATAACGATGACGGAGTAATTAGAGCATACCTGGATACTATCCATCCGGATTACTACAACCAGTTCATGTTCTATGTTGAAAATATTGATTCTCTGAAAGAACAGCTTATTGCCTCTATCAAGAGCGCGGATATAGGCGCAATAGCAGAAGGGGCCAATATAATAAAAGATATTAACAGTGAACTGGTGAATGTACTGAACCTGTTAAGGACTCAGAAATATGAAGCCGCGGGAGCTGCGATGGGCAAGATAAGCTTCAGCAAGGCGGAAGCTTTCATAAATGAGCAGGCGGCAAAAATAAAACCGTAAGCAATAATATCATATTTCATATGCTGAAAAGAGCTCCCGGAAAACAATCCGGGGGCTTCTTTGTTAAATAACCTGAATAATGCCTTTAAAGGATGACGGACTTAATACATAAACCTGTATTATAAATTGAATAATATAAAAATAATCCCAGGAGGAGAATGCTGATGAAATCGCTTAAAGACTGCTATACAATGCATAATGGAGTTTGTATTCCGTGCATTGGTTTTGGAACATGGCAAATTCCCGACGGAGAGGCTGCCGTATCGGCTGTAAAAACAGCGTTGTCTGTCGGCTACAGGCATATTGACACCGCAGCGGTATACGGAAATGAAGAAAGTGTAGGATTGGCGATAAGACAAAGCGGTGTTCCGAGGGAAGAAATTTTTGTTACGAGTAAACTCTGGAATGACGCGCACGGATACAAAAATACGATGGACGCATTTGAACGAACAATGGAGAGGCTGGGACTGGATTATCTTGATCTGTACCTGATACACTGGCCTAACCCGATAAAGTACAGAAACCGCTGGCAGGAGGCAAACGCAGGGACATGGAAGGCCATGGAAGAGCTATATAAAGCAGGGCGTATACGTTCGATAGGAGTCAGCAATTTCCGCATTCATCATATCGAAGAGCTTTTGAAGACTGCGGCGGTTGTTCCGATGGTAAACCAGATACGTCTCTGCCCCGGCGATACGCAGGACGAACTCGTAAAATACTGCAGAGAGCATAATATCCTGATAGAAGCGTACAGCCCGCTCGGAACCGGCAAAATTTTCGATGTTCCCGAGATGAAAGCTTTTGCTGAAAAGTATAACAAGACCATAGCGCAGATATGTATCCGCTGGAGCCTGCAGATGGGTTTCCTGCCTCTTCCGAAATCAACGAATCCGGAAAGAATAAAGGAGAATTCCGATGTATTTGATTTTGAACTGTCGCAGGAAGATGTTGAAAAAATTGCGTCCTTTAAAGGGATATGCGGGTATTCAAGCGATCCCGACAAAGTACCGTTCTGATGAATGTACGGTTTATACTGCGAAAAAATAAAGGCCTGCCTTCCGTTGGGAACGGCAGGCCTTTACGTCAGGAAACCGGTATTTTTAACATCCTGAAAACTGCCGAAACCCGGACAGGGCTTTTCGCTGCCATGCACGGAGCCGAATTCCGTAACGCGGATAATAAATAAACATGGAAAGCAGGCAGTATTTATTTTAAAATAAGATTTAGTAAATGGAGCCATAATAATTGCACGACGTACGGTAATAGCCCTGGTTGAAACACACGTCGCAATTGCGTTGGGAGCGTCAGTCCAGCCGTTTACCAGGATAACGCCAAGAGCCAGTATAGTTGAAACAAACAACAT
>JAAYXD010000113.1 GCA_012516065.1 Clostridiaceae bacterium
GACTATAATCGTATTTCACAGTAATATAATCATATCCGGTCGGAGAATTTTTCTCTAAAGGTGGTGGTCAAATGAAAAAGCTTCTTAAAACTCTTATGAGACCGACCCTAACCGCCTTGGTTGTTCCCCTGCAGTAGGCTGGTGGTGAAAAGATTCGTCAGGGGTAAATGACGAATGGGGGTTTTCCCTCGCGGTTACTCCGGATATATTCAAGCAGCAATATATGCTGCTTTTTATTTTACCTATTTTTCAACACTCTAAATTCATTGTACGAATTGCAAGCATTTCATCCATTTTGTCCATAAAGCAAAATCGCAGCATCTTCCCTATATCACTCATATTAATGCCTTCAGCGTTTTATATAAAAGTTATTATCAATTTCTTTAAAGGGTTTGTTGTCACAATATAGTGTTGTATAATTATAAAGTAGAAATTAGATAAAAGGTTAGTGATATATAAGGTAAAATTACTATGAGCTTTGATTTTATTGCCATTGATTTTGAAATTGCAAACTATAACCTGAACAGTGCTTGCGCCCTTGGCATTGCTGCAGTAAGAAATTTGGAGATTGTGGAATCAAAGTATTTTCTTATTTGTCCGCCGTCCGGGAAATTTGACAGAAGATGCGTTGCCGTTCATGGGATTACTTATGAAGATGTAAAACTATCACCTAAGTTTCCCGAAGTCTGGGCTCAAATCAATTCATACTTTGAAGAGAACTATGTTATAGCTCATAACGCAAAATTTGATATGTCCGTTCTGAAAAACTGCCTGATTGAGTATGGCCTGGATATTCCCGATTTTAAATATTTCTGCAGTATTCATATCAGCGAGAAAGCCTGCAAAAATGTCGGCAAATCCCTTAAAGAGCGGACCAGATATTTCGGCATTGAACTAAATAATCACCATAATGCTTTATGTGATGCAAAAGCATGTGCCCAACTTGTTATAGAAACAGTTAAAAGATGCGGAAATAAATCGTTTGAAAATTTTATAAAAGCTTATTCAAGTATTAAACCGGAAGTATTTAAAGATCTGGAACATCAGATATCATTCAGAGAGCGTAAAAGATATAAACGCTTTGAAAGTGTTTCTGTTTCCGAAATTGCCGCTGCTGTCGAATCTTTTAATGAAATGCATCCTTTCTTTGGAAAAAATATCGTTTTTACAGGTGAACTGCGTACCATGGATCGAAGAACAGCCATGCAGAAAGCAGCAAATACGGGAGCTGTACTAAAAAGCGGTGTTTCAAAAAATACCGACTTTCTGGTTGTCGGCGTTCAGGATAAGAGCATTGTCGGGGACGACGGCTTAAGCAGCAAGGAAAAAAAGGCTTATCAACTGATAGATGAAGGATATGACATAAAAATAATAAACGAGGAAGAGTTTATAAAATTGCTTGATGGCTGATATAACTGGAATCTGCCAATCATCACTTATTTTATTAATCATTAAAATAACTGCTCCCAAAATCTTATCTTCTCCGAATAATTCAACCTTGAAACGCATTTCGTCCATTGTCTATTTTGTCCGTTTATTACGTCACCTTATTTATGTAAATATCATAAGATGTACTATGATTCTGATAAAAGAAAGGTGAATCTATATGAAAGAAAAAGAAACCTTGATTTTTTCCGGCAACTGCTGCTCAGGACAAAGCATCGGCATCCCGGTAATGCCCGATAATCCTCAGCTCGGCCAAACATATACCCCGTACCAGATTTTTAAAGAAATTATGCCTCCAATGGAAGCACTTAGCAAAGGCACTGTTTTTCAGGAACTATATCGGCCTTATCCCGGCAAATAATTTTTAGAAAGGAGCGATGATATATGGATGAACGCCAAAAACTTTTAGAACAAATTATGGCCTATGATTTTTGCATGATTGACTTAGGTCTATTCCTTGATACACATCCATCCGACGCAAATGCGCTTAATGACTTCCGAACCTGTTACATAGAATCGGAAAAACTGCGAAAGCAATATGAAGAAAAATATGGTCCGATTAATCAGAGATTCCTGCCTAATCCCCGGTGCTGGCAGTGGATTGATGATCCGTGGCCTTGGGCAAAGGAGGCTTAGCTATGTGGTATTATGATAAAAAACTCGAATACCCGATTAACATAAAAAAATGCGACCCCCGAATGGCAAAATATATAATCTCGCAATACGGCGGACCTGACGGAGAACTTGCCGCTTCTCTTCGTTATCTGAGCCAGCGGTTTCACATGCCTACAAAAGAAACACGGGCAATATTAAACGATATTGGTACGGAGGAACTGGCGCACCTTGAAATGGTTGGAACAATGGTTCACCAGCTTACAAAAGGAGTACCGGCCGATGTTATGGAAAAAGCAGGGCTCGGAGCATTTTATACCGATCACGATAACGCCGTTTATCCCATAAGTGCCTCAGGAACTCCTTTTACGGCGGCATATATTCAATCCAAGGGTGACATTATAGCGGATTTGGTGGAAGACCTTGCCGCTGAACAGAAAGCGCGCGCAACATACGAAAACCTGATTAGACTGACTGACGATCCTGATGTAAAAGACCCATTAAGATTTTTACGGGAACGCGAAGTTGTTCATTTTCAGCGGTTCGGTGAAGCTTTGCGTCAGGTACAGGAACTCATGGGCTCAAAAAAGTATTATTAATTGTTTGAGTGATGCCGGGGTTTCTTTCGTCTCAAGTATAATGCTTGAGGCTTTTTTATTTATGCTGTTCAATTAATAAGATTTTTTGTGAAATCCTCGCTTGTATATCCATACAAAACGTATTGTATATTTTTGGGTCTATTGTATAA
>JAAYXD010000248.1 GCA_012516065.1 Clostridiaceae bacterium
AGCCGTTTTTCGGCATTGTTTTCAAACGAGGTATTTGCCCCTGTTAAAAAAGAAGTGAGTGTTTTTATTTACTTGTCAGTCAGACGAACAATTTGACAATTGACCGTCATTCTGTCCAATAAAGTCTGGCAAAGGTGCTTGTCTTCGGCTGCATCTATCCAGCGTGGGTGATGCTGTCGGATATGCAATGCGGGGCGGCAAAATATACGTAAAAGGAGACGCAGGCTACCGTGCGGGTATTCATATGAAAGAATACAAGGACAAAGTCCCGGTCATTGTAATCGGGGGCGTTGCGGGAAGCTTCCTCGGCGAATATCAGGCAGGAGGCATCATTGTGGTTCTCGGGCTCGAACGGGGTGACAGGAACATAGTCGGCCACTTCCCCTGCACAGGGATGCACGGCGGTATGATGTACCTGCGCGGCGACTTAAGCGGCATTAAATTCCCCAGCCAGGTTACGGCACGGAAAGCAACACCGGAAGAAATTGACCGGATTAAGGAATATGTCTTTGAATATTGTCAATTATTTGGTTATGATGTAAATAAAGTACTGGATTCATCTTTTACTGTTGTAACTCCGGACAGTAAAAATCCGTATAAGCAGATGTACGTGGCAACTTGAAAAGGGTGAATTTAAAGGAAGGGAAGGTATTATAATGAATTATTCGAAAGAGGAAGTTTTACAGTATGTCCGGGAGGATGACGTGAAATTCATCCGTCTCGCATTCTGCGATGTCTTCGGCAGGCAGAAGAACATATCCATAATGCCCGATGAGCTTCCCCGCGCCTTTGAATACGGGATAGCCTTCGATGCCTCGGCCATCACCGGATTTGGCGACGAAGCCCGGTCAGACCTGTTCCTGCATCCGGACCCCAATACATTGATGCTTCTTCCGTGGAGGCCGGAACACGGAAAGGTCGTCCGTATGTTTTCGAGCATCTCGTACCCGGACGGCAGCCCTTTTGAATGCGACACAAGAAGCCTGCTGAAAAAAGCCGTTGAGGATGCGAAAAAAGAAGGATATACCTTTTCCATAGGCGCAGAGCTGGAATTTTACCTGTTCAAGCTTGACGAAAACGGAGAGCCTACAAAAGAACCCTATGATAAAGCCGGTTATATGGATATTGCCCCTGAAGACAAGGGTGAAAACATCCGCCGTGAAATCTGCCTCACCTTAGAGCAGATGGGAATCCGACCTGAAAGTTCCCATCATGAGGAAGGCCCGGGGCAAAACGAGATTGATTTCCGTTATTCCGACGCCCTTACCGCCGCAGACAACACACTGACCTTCCAGACCGTTGTAAAAACGGTTGCCAACAGGAACGGGCTGTATGCGGATTTTTCGCCAAAACCGCTCAAAGGCAAACCAGGCAACGGATTCCACATCAATATATCCGTCGAAGCCGATGACTCGTCCGATAACCTGCATTACATGATTGCAGGGGTTCTTGATAAAATATGCGATATGACGGCATTTTTAAATCCTACGGAGAACTCATACCTTCGCTTCGGCGAAAACAAGGCTCCGGGATATGTATCCTGGTCAAGCGAAAACCGTTCGCAGCTTGTAAGAATACCGGCCGCAGTCGGCGAGTACCGCCGCGCAGAGCTTCGCTCACCGGACCCCACGGCAAATCCATACCTCGCTTTTGCGCTGATCATATATGCCGGGCTGCACGGGATAAAAAACAGGCTTGAACTGCCGGAAGTTGCAAACTTCAACCTTTACAAGGCCACTGAAGAAGAGCTTGCCAGATTCAGGCGCCTGCCGCGAAGCCTTAAAGAAGCGAGCAGGATTGCTGCTCAAAGCGACTTCATTAAAAAACACATACCTCAGCCCATCCTTGATATATATTGCAATAAATAGTTGTTTTTCGTCCCCGTAGCTTTGGTATTTGTTTTTATTATTGAGTTTTGTTGATTTGTTTTGCTGTTTGCTGATTTCTTATTCTGAATTTAGCTTTTTAAACGGCAGTGGAAGGAGGGAGCATAATTGGATCTGAAAGAACGCGTTTACAGTGTACTGCTTGTTTCAGCATCAGAGAAGTTCAATTCAGCTCTTTACACCCTGCTCCCCGAGTCCAGGTTTTCCCCTGTCAGGACAGTTTCGGACATCAGCAGCGCAAAGCGGGCAGTTGCCGACAGGGCATACGATTTTGTGATAATAAACTCTCCCCTGCCTGACAACGTGGGAACCCGTTTTGCCATTGATACTGCCGAGTCGCAAAGCACTGTCGTTTTGCTTATAGTCCGTGCGGAAATACACGCCGAAATACATGAAAAAGTCGCGGAACACGGAGTATTTACCCTTTCCAAGCCCATAACCAGGCCTGCAATGCTGACCGCGCTTGAATGGCTTTCAAGCGCCAGGGAACGCCTGCGCAAATTCGAGAAAAAATCCCTTTCCATAGAAGAAAAAATGGAAGAAATCCGTATAGTCAACAGGGCAAAATGGCTGCTTATAAGCGAACTGAAAATGGATGAGCCAACAGCCCACCGGTTCATAGAAAAACAGGCTATGGACCGCTGCATCACAAAACGCAAGGTGGCAGAGGAAATTATAAAGACTTATACTTAAAGCAAATAAAACATCCTTTTTACTTTGAGTAAAAAGAACTTAAACTCTGAATAGCAGTAACAAAAGAACCAGCCTGATAAAAAAGCCTTCTCCGAAAAGAAGGCTGTAAATGGAGACAGCAACTTGTACCAGTGCTGACAATATTATATTATAAACTGTCTCATCGATCCCTCCAGTCTTTCTACATCTTCTTTCAGTTTTAAGGCTTCTTTTTCCAGCGAAGAAATTGCATCCAGCTGCTGTTTTACAATGTTCATTACCTCCTGGCTTGCAGCTGATGATTCTTCAGATATTGAAGATATACTGCAGATTGCTTCCAATATGCGTTCCTTGTCATTAATCATATCAGTCATGTTTTTCTGTTCTATCTTGAGTTTGTCGACAAGATTTGATACATGGCTGTAAATTGAACTGAAAGCATCATTGGTTTTACCCAGGGAGGCTGTCTGTGCTTTCATGAAAATCTCTGCCTTTTCGGCCGATTGCACGGTTAATTCGGTTTTGTTCCTTATGTCATCTACTATCTGTTTTATCTGTTTATTAAATTTTATTGACTGATCTGCAAGCTTCCGGATTTCCGCAGCCACTACGGCAAAACCCCTGCCCGATTCTCCTGCCCTTGCCGCCTCAATTGAAGCATTCAACGACAGCAGATTGGTTTTTCCCGCTATTTCGCCTATGTAGCTTACGATATTTTCAATATTATCTGTGTTCTTCCGAACTTCTCCTATCTCCTGTATCAGATTTCTTGTGATGTCGACCGTGTCCTGAGTTTTCCGGTTGAGTTCATCCACAATAACCTGTCCGCTGTTGATGATACGAATTGTTTCATCAGCAATATCATTAATTTGTTCCGAATTCTCATAAATGATATTCAGCCTGTTGGAAAACTCACTCATTTTGACTACACATTTCTCTGTATCGGATGCCTGTGAAACAATACCTTCCAGCACCTCGTCAACAGTATTGTTTATAATGTTCATCTTTTCATATACATACTCAGCAGTTTTCGACACATCAGACGCCGATGCGCTTACCCGCGCTCCGAACTGTTTCATATCCCCAATCAGTTTTCTTATGTTTCCCAGCATTTTATTCATGCTTAAATTCAGAAGCTTAAACTCATCCTTTCTGCTGCTATAAAAACTGGTTGTCAGATCGCCGCCGGAAACCTGTTCCATGGAACGGCATGTCCTCAGCAAGTCCCTGCTTATACCGTTTGACATATATAAACCTGTGATAAAAACAATGATAAAGGCAGTGATTACGATTACAAAAGTCAGGTCCCTGACATAGTTCACGTCCTTCATAATAACAGCCCTTGGTATCAGTACGCAAAGCATTATGCCCGTGGAACCAATCGGGGAATAGGCATATAAGTATTTTTCGCCATTGTAAAAGGTGCTGGAAATACCTGATGATAAAGCCTGGACAGACTCTTCGAAGAAGTCCTTGCCGGCAAAAATCTTTTCTTCGGATTCAATTCTCCTCGAAGCTACGCTCCCGTCAACTTCTTCAACCTCCTCCACGGCTACTTCTCTGCCATCCTGCGTAACTATGGCCTTTATGCTTCCTTCCCCAAACATCATTGTGCCCAGGACCTCTTCAAGATAGGATCGGCTGATATCGAGCAGGATGAACCCATTGTTTTTCTGGAGCTTCACAATATAAGAAAAGGCATACCTGTCAGTGGAATTCTCCGCGATACTGTCCAGATAGGGGTGTGTGCCGATCCATTTATTCCTTGCATTTCCGGCAACCAGTTCTTTGGCCTCTTCCTGGGATTGATAATCTTCAAATAATGATTTGGGAAGTGTTTTTGAGCGGGACGTGATGGTTTCACCTATCTGCCCGAAGACATAATAATCCGATATGTACTTCAGGCTTCCGCTTAAGGCAATAAAACTGTCACGCACCGTATTGTAGTATGTAGTCGATTCTAAGTTCAGGTCCCTGCCATATTTGTTGAAATAGGCATTTACGTTTTCATCTATAATGATTTCGGCCATCTTGTTCTTTACGTTATCACAGATGGAATTTAAACACAGACTCATTGAATTCAGGGTACTGTTTGCTGATGTCTCATACCTTTTTACCATTGCTTTGGAAGAAATATAATAGGCTCCTGCTCCCAGTGCAATGATCAAAATGACGGGAATACAAAAGGCCAGAAAGAGAGAAGTCCTGATTTTGCGCGTTTTACCGCCCATATCACTTTTGACCTTTAATCTCATTTCAAATTCACCCCCCGCCGCCATATTTCATGCATACAAGCACACGTTCGGCCAGGCCCCTGTTTCTCTATGCAAAACAGGGGCTTGAGGTCAGTTTCATTTTCCTTTTTAAGGATTCTCTCTGAAATTACAGACTATATAATATTAACCTCGATATTAACCTCGCAAATTATCCTGGTACTTTTCAAAAACAGGCATATAATCCAGCGACAATTCCACTTCTATGGTCTGACCGCCGATATGGACAGTACCCTTCTCCATATCGCGCCATTTATATCCTCCGGGCAAATAGACTTTTCTTGTCTGCATCTTCGGATAGAGGACAGGCGCTACTAAGTAACGGTCCCCAAACATGTACTGATCTTCGATCACCCAGCAGTTTTCATCCTCCGGAAACTCATAGAACATGGTTCTCATGACCGGTGTACCTTTTTCGTGGGCCTCCTTCATGAGCTTGCGCGTGTAATCCCGCAGCTGTTCCCTGATATTCAGGTATTTGACGCAGATTTCATAAACTTTTTCCCCGTAACTCCAAACCTCATTGGGTGCACCGGAACAGCATGTCGCTCCGCCAGTCGTTCCATACTGGGGCTGCCTCGGCTCCCTGTCTCCATGCAGGCGCATTACAGGGCAGAAAGTTCCCCACTGGAACCATCTTACGAAAAGTTCCCTGAAATTCTCGTCATTGGGATCTCCGCCGTGAAATCCGCCTATATCCGTAGTCCACCACGGTATTCCGGCTATGCCCATGTTCAGGCCTGCTGCCAGCTGGTTTCTCATGCTTTCGAAACTTGAGGCTATATCCCCTGACCAGACAAGGGCTCCATATCTCTGGCTTCCTGCCCAGGCGCAGCGGATAAGGTTCACAATGTTTTCCTGTCCTTCCCTTTTCATCCCTTCATAAAATCCCCTGGCATATTCCATCGGGTAAATGTTTCCTATCCGCAGATTGCTGCCAAGATAATACCTGTAATTGTCAAAATCATAAACCGTATACTCGGGTTCTGCCTCGTCAAGCCAGAAAATTCTTACTCCCTTTTCATAATAATTCTTTCTGGCTTTTTCCCACACATACTCTCTTGCCCTGGGATTTGTGGCGTCAAAATGGATGGTTGCCCCCTGAAAATCCAGACCAACCCTGTAACCTCTTTCAGTCCTGATAAGATACCCTTTTTCAAGCATTTCCTCAAAGTTTTCGCTCTCCCTGTCTACCGTCGGCCAGATTGAGACCATAAGCTCAATTCCCATCTCCTTGAGCTCTTTTATCATTGCGTCAGGATCGGGCCAGTAAACCGGGTCAAATTTCCATTCGCCCTGTTTCGGCCAGTGGAAAAAATCAACCACAATAACATCGATTGGCAGACCTCTCTTCTTATATTCTCTTGCCACTTCCAGAAGCTCCTCCTGTGTCTGGTAACGGAGTTTGCTCTGCCAGAACCCCAATCCGTATTCGGGCATCATGGGAACCGTGCCTGTCACTTTGGCATATGCCTCTACAATTTCAGCCGGGGTATCTCCTGCCACGATCCAGCAGTCAAGGGAGCGGGTTGAATATGCTTCAAAACTCATAATATTTTTACCAAGTACTGCCCTTCCCACCGCCGGATTATTCCATAACAGGCCGTAACCCAGCGACGACAATGCGAATGGAACACTTGCCTGGGAATTTCTGTGCGCCAGTTCCAGGTCCGTGCCCTTTAAATCCAGATGTGGCTGCTGATACTGGCCCATTCCATATATTTTTTCATGACAGGATACTGATTCAAGACGCCATGTCAAATGATAATCCCCTCCGGGGATTGGTTTGAATTCCCTGGCTTCCACTTCAAGTGCGCTGCATTTTTTATCCAGCACATCTTTCCTGTTTCTGCTGTATTCTTCAAGGAGAAGCCGGCCTTTATCATTATATATGGTCAGCTTGCCAAACCTGGAAATGCAAGCTTTGATCTTTCCGTTTATAATAGATGCGCCCTCATTGCCAATTTCTATGCGGGCATCATTATTTTCCTTTTCTAAAAGCGCCCAGTTTTCAGTAGGCATCATGTTATCCTTTGTTGCGCGAATCCGAAGTGCATTTTCACCCCAGGGCTCAATCCACAATTCCTCAGCATCGTAATGGTAAATTAATCTGTTCTTTTCTGCCAGAAACATTTTAACTCCTCCTGCCTTTTGTATTGTCAGCCTTTAACAGCTCCGCTTGTCATACCGCTTATTATATATTTTTGCATGAAAATGAATATCAGGGCAACCGGTATGATTGTCACCACTGCAAATGCTGACAGATAGCTCCATTTCGTTCCGTACTGGCCCAGAAAGTTAAATATACCCGCAGTGATGGGACGTCTCCGCTGATCAATGATAAATGTCATCCCGTACGCCAAATCGCCCCACGCATAAAGAAATGAGAACACCCCGCAAACTACAACTCCCTGTTTGGCTATCGGGATGAGCATCCTGATAAAGGCTGTAAACCTGTTGAGGCCGTCAATATATGCCGCTTCCTCCAGTTCTTTCGGAATTGATGCGAAATAATTTTTCAGTATCAGTATCGAAAAAGGTATTCCTATTGTTGAATCCGCAATAATTGTAGACCAGAATGTATTATACAGATTCATGTTTTTGAATATGATGAACAACGGTGTAAGCAAAACGGAAACAGGCAGCATCTGTGTAATCAGAAATCCCAGTACGATTGGCTTTTTACCTTTGAAGTTGAACCTTGCCACTCCATACGATGCAGGCACAGCCAGGATTATCGAAATTATCATTGCCCCGCCGGATATAATCAGGCTGTTTCCGAATGAACGGAACATATTGAAATCCCCTATTTCAAGCTGCACCATATAGGATTTCAGATTAAGCTGCGTAGGCCAGAACGTAGGCGGATTCCGGAATATTTCCTTTTCCAGCTTGAGTGACGTAACAAAAATCCAGTAGAGGGGAAACAGCATAATTAGAAGTAATAATACCGCGATTACGGAATATATAATATCTTTTCTTCTGGATGCCATTATTTTTGCGCTCATTATGTTTCTATCTCCGTATCAATAAATCTCAGATATAAAAGACTTACAAGGAACAGCACGATAAACAGTATGTTTGCCACTGCAGCTCCCTGGCTGTATTTGAACATATCAAACGAAAGCTTGTATGAATATGTTGACAGAAGCTGCGTCGCATTGACGGGACCTCCGGTGGTCATAACATATACCAGGTCGTAAACCTTGAAAGTATAAATAAATCCCAGAATCAAAACAGATTCTATGGTCGGTCTCAGCAGCGGCAGAGTAATCCTGAACAACCGCTGTACTTTGCTTGCTCCGTCTATTGAAGCGCTTTCATAGAGTTCTGAAGGAATTGTTGTAAGACCTGCGGCAAGCAAAATCATATTAAACGGTATGCCGATCCATATATTTGTCATGATAACTGCCGGCATTGCCGTTTTCGGGTTTGTAAGCCATTCAATGTTGTCCTTGACGATACCTAATGTTTTAAGAAAAAAATTGATTATGCCGACGTCGTTACTGAACATGAACTTGAAAATCAGGCCGCTGATGGTTATGGGTATCATCCAGGGTATCATCATAAGTCCCCTGACAGGCCTGGACAGCCAGAACTCCCTGTTAAAAAACAAGGCAAGCGCAAATCCGATGAGGAACTGGAATATCAGGCATGCGACAGTAAATACCAACGTATTTACTATGGATCTGACCAGGACATCATCATGGGTGAAAAGGTCTATGTAGTTTTTAAAGGTCACAAACTCATGCTGTCCGGTACGCAGATTTTTAACGGTAACATTCTGAAGGCTTAATATGAAATTATAAATTATAGGATAGCCTACAAAGGAAATCATGTAAATGAATGCCGGAAGGACAAACAACATTCCAACATTATCATACCTGAAAAATCCTTTTCTGATTTTTGTCATGTCATTCCTCTCCGTTTGGTCAAAAATAAGTGATAATCCAGTTATAAGGACAAGACCCGGAAAGCCTTGTCCTTATAACCCTTTCCTGAATTATTTGCCCAGAATTTCGTCAATAGTGGCTTGAGCTTTTGCTGCTGCGTCTTCAGGCGTTGCCGCACCGGTAATGACCTCATTGAATGCCAGTGAAATCGCATCTGATATGTCAGGCCACTCGGGCAGTGGGCCTCTTGCCATTGCATAATTCATTTCTTCCACGAATGCTTCATAAATCGGATCGCCGGTAAACTGGCCTTCGGCAATGGTGGAATTAGGTGCAATATAACCCATCGATTGCATCATGAAGAGGCAATTATCTTTTTCAGTCGCAAATTTGAGGAACTCTATTGCCGCCTTTTCGTTGCCGCCGGCAATAACAGCATAGTTCTCACCGCCAAGTCCTGATGCCTGCTGTTTGTCCTGGGGAATCGGTGCGACATTCCAATTCAGGTCCGGAACTGTTTCACGCATTGTCGGAACCTGCCATGTTCCGTTAATCATCATTGCAAGGTTTCCGGATATGAACTGGTGCATGGTGTCACCCTGTGTCCAGTTGATTGCCTCTTTCGGGAATACGCCGGAATCTACAAGCTTCTTCATCATGTTCAGGGCTTTTATACCACCCTCGCTGTTAATTTCATATGAGGTAGCGCCTGTTGACCATATGTAAGGCAGGAAATTGAATGTTCCTTCTTCATTCTGAAGGGCGCAATGTGCAAATCCATAAACTTTATCTGTTGTCAGGGCTTTTGCCACTTCCAGTAATTCATCCCATGTGGTAGGCACTTTCTGACCCGCTGCTTCCAGCATATCGACATTATAGAAAAGCAATAAGCAGTTGCTGCCAAAAGGAACGCCGTAGAGCCTTCCGTCCAGGGTACATGAATTTATAGGTCCGGGATAATATGTGCTTACATCAAATTCATCAGTGATGTCAGCAAATATTCCCATAGCCGCGAATGCGGCATGATCAGGATTATCCAGGATAACCAGATCGGGAAGCTCACCTGCTGAAGCGCCGATAGACAGCTGCTTTTTCATGTCTGCAAAAGGAACATATTTAGCCTGTACGGTAATTCTGTCCTGAGAATCATTAAATCTCTGGATAAGAGTATTCAATGCTTTCTGGTGACCTTCCGTCTCCCAGTAATACCATATCGTTACATTACCTGAAGGCAGATCCGAACCGCCTTCTGATTTATCTGAACCTGTAGGCGCCTGTGTTGAAACTTCCGGCGATTCTGTAACCGGTGTTTGTTCTTCTTTAGCCCCGCAACCTGTGAACAGTCCGATTAACATCGTGGCCAGAACCAATACGGCTATTAACCACCTATAATTTTTCATTACTTTTCCTCCTTCTTGTTTTCTGTCAACTTAACAAACCTGAACCTGAAATACCTTCGGTATAAGTTTAAAGGACACCTCCCCCTGTTAAAGCCTTGAAATATTCCATGCAATAAGCGTATTCCCCAGCTTTCTGGCGGTCGGCTTTAACATATTGATCCGGATTAAGCAAATGATAAGCCCTGTCTCAACAAGTATCCTTAGCTGTCTGTATCTCAATTTACCGAAAGATTTCAGGTTCTTGATTCATATAAGTCAACAGATTTTTTCAATCTTACAATTTTATAATAAATAATCATTCATCCTGATGAAACTCTAAAAATCTAAAAAAGGGTGAGAATTCTAATCTGTCAAATTGTATTTTCAAGAAGACTTTGATATTATTTTCATAAGAATATGGAGTTAATTCTGCGTATTTCGCTTCCAGACCGGATTGCGCGCGCTCTTCGCCGAAGCGAGAAATATCTGGAAAGGTTTAGGTTATGGAAAAGCTTAAAGCTCGTAAAAAAGCCAGTCTGCAAGCAAAATTAATACGTTTGTTCTCTGTTACGTCAATAATTCCAATTCTCCTTTTAAGCCTTTTCTTCTATTACAATATTTCGGATATAATCAGAAAAAACATTGAAGAACTGACAATTAAGAATCTCGAACAGACGGCAAATACCCTGAAGCTGAAACTTAAATCATATGAAGATCTTCTCTATCAGATGTATACGGATGACAATATTGTCGCCCTGGTGGACAAAATCAACAATGAAGAGGATCTGGCCGTGTCGGTCAATCAGCTCAGAAGGTTGATCAGAGGCTTATTTTATACCAAGGACCATATCCGTTCCATTTCCATTATAACAAGCCAGGGGATAGTTATTACATACCATCAGCTGACGTCAGTGACCAACAAAAATCCATGGATTGAAAACTTCAGTCTTACCGAAAAACAAATTTATGAAGAAGTATCCAGTGACAACAGGACGCATATTTTCCCGACCGAATACGGTACAAACTTCGCCAACGAGGATTATTACCTGTTTCATATGGCCCACAGGATTATAGATTATAAGGACATTAACAGAAGATACGGCATAGTAATCATAAGCATAGATGAAGCACTCTTAAGGGAAGTATGCCTGACACAGGAGAATTCAGAATATGCGGACAATTTCAATTTTATTGTGGACAATAAGGGCAGAATCATTTCCTACATAAACAAAGAGTCGTTAACCAAAAAAGTTGTAGATCCCGATTTGCCTGTCGAAGCGCGAAGAGAAGCGTACCTGGACTTTATAACAAATGAAAGCCTGATTGACAAGGAATATATCGCTACTTACATTTATGAAGATGAAGAATTGTCATGGGATATTGTAAATGTATCCAATCAGAAAATAATTCTCAGCAAGCTGGATACTCAACAGAAGATTGTCATAATGGTAGGTTTTCTGTCATTGGTAATTGTAGTCGGCCTGACGTTCCTAATGTCCAATCAGTTGTCCAATTCAGTCAAAAGCGTTGTGGAGACTATGAACGTTGCAAGCTCAGGCAATTTTGAAGCCCGTGTAAAAATCGATGAAAAAATGCCCCTGGAAGTTGAGCTTATAGCCACGCAGTTTAATGATATGCTCGGGAAGCTTGGGGAGGCACGCGAGAAGGAAAAACAAGCCGGCGAAAGGCAGCGGATGGCAGAGATAAAAGCTCTTGAAGCGCAAATCAATCCACATTTTCTGTATAATACCCTGGATACAATCAACTGGATGGCTATTGAAAAAAACGAGTTTGATATCAGCAACGCAATAACTTCCCTGGCGACCATACTGAGATACGCCATTACAAACAGCAATGAAATGCTCACAGTCAGAGATGAAGTGGAGTGGCTCAAAAAATATATATACTTGCAGCAAACAAGGCTTAAAAATACCTTCCGCTGTGAAATAAACGTCGAACCCGAGGCACTGGATTTCAGAATTCATAAGCTGCTTTTGCAGCCTTTTATTGAAAACGCTGTCATACACGGCTTTGAGGGCATAAAGCGTGAAAATGTACTGAGGATTGACATGCGGATGGAAGACAATTTCCTTCGTATCTCTATCAAAGACAACGGCAGAGGCATTGAACCCTCAATGGTTGAAAAGTTTAATAACAGGGATTTCCGTGAAGTGGAAACCAGCCATATCGGAGTAGGCAATGCCATTTCAAGGCTTCGCATGTATTACGGCGAACGGGTAAATGTCAGGTTTGACAGCACCCTTGGGGAAGGAACCGAGGTTACAATTCTTATTCCGGGCAAGGAGGCAATACAATGAGAATAGTGGTTGTGGAAGATGAAATAAGGATCAGGGAAGGTATCTGCAATTTAATTGAGAAAATGTTTCCGAATCATCAGGTGATCGGAAGCGCGGAAAACGGTGAAGAAGGGCTCAAACTTATACTGCAGGAAAATCCGGATCTTATAATTACCGACGTCAGGATGCCATTGATGGATGGCCTTACAATGCTTTCCCTGGCATATCAGAACGAAAGGAAAATAAAAAGCAAGGCAATAGTGCTGAGTGCCTATGCGGAGTTTTCATATGCCCAGCAGGCTATGCGCTGGGGTGTGAGCGAATATCTTATAAAACCCCTTGTTGTGGGAGAATTGGTTCAGGCTATAAAAAACATAGAAAAGCAAAACATTGAGGAAGGGAAACAAAACCCGGAAGTGCTGGGCAGGCTTGAAAATATTATTCTGGGCATTATTTTCGGCAATATTGATCTTGATGAAAACCTGTGCAGCTACCTGGAAGAAAAGTATGAATTTCGCCACAACAGGCCGTTCGGAATGGTCCAGATATACCTTGGAAGCCAGTATCCGGACAATATAAGCCGTGTGAAAAAAGAAACCGAAGAATTTCTGTCATCCGGGGAAAATATAAAATATTGCCTGCTGGAACTGCCGAAGGAGAAAATGCTGCTTGGAATACTGTATGGGTATGAAAACCAGAATGACGTTGAGAGATGGTTTCAAAACGGGGTAATTTCTAAAACGCCCGGGGAAGAAATCCCCGACTGCAGTTATGGCTGGATAAACGTCGCCAATATAAAGGAACTGAAAGACAGTTATTATACATTGTTCAAATATATGGACTGGAACATATCCTTCGGCGATAAAATTATGATATCTTATCCCAAAATTCTTCAGGTAAGAACATCGATATGCATATACCCAAATGATATAGAGACGCGCCTTAAAGCTGCCTTGTGCTCATTTAACAAACAATCCGTCCTTAAGTGTATCAACAGCTTTAACGATTATTTTGACAACGGACAGTTATATGATCCGAAAGAAATCAAGGAAAGCTATGTAAGGTTCTTGTGGGCCATGATAAACGTGGCCAAGGAAATCGGCGCGTTGAATCATGAGCAGATAGAACAGCAGAAAATCCTTGAAAAGATTATGGGAGCAGTAAACAGGAAAGAATTGATGGAAGTGACGGAAGAGATATACAACCTTCTTGAAAAAGACGAGATGCAAAGTGAAGGACAGCTGAGTCTGAATATTAAAAGGGCCATAAGCATGGTAACGGAATATTATCACACAGGGATAAACCTGGAGGAAATTGCGGCAAAACTGAATCTGACGCCTGAATATCTTGGGATGCAGTTTCATAAGGAAACGGGCGTCAAGTTCAGTACATATATCAAGGAGTACAGGATTGCCAAGGCAAAAGAACTGCTTATTGGGACGGAATTGAAAATCTTTGAAGTTGCCGAGAAAGTCGGGTACTCGGACGCAAAGTATTTCAGCCGTGTATTCAGGGAGATAACGGGACAGCTTCCCGGCG
Organism: Clostridiaceae bacterium; assembly: GCA_012516065.1. Lineage (GTDB taxonomy): Bacteria > Bacillota > Clostridia > DSM-8532 > DSM-8532 > DTU069. Next base: position 13,940 of record JAAYXD010000248.1, read on the forward strand.
ATTACAGGATGGCGCATAAGTAATTTAACTCAGAAAGCCGGGGGTAATTCTAGTTTTCTTCATTAATTATCAAAGCGGGAAAAATAATTTCAACAACTGTACCTCTTCCGTACTCGCTGGATATATTAATCCCATATTTATCCCCGAAATAATGTTTAATCCTCTGGTTAACATTTTTCAAACCATAGCTTTCAGAACTGTCACTTTCTTTTTGAATATTAATGAGTATTTCTTTTAATTTATCGTTATTCATTCCTATTCCATTGTCTTTTACTGACAGTTTTATTATTGAGTTATTTATTGATCCTTCAATCATTATTAAACCTTTCCGATCGTCTGCTTCCTGGATTCCATGAATAATGGCATTCTCTACAATTGGTTGTAGAGTAATCTTAGGTATGGAATAATTCAAAATCTCCGGAGGGATATTGTATATAACTTCAAACTGGTCATCAGTTTTAATCTTTTGTATGTCTACATTGTTACTGCTGACGCATAGTGTCCAGCAATAGATGTCGTTAATTGTCCGGACATTGACAGAATTAATGTCCGAATATGACCAAAATGCCCTGCCCCCTCCAAGGGGAGGGAGAATCAGGATAATTCCCCCTGTATGACCA
>JAAYXD010000114.1 GCA_012516065.1 Clostridiaceae bacterium
ATTTTATTTTTCGGTAAAAAATTAAAGAAACCGCAGATATTAATCGAAAAAATCAATTTCAGAATCAAAAAATAAAAAAGAGAAACAATAAAAGCAAAGCCGAAATTCATTTCTTTCGTCGTTGACATAAAAAAATCAGCCAGCCGCACCATAACTTACTACTCATATATCAAGGTTTTGCAGACATAATAAGTAGTGAGGAGGTGAGACAAATATGGCAACCAACAACAGAAACAGCAAAACTCAATTTGAAAACATGAAATACGAAATCGCAAACCAATTGGGTATCAACCTTAAACAGGGGTACAACGGCGATCTGACCTCAAGGGAAGCAGGAACGATCGGTGGAAACATAGTTAAAAAGGTTTTCCAGAGCTATACCGGGAATCAGTATCCTCAATATGATACAAACAACAACAAATAACCGGTTACCGAATTTCCTTCTTTGAACCTGACCACTTAACGCTTTGCATAAACATTTGAGTCGTTTTGTCGAATGCGGATAACAAGCTGAAAACAACTGGCAGGAAACTGTTAAAACAGTTCCTGCTGTTTTTTATCCTTTTTTTCCGTTTCTTTCTCTTTTTCCGTTTTCTCTTTTTCCTCTTTTTCCGTGTCCGCTTTTTTCTTCCCTACGAGGGCGGAAACCTTGTCAAGAAAACCCGGAAGAAAATCTATGATGCGATCAAGGGCGGTATTATGTTCAACAGGCAGCAGCTTAATTGCGTTGTTTTTTCCAACAACCACAAATGCGACCGGATGAATCGTAACACCGGCTCCGCTTCCCCCGGCAAAAGGAAAATTTTCAGTCTGATCCGTTTTCCTGTCCCTTTGTCCCTGGTAATCACCTCCCCCGGCGGCAAAGCCGAAAGCAACCCTCGAAACGGGGATAATTACCGTATCATCCGCAGTCTGGACTGCATCACCGACAATGGTATTAACGTCGACCATGTCCCTTATGCTCTCCATTGCGGTCTTCATCAAATCATCAATAGGATGCGTTCCCATCCCTTCACCTCCAAAATCGTTTGAAAAAATATACCCTAATTATCCTTTACAATTTACGGTAAAACTATTCAGCTTTTAACAAGCAATTTTTCCCTGAATATACCGCATGAGCTCAAATCATGTTGCAGCCGAATGAGCTTTTGTATCCAAATCATGCCGTTTTCCGGCATAAAGAAGGATTAACACCAATAAATTCAGCAGCATTATCCTAAGAACCGCATGAAACATGAGTTTGTTCCGGTTATTCTGAAAATCCGGAATGAGGCTGAAATTCCCGTGTTCCAGGCTGAACCAGGCCGAAAGCGCAATAATTAAATAATTCCATAACGAAAGGATAATTCCGTATATTATCGCATCTGCGGCCGCATCGTCGAAAGAAAACGAGCCTGTCAGCTCAAGCTTTTCAATATGAAGCAGCTTCCCCTTGTTTCTTCGTACTGCTCCGACTATTAAGTTTAAAAATTTCGTACGAATTGTTTTTTTCTCTTTTGAGCCAAGCCTCCACTGTTTCCCGCCTTTTTCCTCAGTACCGCCTTTAATTTCAAAAACGGGAATGTATTTCAGCACCGTCCCCTTTATTGTATAGGCAATACCGGCGTCCCGGGCTATAAGTTCGACCCAGATTCTGAAATTCGATAAAAGCAGCAGTATCAATAAAAAAAGAATAAAAAAAACCGGCAGATACATTGCTTCACCTCACCGGTTATTTTATCCAATTTAAGCCGTTCTATCCTTCGAATCCGCAGGCATTCCTTACTTAATCAGTCGACCGGAATTTCATCCATCACCGTTTGGATATCATTAATGTCAATAGGCGGCAAATCTTTAACGGAACTGAAGCCGAAAACCCTTAAGAATTCTTCCGTCGTTCCGTACAGTTTCGGTTTGCCCGGACTGTCCTGCCTGCCTACTTCACAAATGAGATTTTTTTCAAGCAGGTTCATAATTACATTATCCGAGTTCACACCCCGGATATGTTCAACATATGCTTTTGTAACAGGCTGGTGATAAGCAATTATTGCAAGGGTTTCGTATGCCGCCTGCGAAAGTCCCTGTTTTTTCCGTGCTTGTCCGAGCTGAACTATGTACCTGTCATATTCCGGCTTCGTGCATAGCTGGTAGCTTGTCCCTATCCTGCGCAGCATAATACCCCTTGAAGAATTCTTATATTTCATTTCCATATTTGACATTATGCTGACCGTGGTTTTTTTGTCCTGATTAATTATCTCGGAAAGCTTTTCAACGGGAACTGCATCACCCGCAGCAAACAATACGGCTTCCAATATGCTTTCTATTTCGCGCAGATCATGCATATGCTGCTTCCTTTCATTTTCCGCATTAAGCGCCTTCGTCCCTGGCAATTCTTCTTGGTTCGATATATATTTCTCCAAATTCAACCTCCTGATGAATTGTCGCTTTTCCCGACTTGGCTATTTCAAGCATCGCCAAAAAACCCGTTGCGACTTCAAGCTTCGATGTCTTTTTCAAATTAAATATCGCCGAGAAGCACAGCCTAATGCCTTTTTTCAGCATGTCGAGCAGCTGCTTAATTTTAAGCCTCAGCGATACCCGCTCATGCTGTATGATACGCCTCATTTTTTGGGACTCGTCATTCTGCCGGTCATTATATGCCTGTAAAATCTTCTGATAGCATTCTTTCAGCAGCGACGGCGAAACCTCAAGCTCTGTTTCATAAGCCGATTCCGGGAGGGCTTCCGGCAGTTTGTAATGGACCTTTCTCCATTCGGCCTCCCTGTTTCTTAAAATATCGGCAAAATCCCTGACCTTTTTGTATTCAAGAAGCTTTATAATCAACTCTTCACGCGGATCTTCCCCGGTTTCGTCCTGTTCCTTCCGCTCGGGCAGCAGCATTCGTGATTTTATGTGCAGAAGCGTAGCCGCCATGACAAGAAATTCGCTCGCAATTTCAAGATCCATTTCCTGCATTGCAAAAAGATAGTCCATATACTGATCGGTAATTTCAACAATGGGTATGTCATATATATCTATCTTATTTTTTTCAATAAGATAAAACAGTAAATCGAAAGGCCCTTCAAAATCTTTTATTCTAATAGTGCAGTGATCATGCGGCGCATTCGTCATAAGTAACTCTCCAGGACCGGTAACACGCTACCGGTTTAAATCCAGTCTATTTTCATGGCAGCCCTTACTTCATTCATCGTTTTTTCCGCGATTTCACGGGCTTTGGCGTTGCCGTCCCTGATTACATCTTTAATATAATCCGGCTTCTTTAAAAGCTCTTTTCTTTTTTCATGGATCGGCGTGTGGAATTCCTTAACTTTCTGAGCAAGATTTTTCTTGCACTGAACGCACCCTATCGCCCCTTTCCTGCAGTTTTCTTCTATTTCGGGCACCTCGTTCTCATTGAATATTTTATGGAATGCAAAAACAGTGCAAACTTCCGGATGCCCCGGATCGGTTTTTCTAATCCGGGCAGGGTCGGTAATCATATTCATCACTTTTGTATACACCTCGTCCGGGGTATCGGCAAATGCTATCGTGTTGTTATAGCTTTTGCTCATTTTCCTCCCGTCAAGGCCGGGCAGCACTTTCGCTTTTGTTAATAGCGACTGCGGCTCGGGAAAAACATTGCCGTAAAGGAAATTGAACCTTCGCGCTATTTCCCTTGTCAATTCCACATGCGGTACCTGATCTTCTCCGACCGGAACATAATCTGCTTTATACATCAGGATATCCGCGGCCTGCAGGCATGGGTAACCTAAAAAGCCGTGGGTCATTATATTCTTTTCTTTCATCTGCGCCAACTGATCCTTATAAGTAGGATTGCGGGTTAGCCATGAAATCGGCGTCAGCATTGAGAACAGCAAATGTAACTCCGCATGCTGTTTTATTGAGCTTTGAAGGAAGAAAACACACTTCGACGGATCGAGCCCTGCACTGATCCAGTCGGCCACCATTTCGGTAATATTATCCTTATACCTGGTTGTATCTTCATACCCCGTTGTTAACGCGTGCCAGTCGGCAACAAAATAGTGGCATGAATAATCGTCCTGAAGCCGTATCCAGTTTTCCAGCGCCCCGAAATAATTCCCGAAATGCAGCACACCAGTGGGACGCATACCGCTGAGTATTGTCTTTTTCATAAAAACCTCCGTAATTGTCTGCTGATTTGCATCCAAGCTGCCGGTTATAATCCGTACCTGCTTTATTTAATATTAACTTATGATTCGAGTAAAGTCCATACGTAAATAGGGGAAGAATTGAAATCATACAAAAAGGCCGATAATTTTATCCGTTACCCACAGCATGCTGTTCGCTATCGGTTTTGTGAAAAATCCGATAACAGTGCTTACTATACCTGGAAAAACAATAACGGTAACGAGAAATATCATGCCTATCGTTCTCTCATGCTGCATAAAACGGAAATACTTGTCGGCGGGCAGAACGCCCGACAGTATTTTTGAGCCGTCAAGCGGAGGTATGGGCAGCAGATTAAATATCGCAAGGTTGAGGTTAACTGAAAAAAACAAGGAAAGAAACAGCAGCCAGTACGTTACGATAATGTTTCCGCGCACTAATAAACCGTACATTGTAACAAAAGAAAGCTGGTAAAGAAAAATGCCCATGAATGCCAATATCAGATTTGAAAGAGGTCCCGCGATGCTAACAAGCATCATGCCCCTTTTTCTGTCCCTGAAAAAAAAAGGGTTTACAGGAACAGGCTTGGCCCAGCCTATGCGCGCGACAATGAGCATAATCGTACCTATCGGATCAAGGTGCTTCAGCGGGTTAAGGGTAAGGCGCCCCTGTTCCTTCGCCGTCATGTCCCCAAGCCTGTACGCCGTGTATCCGTGAGACAGCTCATGAATAGTCAGCGATATCAGAAGAACCGGTATTAATATAATATATTGTTCAAGACTTTGGTTAATCATAAAAATCTCCTTTATTAAATCATACGCATAAGGCGGAAAAAAGTTTTACAACCCGAGAAACTCCAACACAGGCTCGATAAAAACAAATATACCGATAAAAACGGCTGATACGGCAGATACAAGAACGGCAGCCGCCGCAAGGTCCTTTACCCTCTTTGCTTCTTTTGAATATTCTCTTGTTATCATGTCAACAAGCGTTTCAGCGGCCGTATTCACTAATTCCGCAACAAAAACAAAACCGAATGCCGTAAAAACAAGCGCCCATTTTACTAATGAAATTTTCAGCAATATGCCTGATATAACAACTATAACCGCCGCTATGCAGTGTATCCTGAAATTCCTTTCCTGTATAAAAGCCGTTTTTATTCCCTGCGCAGCATACTTAAAGCTGTCAAATAATGTTCTGCTTTTCATATCATTTCTCCAAAAACACATTAATCAATTACGAGTCAGCCCGATTTCGGACAAAACCTGTTCCTGCCTCTTCTCCATTATATCACTCCGCTGCGGGCTTTCATGATCATATCCGAGCAGGTGCAGCAGGCCGTGAAGCGCTAAAAACGCAAGCTCCCTTTCTTCACCGTGGCCATATTCCTTTGCCTGTTCCAAGGCTTTCGGAACGGATATTACAATATCACCGAGAAACAGCTTCCCGTCTTCCAAATCCAAATCACCCGGTTTTTCAACAAACTCCCCGTCTTTCATTTCAAGCATCGGAAACGACAGGACATCGGTAACGCAGTCTTTATTTCTGTACTCCCGGTTTATCCTTCGAATCTCTTCATTTTCTACAAGGAGAATTGAAACCAATGGCGGGTATTCGATATTCTCAATCCTCAATGCGGTCTGCACGACTTTCGTCAGCAGATTTTTCAGGCTCTTCAGAGGAAGGTATCTCTTTTTCAGTTTGCTTTGAACTATTATTTTCATTCCTTTTCTCCCTTTTATCCTGCTGTATAATATTATATACCTGATTATCAAGTTCACTCAGGGAATTCTTTTTCTCAAGTTCGGGATACTCGTTTCTTTCATGAAAAACTCCGCTTAGTACAGTGAAAAAAGCATTCGCGATATCATCCATATCCTTAAGTGTCAGGTCGCAGTTATCAAGTTGGCCGTCATCAAGTTTATCCTTAATAATTTTCCGGATCAGTCCTTCTATTTTACCTTTTGTTTTATCCGGCAACGACCGGACAGCGGCCTCAACGGAATCGGCAAGAAGAACGACCGCCGCTTCCCTGCTCTGCGGTATCGGCCCCTCGTACCGGAAGTTGCCTTCCTTCACTTCAACGCCCTTTTCTCCCTGTTTTGCCTTATGGTAAAAATACGCGACCAAAGTAGATCCGTGATGCTGCAGTATTATATCGCGGATGGCCTTTGGCAGTTTATGTTTCTTTGCCAGTTCATCCCCATCCTTAGTATGCGATGTGATAACGAGTGTACTAAGGTTCGGAGTTATCCTGTCATGAGGGTTTTCCGAGGATATCTGGTTTTCCTTGAAAAAACCGGGACGCATGAGTTTTCCGATATCATGGAAATATGCTCCCACCCTTGCAAGCAGGGCATTTCCGCCAATCTGTCTAACAGCGACTTCCGCAAGGTTTCCAACCATCAGGCTGTGATGATATGTTCCCGGTGCTTCCATCAAAAGCCTCTTAAGCAGCGGATGGTTAGGATCGGCCAGTTCAAGAAGCTTCAGCGGGGTTATAACGTTAAAGATACTTTCAAGGAACGGAAGCAGGCCTATTGCGAGAATTACCGATAATATCCCGCTGAGGAATGCAATCCCGCCCTCGTATAAAAATGTAGTCCATTCTTTTTTTTCAATAACTCCGACGCATGCAACTACAACTACGTTTACTGCGCCTATAATGAGCCCTGCAAGCGAGATTTTTCTTCTCTGGCTCGCATTCGCGGATAAAAACGCGGCAACGGTACCGCTGATAAACAACATGATAACAAAGCACCCGTTTTCGGGAAACATCAACGAAACGGCAAAGGTAATCACAAGATTGACGACAACGGCAAGCTGTATATTCAGAAAAATCGCCAGAAGAACCGGAGCAATAAAACCTACCGTAAAATAAGAAGCATATTCGGGTATGATTTCTTTAGCCATCCATGCCAAAAATACCGTAAAAACAATTATTGCGGCAATAAGCAGCAAATCGTTGCGGCTCGAAAATTGTTTTTTCGAAAAGAACTTCATGAACAGCGCAAGAACAAACCACAGCATGAACAGCAGAAGCAGCACGGAAGCAAGAAACAGGTAATCCGGCCTGTTCTTTTCATCGAGTGAACCAAGCCTTCTTAAAACATCAATTTTATCAGCCGTTACAATATCTCCCTTGCGCAGTATTATTTCATTCCGGTAAATCATAACGGGATTTTCCGATTTATATGCTTCAATAAAGGCATTCTTCTGTTTTTCGGTAGCTTCTTCGTCAATTACGCTGTTTGGGACAAGAATTTCGGACAGAATCCGTTTGCCCAACTGCTGTATCTGAAACGAAGATATGCGCTGATCAATTTTCAGATTATATGTTGCAAGAGTCTGCGAAAGATTCTCCGCCGTTACGTTCGCTGCGGAAATCTGCGGCATGAATTCCCGGACAAGCAGTTCCTTCAGTTCGCGGATTTCCTGGCCGGTTTCCTGCTTAAGAAGGTAATCCAGTACTTCCCGCGGCATGCCAAGGAGAATTGAAGCCGACTTTCCATAGGTATCTTTATTTATAAGCTCGGCCGGATCTTTTTCCTGGTTTTTGCCCAGTACGGGTATAAGCTCTGATCTGATATTATCCAGATCATCGAAAAAGTCATATATTTCCCCGAGCATTTTTGTATTGGCATTTTCCAGTTCCCTTATAACAGGAGGGATCTCCCTCACCTTTTCAAGTGCGAGTTCCTCCGTTTTCATGGTGTTCTCAATATCTCTCGGAGCGCGTATGTCAAATTCGGATCTCATGCCCAAAGTAAGCTTGTACCTTTTCGGGGCCGCACCGGAGGATATCATCGCGAAAACCGCCAGCAGTGAAACAATGCCGATCAGCACACGCTGAAAAACGTCGTTTTTTAAGACTTGTCCAAACCCGCTTTTCTCTTTTTTCTTATCGGTTTTCACTGTAACCGCTACTCTCCTTCCCTCACACTTTTACCGCCTTTCCTTCCGCGGCGGTTTGGCTTTACGGGATTCATAACGCTCGTATGCCTTTATTATGCGCTGGACAAGTTCATGCCGTATCACGTCTTTTTCATTAAGGTATACGAAAGATAATCCTTCGACATCCGCCAGAATCTCCTGAACAACAACCAAACCGGACTTTTTGTCTCCCGGCAGATCAATCTGCGTAATGTCACCCGTAACAATTGCCTTAGAGCCTGTACCTATTCTTGTTAAAAACATTTTCATCTGCTCAGGTGTCGTATTCTGCGCCTCGTCGAGTATAATGAACGAATCGTCCAGCGTACGCCCGCGCATGTACGCAAGCGGCGCCACTTCAATAATGCCCTTTTCCATATTGCTTAAATACGTTTCAGGACCCATTATTTGATGCAGGGCATCGTATAACGGTCTTAAATACGGATCCACTTTGTTCTGCATGTCTCCGGGCAGAAAACCAAGCCTTTCTCCTGCTTCCACCGCGGGCCTTGTAAGGATAATCCTGCTGACCGCCTTTTCGCGGAAAGCTTTCACGGCCATCGCAACCGCAAGATATGTCTTTCCGGTCCCCGCCGGTCCTATTGCAAATACGACTGTATTTTTCCTTACCGCTTCCACATATTTTTTCTGCCCGTACGTTTTGGATTTTATCGGCCTGCCCCTTGCCGTCAGGCAGACCAGATCGGTCGGGAGTTCATCCTTTTCTATGTTCTCACCGTTTATCGATATAAAGTAATTTACATTCTGCGTCGTAATTGTGTCGCCTTCCCTTGCAAGCGCAAGCAGTTTTTCGATAATTTCGACCGCCTGATCGACTTTTGACTCAAAACCCGATATCTTAACCTCGTTCTCCCTGTTCGTTATTTTCACGTCAAGCGTATTTTCCAATATGCGGATATTCTGGTCGCGGTATCCGAACAGGTTAATTGCTGTTTCCATATCCGGAAGTTCAATATATTTTTCTACGACTGTTTCCAATCAATCTCCTCCAATTTCCTGCTCAATTGCAATATCTTCCACGCATTCCGCGGTTACAATCAAATATTCGGCATCTTTCTCCTTAATAAGCTGTATTTGCTTATCAACAACCTTCGCGCCTTCAGGAATCATATTTCTAAGTTCCGTTTCCGCTGAATTTCTTGCCAACTCGGTTGCCTGGTCATGATCGAGCATTCTTTCCTCTTCATACAGTTCGAAAAAGCGGTGTATCGTAACCCCGAACGGCAGCCTGAACTTTTTCCCAATCACGGGAGCCTTGTCAAAAATGATTGTTTCGTACAGCGTAAACGGATTTTTCCCTGACGGCAGCGGGATTTTGAAATCCAAAAAATATACGCTTGTTTTGTTCCATTCGTTTCCCGTCCTTTTCCTGACCGTCTCCTTTTTGGGAACCTCCTTCTTAACTTCGTACCATGTACGGGCCATTACCTCGCCTATCGCATGGACCTTCTTTGCGCCGAATTCCGGCCGGACACTCTCGATAATCCCGGAAATAAGGACCTGCCCTTTTATTATAGTATCTCCCTGTTTAACGAGCGCCAAACCGTTTTTAGCCGTAACCGATACGACGATCCCGTCTCTTTTGGCTATAATATGGCACGGCTTGTCAACGGGAACAACAACCGGAGGTTCGACTCCTTCCCTGACGGATATAATAAGCCTTGTTCCCTTTACTTCAACCCCGACCCATGACAGCTCGCTGTTTTTCAGCATCAGCGTATCAGCTACAAGTTTCGGGTTTACCCGGCGTTTTATCGTACCCCGGTATATTCCCATATCATTTAGCTGTTCAATTATAACACCCGTATCCACAATCGAGTTCCCCTGTATATCAATGGCCCAGATAATCGAAGTCATAAGGTAAACAAGTATCGCAAATACGAGTATTCCGGCAACAAACCCTTTGCGTTTTTTATAAACAGCCAATATGTACGGCAAGCCCTTTTTACTCTGGATTCGGACGCGGCACCGTGACTTCCTTGCGGCGGTACGGGCTTTTTTAAAACCGTTTATGCTTATCTTCATACGCACCGAACCCGGTGTTATCCGCTCCACATCCCAAAGCAGTATCTGCCTGCGCGTGCAAATATTAATAAACCTTTCAACGCTATTACCGGTTACAATAATAATAACATACCCTTTCAAATAATGCCATAAGCGAATTAGGAACATACTCCACTCCATTTAAACATAATCAATGTTGTCAATGTCGCCGAAAATAATAATATCCTCACTTGTGATTTCCCTTATTTTCATATTTTTCCCCGTAATCGCGATTATGCCGTATTTTGAATTTATTCTGACCCTTTCACCGTTAAATTCAATAATACCGCCGTGATTCTCGACAAAAACCTCTTTCCCGCCTACAGCGGTAACTTTGGGGCGGTCGGAAAGAACGTCTTCAGGAAGCTCAAAAAGCTTTGCGACTTTTTCCCTCATCGTAACGGAATCTTTTTTTTTTCTTACGGTACGGTTTTTTGTTTTTTTCATTTGGTTTCACCTCTCGCGTATGCTTCCAAATCAAAAACGTTACCAAATTCGTAACCCATTTTGCGCGCGTCGTTGATGATCCGTTCAAGCGCATTGGCGTTATCCGCCGATACGGCATGCAGTAAAAGAATAGCGCCGTTGTGAAGATTCGGCATTACCATGTTATAAGCATGCTCCCATCCTTTTTGACTGTTCCTGTCCCAGTCTTTATAGGCAAAACTCCAAAACATATTTATATACCCCATCTTTGAGGTCACTTCAAGAGTATGTTCGCTGTATTCCCCTTTCGGCGGTCTCAGGAAAACCATATGTTTTTTGAACTTTTCATAGAAAAGCCGATCAAGATCTGCCACCTCCTTAACAAGCTGTTCATCGGTCAGCGTCGGGAGGCTTAAATGGCGGACGGTATGGTTACCGACGGCATGGCCTTCCTCAACCATTCTCCGGACGAGGTCCTCGTGTTGGTTCAGGTATGGGCCTGTAATGAAAAAAACCGCGTTTACTTTTGTCCTGGACAATACATCAAGAATGTCATCGGTATACCCGTTTTCATATCCTTCGTCAAAAGTCAGGTAAATAACCGGTTTTTCAGTATCGGCCAGATATATCGAATTATATTTTTTTAATAGTTCCGGCGTCCCCGGATCGGCTTGCGGAGTCTTGTGATTTTTTGCCCTTACGATGCCCCAGCTGCGCAGGCGTTTCGGATTTTGTTCCTCCGAGCCGTAAGTATATGACGCCGGATAATAGCCGTCGTATCCGCCCGTTATTTCCATACTGAAATCAAGATCATGAAAACTTAACTGGAATAATGTGCGCAGATCTTCTTTTTCGCTGACATTTTTACGTACCAGGATAATGGTACACAGCAGCAGGATTAAAACTCCGGACAATATAACAGTCTGCTTCCGATTCATCAAACCGTACTCCAATAAAAAAAGAGACTTCTTTAACTGGAATTTATGCATAAATTATCGGTAAAGAACGATCTCTTATTGTTCCTATAATATATATATTTTTTTTATAATAAAAAATGCCGGGCTTGTTGAAGATCGTTCATCCGGCCGGATAAACAGGAACTTCAAAAAGCCCGGCGCAAGCCTGAATTTGAGGCTCTCTATTCAACAGGTTCAAGCATATCGTAGCGCAAAACGGTTCCATCGGTTCGCACCGCGGGAATAATAACGTTTTCTTCCTTCTTAACATCAACCTTTATGTTATAATATTTCAGCATATCAACAACGCCTTCCATGATTTTTAATGAACCTTCCAGGTTATCCGGATCGGCAATGGCTTTTATAACATACGGCGGTAACAGTCTTCTGCCGTTCACCATCATATATCCGCCGGATCTGCGGACTTCGCTCGTTGCGATAATTCTTTCGTCGTTTACCGCGAGCGCCTGCACATCGGCTGCCCTCAGTTCGTTCAGCACGGCCAGTATATTGTCGTCATCGACAGGCGCGTTTCCTATACCTTCGATAGTAACAATAACCCCTCTGCCTTTAACGGTTTTCAGCCCGGCAATTATTTCGAGCCGAAGAATTTCTTCCTTCAGTTTTTCAATTGTCTCTGCGTCGCTTTTACTGTCATTCCGGTAAAATTCAAGATCCTTCTGCAGTTCTTCTATCCGGCGCGTAAGCTGTTCATTCGTTTCCTGTTCTCTTAACAGTTCCATTATCAAATCATTGACCCTTTGTTGTTCATAAACCGCAAGCGTATTATTCACTTTTACGCTCCTGTACTGCATTGCGATTATTATTCCGAGCAGCAGGCATACAACCGTTAAGGACGATACTTTGAATATTTTCATTTTTCGATAACCTCCATACCCGATATCATGCTATCGATATTTTTGTAAGCTTTGAACTTCGGAATCAGTATTTCATCTTCTTTTTTTATGTCAACACGGATATTATACAAACGCATAATCACAACCGCTTCACTTTCCTCAAGGGCCTGGTAAAGCAAATCGGGATCTCCTATCGCTTTTATAATGTACGGCACAGGATAACGATTCCTGTTAATCAGTATTGTGGGGCCGGCGCATATCTGTTTGCTTGTGGCAAGGATTCTCTCGTCATTAATCGAAATGGCCTGGGCTCCGGCCGCTTTAAGTTCATTAAGCACTGCCGCAATATCCCCATCATGAATAATAAGCTCATTCGGGTCCATGTCCGGATCTCTGGCGGGAGCGTCATTAAGCGTTACCACAACACCTCTGCCTTTTACATCCAAAAAACCGCTTATAAGTTCCAATTCGTTCTTTCTTCTCAGCAGTTCATTTATAGTCGGGTTGCTGTCGTTGCTCAACCTGCGTTCCGCTTCTTCTATTTCCTTTTCGATACGCTGAAGCTGTTCCTGCAGTTTCAGACCTTCCGACCTGATCTGTTCCAGTTCGTCGGTTAATTTCTGAACGGAAGACTCGCCGATAACGTTCGGCTGCCTGGCAGATATAATGGTCCTGAACTGCATTGTGATAACCATTCCCAAAACAATGCACGCAACGAAAACTATGCCTTTTGACTTGTTGGACATACGCTCCCCCCTTTCCCGGCAAACTGCAAAAGAAATGCTTCAATATAATTACGATTAAAATTATTC
>JAAYXD010000115.1 GCA_012516065.1 Clostridiaceae bacterium
CCTTTAAGGCTTCGGGTATCTATTACCAAAACTGTGCAGCAAGTTTAACTTGCCTTAATGAAACGGTTTGTTGAAACTGCCAACCAAATTATTCAGTTATTAATGTGACTTCTTAGCACTCGTTATCGACGGGTGCTAATAATATTCTATACGGTAAACCGCTGCCGGTCAAGATGTTTTTGAGTTTTAGCCTATAAAAATATGGCAAATAAATACGGCGGGTGTTTATATAATATGTTATGTTTACTGTCAGCCGAAGCAGGCAGTATATGATCCGGGAATATTATACTTAACATAAAAATAAAGGCAGCACAATTCGCTTGCGCCGCCTTTCCGCATTTTATCGGATAACTCATTCCTTGCTGATTATCCGCTGTTTATTACATATCATATTTACGGGGATCCAATTTCTCACACTCGCTGATCATCTCTTCCGTGAATTCACCGGCATCTTCCGGCAGATTATCCACTGTTTCGGAAAGATTATCAAGCCACATTATTTCCTTATCATCAAGCAAAAGTTCACCGTTGTCATGCGCTTTCCTCATATAATCCAAGGCAAGCAAAGCAGCTTTTCTTGAACGATTGTAATCTCCTTCCGTCTTTACGAGCTCTTTAGATATCGACAATACAACATCAGGCCGCAGAACATATGCCTGCGGGTCAAGCGCACTGTCGCTTTCGGCGTGTAAATCGCGTAGCAGCAGCGCCGGTTCGTGCCCTTTTGCTGCCGCGGTATTCATAAGGCGGCAGTCATAAACGAGTTGTTCGAAAGATACTACCGGAGCCATACCGCTTAACAGCTTTATGTTCTGGATAGATTCATTGCTCCACAAGTCCGCGGCACAAGCCGCAATGTTGCCGACAGGCGATAAATGGGCGCATGCCGCTGTCCGTCCTTCCATTGATATGGGAGTTCCGCTAATCGCTTTAACATACACACCTTCGTACCCGCAGTCCTTATGCGGTCCTTTTGCCCCGCATTCAACGGCGACCAGACTCCGAACGGCGCTGATAACGCGAACTGCTGCGGCAAAAACACGAGGTATGTACTTTTTATCCGCAAGCACCATTGCGGTATTCGCGAATCCGCAGGCGGTATCGCCGGAAGCAATCGAACCCGTTTGTTCCGCTATCTTAACAATTTCGTTCCATAAACGCTCCATATCCATACAGCCGAGAATCGACAACGCAAAAATGGACTTCTTAATATCGCAGTACATTACAGCTTCATCATGGACTTCCTTGCCACCGACCGATTCAATAGCGAGAAAATCCGCACCAGCTTTTGCGCATCCTTCGAAAGTTTCAAGTATGGCGTTCCAATGCCGTCCGCGCCACATATGTTCGAGGTCGCTGCCCTCGCGTATGTCGTTCGGTGTAATGCGCACGGCGCCTTTTATGCCGTATTTTGCTTCGTACTCCTTAATGATGTCCACTACCGTCTTGCAAACCTCTATTCCCCACTGCGGGTTAAATGTCATAGGCGGCAGAGTTTCGATCTCAGCGACAAAACCGGGAACATACAGTTCTTTTGCCCTTTCGCAGATCCCGGTTATTATCTCCCTGTAGTTTTGAATTACCTCCGCCATGCTGTCCTGTGTAATCTGCATCGGCGGCAGCGTAAAGTTTATTTCGGGGTATACCGTCCCTCCTCCTATGATCATACTGTTTTTCAGAGCTACGGGATAAATCGATTTTCCGTATATGAAATCATCCGGATTATCGTATGCGATTTTTGTAAAAGTATGTCTTGCCATTTATATCAACTCCTTTGATTGTATTTCCGTTCTATTCGCTCAATGATATTATAAAAGAGGAAAAAGA
>JAAYXD010000001.1 GCA_012516065.1 Clostridiaceae bacterium
AATCAAGCGTGTCGGTAAGATTATTATTGACTTTCTCGCACAAATTGAGGATTTTCAGAAAAAACTGTGGCTGAAAAAGAAGTTTGTTGTTGATACAAATTGGTGTATAACTCTCGATAGGGTGGACGAAAAATTCTACCCGGAAATTATTGCAAACGAAGCTCAAATTGCCGAATGGCGGGAAATGTATGCGATTCATGAGATCGAGGGCAACCTTACGACCGTCGGATATTCCGAGCCACTGACGATAGAGTTTTTGCGTCAAAATAAGAACCTTGTCCTTGATACCCGCCATTTTTCTGCCGATTTTAAAGAACGCCTGATTGCAAGTATTGACAATCTTGACGAACAGACGGGCGGATTGCTTATTCATAGTGAGAATTTTCAAGCTTTATATTTACTGTTAGAGAAATATCAACGTAAGATCGGGTGTATATATATTGATCCACCATATAATACGAAAACCTCAGAAATCCTCTACAAGAACGGGTATAAAGACAGTTCCTGGCTTTCCCTTATTTCTGAAAGAATAGCCTTGGCTGACCAATTAATCCCGCTGGGTACGATTGTAACAACTGCAATTGACCACGCTGAATTATATAATCTCGGCAAGTTCTTGGATGAATTCTATGATTCCGAAAATAGAATTGCTATTGTTACAGTGCAACACAATCCGAAAGGACGCAACCAAGCTGAGTTCTTTTCTGAGAACACTGAGTATCTACTATTTTATGCAAAAGGCAAAGACCAAGCAGCCTTTAATGATGTAGCAATCGATGAGGATGTAAAAGAAACTTTCACCGAGCAAGATGAAAAAGGAAGATTTAGATGGGAACCCTATATCCGGGCGCGTTCATCATGGTCAAGAGAGAATAGGCCTGATAACTGGTATCCTATTTATGTCAGTAAGGATTTAAAAGTGATAACTAGTGAATATCACGAAGATTATTACGAAGTTTATCCTATAACAAATACAGGAGAATTCTCTTGGAAGAATATAAAACCTACGTTTGATGAGTTGAATAAAAATGGTTATTTTAAGGCTGAAATCGAAAATGGTAAAATCGTTATATATCATCAATATAGAGAGAACCAAGTGCTTAAAAATCTTTGGATTGATAAAAAATATCAATCAGAATTTAACGGCACAAACTTGCTAAAAGATATTTTTGGAGAGAGCGGACTATTTTCATATCCTAAATCTGTTTATGCTGTTGAAGATGTAATAAAATTGTCTGCACCGCCCAGTGGTATCATTCTTGATTACTTCGCCGGTTCCGGTACCACAGGTCATGCCGTTCTGAACTTAAACCGAGAAGATGGCGGAAATCGCAAATACATTCTCATCGAAATGGGTGAATACTTCCACATAGTTACGCTTCCTCGCATGAAAAAGGTTATCTACTCCGCCGATTGGAAAAATGGTAAACCGCAAAACCGTAACACAGGCGTGAGTCACATTATGAAATACATAACTCTTGAAAGCTACGAAGATACGCTTTCTAATATCGAGTTGGATGACGACAAACACCAGCTTGCGATGAAATTAGGCGATGAATATATGATACACTATATGTTTGACTACGAGGCAAAAGAGAGCATGCTCTCGCTGGATGCTTTCAACATGCCTTTTTCCTATAAACTAAAAATTATAGAAAACAACGAAACGAAACCTAAGACCGTTGACTTATGCGAAACTTTTAACTATTTGATTGGGCTGTCGGTTATCCGTCAGTCGGCGACAGCCTGGTTTAAAGTTGTAAAACTGACTGAAGAGGAATGGAAAAGAGAAGGCTTATACGAAGGTGCGGTCAGGTTGGAGCGCGATGATAGTGGTGAGTATGGCTTTAAGCAAATCGAAGGCAGACTGCCTGATGGCAGACGTGTACTTATCATCTGGCGAACTATCACAAATGACTTGCTGCAATCGAATGCTGCACTTGACGCATATTTCACAAAATACAGAATTAATCCCGCTGACCGTGAGTTTGATGTAATTTATGTTAACGGTGACAACAATCTTGAAAACCTGCGCCTGGATGACGAAAACTGGAAAGTGCAGCGTATTGAACCTGTATTCAGGGAAAAGATGTTTGAGGAGGCGGAATAATGGCAAAAAGAAAAAACACTGCTACTGCTTTTAAATGGAGCGACCAGTTAGTTTTATTTCGCTATTTCCTCAACCTGTTTGGCAAAGACAGCCTTGCTGACCTTGCTGGCAAAATGAACAGTTCTGAATACGAAGGCTTTGACGAAAACCAGAATACATACTTCTGGGGTGAACTGGATTTACTGTTGATGCGCCAG
>JAAYXD010000116.1 GCA_012516065.1 Clostridiaceae bacterium
AGCCTCAAACAGATTGTGATTTGTAAAACTTTTACTTAATTCTTCTGCACTTCGTTCTGTAAAATGTGTATTTAATAATGAGCTGTTTCGAAGTAGGTTATCAAGATTATCAATATATTCTGTAATATGGCGTTTAAAATCAGGGTTTTCATAAACACGGTCGCAGGTGCGCTCTACCTCCTCAAACATATGGGAGGACATCAGAATCGTCTTACCCTTTGCTTTCTCCTCCAGCACCAGTTCTATAAACCGGTTTTGCATCAGCGGATCAAGTCCGCTTGTAGGTTCATCAAGGATCAAGACTTCAGGATCGTGCATAAAGGCTACCACAATACCGACCTTCTGTTTCATTCCTTTGCTCATTTTCTTGAGCTTACTCCGCGGGTCCAACTCAAATCGGTCAAGCAATTCTTTTATGCGCCCGTTTGAGTTTGTCTTACGGTATTTTGACATAAAGGATAAAAACTCTGTCCCGGTCATATCATCAAAGAACACCATTTCTCCCGGGATATATCCCAGTGTTTTCTGAATATCGGCGCGGTCTTTCCAGCAATCCTTCCCCCCTATGGTGCAATATCCTTTTTCAGGTTTCAAAAAACCCATCAGGTGACGGATAGTCGTGGTTTTTCCCGCGCCGTTTGGCCCGAGAAAGCCAAACACCTCGCCCTGATTAATCGAAAAGGATAAATTAAACACTCCGCGCCCGTTGCCGTAATCTCTGGTCAAACTTTGAATTTCGCATACACCCATGAACACACCTCCTCAGACTATGATCAATATTGATATAACATAATCTCTCTTTGCTTCGGCTTCTATTGTTTTCCGAAATAATTAAAACCAGAAAATGGCAATTCTCACTTCTTTGAACTGTATTTTCTGCTCTTTCTCTGGACTCCATCTTCGCTTTTTACAACATTACTTCGGTGCTGTTTTTCAATCTGCACCGCTTGAAACGTTTCCTTAGAAATTATCGCTGGATTGTTGTCTTCAGATAAATAACACAAGTCATGCTTTCCGTTATCCAGCAACCGTACATTGCCTATGTACTTTTCATTACTAAGGATTACTTCAATTGACCTCTTAGGCCATGTGTTCTTTCCGGTAGGGGACTTAATGCCCATCCGTTCAAGTTCCTTTACAATACCTAAAACACTCTTGCCCTGTAGGTAAAGGTTATATATTAAACGAACATTTTTTGCCTCTGACTCATTAATAACCAGATTACCATCTTTATCATTGTTATACCCATAGCATTTTCTATTGTATAGCTTTGAAGTTCCTTGCGCGGCACGTTGCTTGATGCCCCACTTAATATTTTCACTGCGCGATTCGTTTTCTGCCTGAGCAATTGACTCTATTATTGAGATCATAAGGTCATTATCTGTATCGGCTGTATCAAGCACTTCCTGTTCAAATATAACGCGAACTCCGAGAACCCTTAGCTGGTTTAACGTATCAAGAATCTCTACAGTGTCTCGGCCAAATCTGCTGATGCTCTTGGTTAGGATAATTTCTATATCACGAGACTTACAGTCCTGCAGCATACGAAAAAACTCTTTGCGGGAAGAACCTGTCTTGCTTGAAGCAATATCTATATACACATCTACTAATAACCATTTGGGATTAGCTGCTGTCAATCTTGTTAGCGCCGATACTTGGGCTGTAAGACTTTTTAACTGATCAGCACTGCTTGTGCTCACACGACAGTAAATGCCTACTCGCTTTTCCCGTTTAGGAGGCAATGGAGGTATAAAGTGAATTGTTTTATTATCAGACATAACAATACCACCTTTTCTAAACTTTTAAAGTGGACGGCTAGCTTGTAACAAAAGATATTAATTCCATGCTTCATCTGTCGTTCCAGCTTCCCAAGCAATAGGACCATGACAAATACAGGGACTTTCTTTCGTTCACCATAAACAGTCTTATACTCACAAATCCCCCAATCAATCTGAGCCTGTTCACCGGGCTTAGTTTCATAACGAATAGTAGCCTTTTGCTTTTTTGGTGGTCTATGGGGATGAACATAATCTTTTACGATAGTATAACCGCCGGAATATCCAAGTTCCCGCAAGCGTTCTAGAATTACTCTGCAGTTAAACAATCCTTCATCCATCCACTGGTCAATTACAGGCTTAAATTCATCCAGAATTGAGCCTCTTGGTACTCTTTTCGCCGGTTCGCTGGTTTGGCCATCACGAACATATTTACGAACCGTGTTACGTGAATAGCCGGTAATACGAGAAATCTCATGAAAACTCTTTCCTTGTTCTTTTAAATCGTGTAATCTCAATATAGATCCACCCTTTAACATTGATATTTCCTCCTCCGATAACCCTGGACAAGTTGTCGAAGGAGAATATTCAATAGGGGTGGGTCAATTCCTTTCCGGCACTTTTGGGTTAATTATATTCCGGCGTTAACATCTATGTGTAATAAGTCTGTCTATTAAATCACTATTTTTGCCTGTAATAAGGTCAAAAAGTTCATCCTTAAATTCATCGATATGGGAAGCAATTCACCGTAAAGAAACCAAAATTATTCAATGTTTAAACCTGAATTATTCACACGTAAACAAACTTAATCAAAAGCACTTCTTATCCCTCATATATTTGCAACTCTCCACTTTTCCGCAGCGATAACAAAGCTCGTTTTCGCAGGTTCCGCTGCTGAAAAAGGAGATAATATTGTTAACCGTGGTTTGGGCAATGTTGTTAAGGGCCTCCTCCGGTCAAAAAAGCCTGATGTCCGGTTACAATCACATTCGGCATGGAAATAAGTCTCGCCAGTGTATCATCATCCATAATGTGGCCGGAAAAATCATTGAAAAATATATTTTCTTCTTCTTCGTATACATCCAGGCATGCCCCACCGATTTTACTCCTTAATTCCTTTGATTAAGCTTTCCGAGTCAATCAAGCCGCCCCTGGATGTATTGATAATAATGACGCCCTTTTTCATTTTGCCAATTGCCCGTTCATCAATCATATGCTCCGTTTCGGCATTCAGTGGACAATGAAGGGAGATAATGTCGCTTTGCTCAAATAATTCATCAAGAGACAGGTATTCAAAACCTGCATTTTCCTTAGGGAACGGGTCATAAGCAATCGTCCGCATGCCGAATCCACGGCAGATATTGCCGAAGACACTTCCGATTTTCCCGGTGCCGATAATTCCGACTGTTTTGCCATGCAAATCAAAACCGGTAAAGCCGTTCAGTGAAAAATTGAATTCTCTTGTTCTGTTATAAGCCTTATGGATCCTTCTGACCAAAGTCAATAACATTGCCATGGCATGCTCGGCGACTGCATAAGGAGAATAATCAGGTACATGCACCACGTGAATTTTTCCATAGCAATACTTTATATCTACATTGTTGAAACCGGCACAGCGAAGGGCAATCAACTTCACGCCATATCCGGACAGTTTATCAATAACTTCTTTATTTACTGTATCGTTTACAAATACGCAGACCACATCATATCCTTCGGCAAGCTGCACTGTATCCTGGCACAGCTTCGCTCCATAATACTTGATTGGTAATTGTCAAATCCTAAGCACTTAGGTAAAGAAAAGCCCAACCATAAGGTTGGACAATAATTTTAACACTTTTAGTTTTTAGTTTTGTAACAGTTTGCCGGTAATTCCTTCGACCAAGGAACAAACTTTTCAATCAGTTCCGGATATTGGTTGAAATCGGTATTTGGCATCTGTTTCAATAAATAAACCAGATATTCATAAATTTTTAGGTTATTGGCTAGCGCAGTCTGTATGATGCTGTAAACCATGGCACTATCGTGCGCACCGCGATCCGTTTTCATGGTTACCCAATTCTTCCGACCAATTGTAAAAGGACGTATACTTCTCTCGACCAAATTATTTGTTAGCTCCAAGCGGCCGTCTAAAAGGATATTTTCAATGTAGGGCCACTGTTTTAGTGCATAGTTTATAGCTTCATAAGCTTGGGATTTGGGAACCGTAAGAGGCTTGGTTTCTTTAAGCCACGCCAAGAAGGCATCCATCACCGGTTTTAATAGGGTGAGACGCTTTTTGTAACGTTCCTCAGGTTCGTCATTTTTTTATTTCTTTTCAATATGGAACAGGTAGTCACAGTACTCCTGCCCCTTGAAGCAAACTGTTTTCTTTTGTTCCTCCGGACTCAATGCTTTGATGGCATCCGTAAATTTTCTTTTAATATGAGCAAGGCAGCCAACCACCGTGATTCCAGGATCTAAACGATGGTAGACCTCATACCCATCTGAATGGAGAAATCCTTTATAGTCCTTAAGGAACTTTTGGGCTGACTCCGAAGCCCGATTTTCATGGAATTCATAATAGATAATGGGTTCATCATAGGCCCCGCTGCAGTAAACCCAAATGTAGCATTTTTTCTTGGAATCCCTGCCGTCTTGCTGGACAACTTTCGTCCAGGTCTCGTCAGCATGCAAAATGTCCTTACTCAGAAGCGTACTTCTCATATGGGCATAGATTCTTGAAAAGTATTTTTCTGAACAATGGAGTACCCAGTTGCTCATGTTCTGCCGGGAGATTCGAACGCTGTCCATTCGATCAAACTCACGCTCAATTCGAGCCAGTGGCATTGCATTGGTATATTTGCTGTTGATGATGCCGGCGATCAGTTCCGGTGTGGCGAAACTTCCGGGAATCGGCAAGTTAGGCATATCGGCACGAACGAAGGGGATTTTATCGCCCTCGCCTTGATTCTTTTCACATTCACGACAGGTATAGACATGACGACGGTGTTCCTCAACTTCGAAATGCGCCGGTACAAGTTTCAGCGTCCTTGTAACCTCTGTTTTCATATCATGCAAGGGACTGTCACAGTTCGGACAGATCCGTTGATCAATCGGAAGCTCATTCTCAATAACTGTAACCTTTAAATCTTTAAAGTCCAGTTTGCGCTTACCCTTTTGTTTGGGCTTTCTTGGGGTCTTTTCGGTTGCCTCTTCAAAGGTAGGCTCCGGCGCTCCTTGTAAAGCAGTGGCTTCTACTTCATTGAAAAGGCAAAGTTGTTCCGCGCCCTCTGGATAAGGCACAGAATCCCCGCTGGTCCCATACTTCCGCTGAGTATTCAGGCGGATCATCTCCATGAGCCGGTTCATATTCTGGGTTAGTTCGGCAATAACTTGATCCTGTTTTTCGCAATGGGCAGCTAGTTCTTCCCGTGACATTTCCCTGTAATTCAGTTTTGTTTTTTGAGGTAATTCTATTGTAAGCTTCATGTAACAATTGTACCATAAAACTCAATAAGTTAATAGAGGAATCAGAAGAAAAAACCTGAAAAACGGGGAAAAACAAGCATTTTTCTCCAGGCTTTATGGAAAAATCAAAGAAAAATCCGCTGTTTAACCGGCTTATGTGCGGAGGGCTGATCCATAGACAAGCCATCTAAAAGCCATCTAAATTGCCGTTCGGAAACCTCAAGAACCTGCTTGTTTTCGTAAAACTTCCAGCGAAAGACACCGCGGCTCAACTTACGGTAGTATAACCACCAACCATTATTCGACCAATGAAGGATTTTACATTTATCACATTTTCGGTTACAGAACACATAAAGACAGTTGTCAAAAGGGTCCATCTGCAATTGTGACTTGACTAATTTAGCAAGACCTTCTATGCTTTTTCGCATATCACAGGGTTTGCAGGAAAGGAATATTTTGTGACCTATAGCGTTTAAACTCATAGGGAACGAATGGCAGCAATGGCCTCGCGCAGAGTTTCTGCTTGAAAGCCCGCATAAAGCTCAATGGAAATTGTCCCGACCTTGATAATGACAGGAACTTCTTTAGCAGATGGTTGTTTAAACTCAATAAAGATTTCTTGCTTTGGATCAGTTTTAGCTTCGCGGTTAAGCTTACTCAACCAGTAACGGAGAGTAGAAACTTTCATGTTGTTTTCTGAGCACCATGCGGCGGCCGTTTGACCAGAAGCACGAAAATCGTTAACTTGCTGGCGTCTGATCATGGATTGTTCTTTAAGATCCATGGGTAATCCCTCCTTGTAGTTATCTTAAGGGTATTATCCCAAATCTTAATAAGTAGTTCTATGTGCAAAGTATTTGACAATTACCTTGATTGTGATACCTTTATTTTCAATACTTTTTTTAAAGCCGGGAATATCATACGGCTTGGCATCAAAAAAGGCAACTTTCAAATTAGCTCACTCCCTCGATCACTCCTTTGAATTAAGTTTTGACAACTGTTCCGTAACTTAACCAAAAAATAATATCAATAGTTAGCTGAATTGGCTTGAATCAACCCATTACTATTAACGCAATAGAAATACATAAATACCAGAATGATTCCGACTGTTCCATATATAGCATCAACAATATCTACAGTATTAATAATGCTCAATAATGTCTCGCAAATTAAATTAGCCCCAATCATAAATGCACCCAAAACAACTACAAAACGGAATTTCACTCCCGAGGTCAGCCAGAACGAACCTATTACAAGATAGCTAAGAGACTCAAGGAAAAGTTTGTTATATGCGATGTTATTTCAGTATTTATCACAAAAATATTACTGCTGAAAACATTCAGCCATCTTATGATAGTCAACGCTAAGCCAAAGCAAACTAACAATAATTGTACAATCATATATGATTTTTTTAGTTTATACATATATTCCACCACCAAATAAATAATCAAAAACCTTGCCTTCACTTAATGGGTTTCGCGCCCATATCGGTGACATTCCCCACTTTCTTGGCCATAACCTTTCCTGTGGCATCTTTACCGGTGATTCGGATGACATAATTATCAGTTTCAGATACTGTTACGGTGAATAAACCTGACTTAAGGTTGTTGCCCGTATAAGGCTCACTGCCTTTTTTGCCGCTGACCCTAAGGGCGATTTCTCCGTCTTCACGGAAAACTTCAAACTGCAGGACATCACCCTTGTTAAGGGATAATTCACACTTGTTTTTTGAGCTCCACTCCCTGAAATCCATGGTAAATCCTGTTCCATTTGGATTCTCAAGAATCACAATGCGGCCCTTTGGCATGAAGCAAGCCGGAATCGCTACAATAATGGCAATTACCAGAAACAGAAGAATAATCAGTTGCGTATTCTTAGCCCGCCTAATTACTCCATTTTGTTTTCTGCAAAGCATGACAAGACCTCCCTTACAAACTTCTCCGGCTCGTTGATCCAGGGGCTGTGGCCGGAATGCTCAAACCAGACAATTTTTTTGTCGGGTGCATCCAGAACCTGCATATATTCCTCGACCAGCACTGTGGGCGCATTGACATCGTAGCGGCCCAGGAAGAAATAGACAGGCACGTCCAGTTTAGTGTAATCCTTTCTCATATCGATGGTATAAAGCTGTTGGTACACATGATTATATGTGTTGATAATGCCACGGAAAAAATTAATTTTATCAAGCAGCCCATATTCGGAGGAACCGATGTCCCGAAGAGTGTTGTAGCCTGGATTGTGAATCTCGGGATTGTTCGCCATATAAGCACTGAGATAGTTCAGGTACACTGTGCTTTTCCAGGTTACGTCATCTCCGTAATAGGGTGGTTCACCGTTTGCTATGAGCCGTTTTATGAGAGCAGTATCGCCTTTGGATTGCGCAATCTCCATGGCCTTGGCGTAATCCATCCGCTCGGTTTCGGCAAAGTCTATCATTTGTCCTGTGCCGATCAAGGCGTGATAGGACTCCGGATATTTCTCAGCAAGGAAAATCCCCAAAGCACTGCCCCATGATTCACCCACCAGATAGATTTTTTCCTGCGCAAAGCGCTCCTTCAAATACTCTGTCAGGGCGTAACCATCCTGAATATAGGTTTGTGCTGTAATGTTTTTCGTTTTCTCTGCATAATAGGACTTTCCGGAGCCGGGCTGATCCCAGTTGACAACAACAAAATGCTTCTCCAGCTCTGCCAGCTCATGCCGCACCGCTGCCATCTGCGTACCGCCTGGACCGCCCGCCAGAAAGAGCAGCACCGGCGCGTTTTTGTCCCAACCTCTCAGGCTGATCCACTGCTTCCTGCCGTTCAGCTCAAGTTCTCTAAGCTCCGCAATACTGTTTGAGGGCGTGTTGCCGTTTTCATCAACAATACGCGGAGTAGAAGCGGTAAGCTGCGAAAGGGTGATCAGCCCCGCGTTCAAAATCATCGTTACTGCGAAGAAGATCATTGTTTTTTTCAGGCGCATAAGATGTTTGGGGGTGAGCTTTTTCATCCTGCCGATAATGGCACAATAAGCTGTCAGGATCAAGAGTACAGCAAGCGAAGAGACTGCGAGAACAGTTAATATGAAAAACAGTATTGTCTGAATCATGGTACACCTCCATTATTGTTTGACGTATACGCATTCCAGGGCATTCCCCATCACCGGTATATCGGTAATGCGGCTGTCCTTGGGAATTAGCCTGTTTTGCTCTGTCAGGCGTTTGATAAGGCATATTTTTTTAGTTTCATGAAACGGTTCGCGGAAAACGAACAGACCACCGGGTTTAAGCGCCCCTGCCAATGCAGGGATACTCTTGCCAATTCACTTTCCGAAATATCGTGCAGTACAAAGTGGCAGTACGCTACATCAAAGCTTTCATTTGTAAGCAGCGGGGATTCCCCTGACAGAAAACTGATATTCCTATAGCCGCGAAGAGTTTTGCGGCAGGCATACAACCATCGCTCGGAAATATCCAGACAGGTCAAATGCCCGTGGGGCAGCTTTTGGGCAACATAGTAAGCAACCGTTCCCATGCCGCACCCGAAATCAAGCACCTGCTCCCCGCCATCAAGGGGCAGCCGGTCCGCAAATGCCTGGTAGACAGACTTGCCGCAAAGAAGAAACGTAAGCCTTGTTAGAATTATCTCCAAACGGGTTGGTTCATACTTCATTACTCATCACCTCAATATATCCAGCCATGACTCTGACTACTAACCCCTTCCAACAAAAAAATCAGCTGTATTTCAGGCTCATTACTATCTTAGCAATCGAACCTGTCATACAGCTGATATGAATCTTAAATCTGCCTTAAATCGCAGGAATCGTAATCCGGAAGGTGCTGCCCCTATTCTTATTTGGAAGCAGGATCAGATCCCCTCCGTGAGCCTCGGCTATTTTTTTCGCTATGGAAAGCCCCAATCCGCTGCCACCGGTTTTGGAATTGCGGGAATCATCCACCCGGACAAAAGGTTTGAATATGTTGCTTGCAAGATGATCCGGTATGCCGCTGCCATCGTCACTAAAATCAATCAACACTTGCTGATTTTGTACCGTAAGGCTTACTGTAACCAGCGTTCCCCCGGGATTGTACCGCATAGCATTGTTGGCCAGGTTTTGAATAAGCCGGTTAAATCGGTCGGTATCCAGCAGTACAATAACGCTATCTTCAGGAATATTGAACTCATATTTGAAACCTTCGCGCTCCAGCTGCGGCACAAGCTCGCCGCATATTTGCCGGAGGTATTCGCAGATATCTGTTTTGACAAGCTTTAATGAAAATTCCGGGCTGTCCATCTGTGAAAGCTCAAACAACTCGGTCAGCAGCCGGTTGGCCCTTTTGCTGTTGTTAAGAATGACCTCAAGATATTCATTGCGCTCCTGCTCTGTCATACCTGCCTTCTTCATGAGCAGCTCCGCATAGCCCTGTATGCTGGACATTGGATTTTTAAGGTCATGGGAGATGTCGAGAATCAACCGCCGCCTATCCTCCTCGGACTTTTTGCGCAGGGATATTTCATGCTCAATCCTGGCTGCCATATCGTTAAAGGTGTTCTGAAGCTCAGCAAACTCATTTTTCAGGCGTAAATCCACCCGTACAGAATAATCGCCTTCCCGCAAAAGCCTGGTGCCGTCGCAGAGCTTTTGCAGTGGTATGGTTATACTTGCTGCTGTAATCCTTGCATAGATAAAGGCGAAAAGTGCAAGTATCAGAAGATAGATCAGCACCACGAAGGCAATCACCAGACCCGACCGCAGAAAATCACCTGCGGCGGCCTCTTTATTATACACCAGGGAAAAATCCAGCCGAATGGATGTTGGAAAGGTAACAATCAGCCAAAACTCGCCTTGGGGATGATAAAGAATATCGTAATGGTAAGGCTTGCTTTTGCTTTCCGTTAAAAATGCTGTAAATTCCTCAGCAGTCAATTGATCTTTCCCAATGGTGTCAAGGCCCTTAGAATAAACAACACGGTATTCCTTATCGACAACCTGTACGCCGCCGCCGTTTTCCACGACAGCGGATGCGTCAATCTGGTTATAATCCTCTTTGATAATCGCACTTGCAGGATATTGGTTTTTGGCCAGGGAACCTGCAATCAATCCGCTGGCCAAGGACAAAAACACAAAAGCGAGTACCGTATCCAGTATCGTCAGTAAGAATATCACCAGAAAATTTCTGAAAAATTGATTGGACAGTTTTCTTTTCATGGCTTTTCACCGGTATAATGGAGCTTGTACCCAATGCCCCGAATGGTTTTCAGATACTTGGGCTTTTGCGGGTCGTCCTCAATCCGGTTCCTGATTCGGCTGATATGCACCATTACGGTGTTATCGTCAAAATAGTATTCCTCGCCCCATACCGCGTGATAAAGCTGCTGTTTTGTGAAAACCTTCTCCGGGTGCTCCATAAAATGCAGCAGCAGCTTGTATTCCTTTGCGCCAAGCTCAATCGGCTCTCCGCCCTTAAAGACGCAGCATTTTTCTTTATCTATAGACAAATCTCCGTATGTGATGCTTACGTTGGATTTTTCTTTCTGTGAGAGATATTCATTGCTCCGTCTTAGTTGTGCACCGACGCGAGCCACTAATTCAGCAGTGGAAAAAGGCTTTGCCAGATAATCGTCCGCACCTAGTCCAAGTCCCAATACCTTGTCCATATCATCTGTCCTTGCGGTCAGGAAAATGACGGGGATGGTGCTGTGTTCCCGTATTTTACGGAGCAGGTTGAATCCGTCCATCACCGGCATCATTACGTCAAGGATCGCCAAATCGACATCCTGTGTCCTTAGGATGTCCCAGGCTTCCTTGCCGTTTTGCGCCGTCAATACGGTATATCCGTTTTCCTCTAAACTGATTTTTATTAAGTTCCGGATGTCATTCTCGTCGTCTGCGATTAGAATATTCATAGTTTTTAGCTCCCTTTATTGGTTTTATGTCTTTATCGTATGATAATTTCACCCTTAAGATTATCGCGTGAATATTTCACCCCCCACATATATTTGATAGTCTTAAAGGATGGTATACACAATGAATGATGAGGAATTAAAAAAGCTTCATGTTATCA
>JAAYXD010000247.1 GCA_012516065.1 Clostridiaceae bacterium
AAAGGCTAAAAGTCTTGATGAGGGATTGCAGGCCAAGGCAGATTTAATAACAGAAATAGAAACAATAGTTGAAGGGGCAAAAAGCAAGACAAATAAAGAACTTTCACTATCAACAGAAAGCGATGCACAAAGGAAGAAAAACATACGGCAAAACAGGCAGGTTGAAAAGGAGATAAACCGGGAGACAGAGGCTTTTGAATTAGACAAGCAAATTAATGATAAGAGTGCAGAGGTAATCTCTTTTAATGATATTGAGGAGGAATTACCATCTAATCCTCTTGACTTGCTGAGAAGAAAACAGAGAGAGGCGTTTGGGAAGATTAGGGAATAAAGGCTTAAGTGAAATTTATTTCAGAGGTTGAAAGTACAAAGGAGAGATATGAAATTATGGGAAAAGTGGCAATACCTAATGGTGTGGAGGGGGAAGAGGCAGTATACAGGGAGCAAGTAATAAGAGAATATGTAGGAAATCCTTTTATAGAGGCTCTTCCGCCTATTTATGCTCCTGAAGAAGTGGTCGAAAAGTTGGCCGTTTATCCGCCATACAGTGAAGAGGAGCGAAATCTCGACGCACACTATAGGATACATCTTACCCAAAAACTTTTTCATTGCTTCCAGCCTCTACCCCAGCATTTGGATTTGGAAAGCAGGATTTCAAGAGTTATACGGCAGGGGTACTTGCCGAGGAATCCAGTGAGCAAAGAATATGTAATAAGTTTAAAGGATGGGTATAGGGCTGTACAGAATTGTGATATCAATGCCAACCAGCAGTTTAGAAGCACAGCCTGTGGTTTTACTATTATTGGCGTATCAGGCATGGGAAAATCAGTATCAATTAATAGGGTTTTGTCTATGTATCCGCAGGTAATTGTGCATAGCAGGTATAAGGGGCAGGGATTCAGTTTTTATCAATTAGTATGGTTAAAGTTGGACACCCCTTTCGACGGAAGCGTGAAAGGACTCTGTATTGATTTTTTTAACAAAGTAGACCAATTAATGGGGACTGATTTTTACAAGAAAGTTGCTAATTCAAGAAAGTCTGTTGATTATATGCTGACGCTTATGTGTCAGGTAGTAAGAAATACAGGGCTGGGCTTGCTTATTATCGATGAAGTCCAGCATCTGTGCGGGGCAAGAGGCCTTGGCGATGAAAGGATGCTTAACTTTTTTGTAACTCTTGTCAATACCGCAGGAGTACCTATTATATTAATAGCAACTCCCAAGGCTATGTCAATTTTACAGAGTGAATTCCGACAGGCAAGAAGGGGTTCAGGCCAGGGGGATATGGTGTGGGAAAGGTTACAGTATGATGAAAACTTTGAAATACTGCTGGATTCCCTTTGGCAGTATCAGTGGACGAGGAAAGAAAGCATATTAACAAAGAGCATGCGAGAATTGTTGTATGAAGAATCTCAGGGAATAATTGATATAATCTGTAAAATCATTGTCATGGCACAAACTATTGCAATTTCCACTGGAAAAGAGCAGGTTGATGAAAAATTAATACAACAAGTAGCAAGAGAACATCTCCAATTGGTTAGACCGATGATTTTAGCGTTGAAATCGGGGAACATTAGGGAGATTGCTAAATATTCTGATATTTGCACGGCTGAGATTGACTATGGCAAGTTAGTGAATCAGGAGAAACTGCCAGTAGAAATGCGGATGAGGATAAAGGCAATAAAGGAGCAAAAGGAAAAAAGGGAAAAGGAAAATAAGGCATCAAAAATGGAACAGGCTCTTTACAAGTTAGCGGAACTTGGTATTGAAGTTTCAAAAGCCAGAAAAGCCATTGAAGCAGTGCTTGAAGCAGAAGACCATAATATAGATGAAGGACAACTTGTTATAAAAGCGATTCAGGTTCTTTCAGGAAACACAACGGAAAAGAAGTCTAAAAAAGTGAAGACTACTCCGAAATCAGAAAATGACTTGCGCTATATTGTGGAGGAAGGTAGAAATCAGGGTAAATCGGCATATGATGCATTAAAGGACAAGGGATACATCAAAGGAGAGAAGAATGATACTTTGTTCAAGGCGGTGTAATTTAAATGATGCATTTTTTTCCAACCCCATATCCTGATGAAATCCTTTATAGTGTATTGGCACGCTATAGTGTTCGCTGTGGGATTACAAGTTATCAAACTATCATGGAGAGCATATTTGGAAAGTGTAGTTCCAGGGCTGTAATGGAAATGCCTTTTAATTTGAATTCGCTGGTATCTAACCTACCTGTGAATTGTCCTTATACTGCTGATGATTTGATTTATAATCATACTCTGTACCCATTCTTTACTGCATTTCTTCCAAAAGAACGGGCAGAAGAAGTAAAACAATTAATGATGTCTGAAGGTGGAAGCAAAATTTATGGTAAAGCAGGTATTATCGGCAGTAGGATTCCACTAAACCAATATTTAAGATTTTGTCCCAAATGCTTCGAAGAAGAGCAGAAATTGTATGGTGAAGGATATTGGCACAGGTTGC
>JAAYXD010000117.1 GCA_012516065.1 Clostridiaceae bacterium
ATTGTGCTTCTTAATATCAAACATGTTTAACAAAAAACTAAAAAGAGCATGATCGTAAATTATTTCCATTAGTTCCCGTGCGTCATGCTTCCGGTGCTGTTCAACATTTTTATTTGAAAACCCTTTTTTGTCATTGTATAATATTTATGTCCGTTGGAAGAATCATATCATAGAAAATAATAAATAATTATCAAGATAGTTTATTATTACAGGGGGAAACAGAATGATAAGCAAAGAAATAGTAATAAGCAGCGAGTCCGGTCTGGAATCAAAGGCGGCTGCCCGGCTTATCCAGAAAGCGTCGTGTTATGAAGCCAATGTATGGATTCAGAAAGGGGATCGGAAAGCAAACGCAAAAAGTCTGCTGGGCATTTTATCACTTGGGATAAGCAAAGGAGAAAAAGTGCTGCTGATAGTTGACGGAAGCGACGAAAATATTGCTCTGCATGAGCTTGAAATGTTTGCAAACAGGGGTATGACGGACTGAAAAGAAAGTGCGGATAATGGATAAAATAAAGGAAATACTGGACAATATCCCGAATTCATCGGGAGTATATTTAATGAAAGACAAATCTGGAAAGATAATATATGTGGGAAAGGCTAAGGTATTAAAGAATCGGGTCCGGCAGTATTTCCAAAACACCGATCAGAAAGATCCGAAAACGCGTGCGCTTGTTTCCAAAATTAACAGTATTGAAACAATAACCACGAAAACCGAAGCCGAGGCGCTAATTCTTGAAAATACTCTCATTAAGATGCACAGGCCGAGGTACAACATACTGCTTAAGGATGACAAAACATTTCCTTATATCAGGATAACAACGCAGGAGGAATTCCCGAGAATTGAAATAACGCGTAAAATTTGCAAGGATGGTTCGAAATACTTCGGTTCGTATGTAAAACCATCCGATATACGCAAATCCATCGAAATTTTAAGAAGGATATATCCTATCAGGACCTGCAAAAGAAAGATTACGGGTGATAGCCCGCAGCGTCCCTGTCTCTACTATCATATCCGGTTATGCTCCGCTCCCTGTGCGGGGAAAATTGATCTTGAATCCTATAACGAAATTGTAAATGAAATCTGCAGGTTTTTAGAGGGAAGACATGAAGAAATAATAAACGGCCTTGAAGAAAAAATGAAAAAATACGCCGACAGCATGGAATTTGAAAAGGCCGCCGCGATAAGGGACAAACTGGCCAGCATACGCAGTATAACGGCGAAGCAGCTTGTGCTTTCGACAAAAATGGAGGATCGTGATTTATGCGCTCTCGTACGTGATAAAATAGACAGCATTGTTGTTGTCCTGTTTGTGCGGGGAGGTAAACTTGTCGGAAAGAATGCGGGTTTGCTTGAAAATACTTACGACATGTCGGACGCCGAAGTAATGGAAACATTTATTTCGCAATTCTATGGGAACGGGCGTGAAATTCCGCAGGAAATACTTGTCAGCCATGATGTATCAAGAAATGAAGTACTTGAGGAATGGCTGCGGGATCTGCGGGACAGGTCCGTAAAAATAATCCAGCCCCTGCGTGGTGAAAAAAAGGCCCTGATTGATATGGCGCTGGAAAATGCGCGGGAAGAATTTGAACGATACAGAACGGTCAGTTACACCGCCCGTGAAAGCAGGGATAAAGCTCTGGCGAAACTTGTTGAGTACGCCGGGCTTGAAGAAGTCCCCGAAAGAATAGAAGCATACGATATCTCCAATACGAGCGGGCAGGGAATGGTCGGCGGCATGGTCGTTTTCAGGGACGGAATGCCGGCTCCGGATAACTACAGGAAATTTGCGATAAAAAACGTAGATTCTCAAAACGACTATGCGTGTATGCAGGAGGTCCTGTCCCGAAGATTTAGACGATTGCTTGATTCATCAACGGATAAAAGTTTTGGTGAAAAACCCGGACTGATACTCGTGGATGGCGGAATAGGGCATGTTCATGCCGCACAGGAAGTTCTCGGCGAATTCGATCTCGATATACCTGTTCTCGGTATGGCGAAAGATAACCGTCATAAAACCAATATGCTGATAAATGACAGCGTGAATATCGTGCTCGATTCCGAACCTGAACTTCTTAAGTTTATATCAAAAATCCAGAATGAAGTTCACAGATTCGCGATTGAATATCACCGTCAAACGCGGCAGAAAAGCCAGAAAAAATCCATTCTCGATGAGATACCCGGTATTGGCCCGCAGAAAAAGAAACTGCTGCTTAAGGAATTCGGCTCCGTTAAAAGAATACGAACGGCAACCGTCGAACAGTTGTGCCAGGTAAAAGGAATCAACCGGAAGCTTGCTGATGAAATAAAGCGTTTTCTCAATTAACCCGGTTTGCGAAACAGTATTTGTAATTCCAGCATCCAATAACTGTTATAACCCGCCATGCATACAATTTCATTTGCACGCAGATTAAAACGATAATCATATTTAATGACAGGAAGCCATAAAAATAAAACACATGTGAGTGCTGAAACGGATAAATGTGCGAAGGCAGGCTATAAATTCCCGCCCTTTCGCACGGCAAGCCGCATTTCAGCAGTAAGGCAGCTTTCTTTTCTATATTCTTGACATTATAAATTGAGCGAACTATAATGTTAGGTAATGCAAATGGGGATAAAGATTTTATCCCGGCCGTTACGGAAAAAGTATCAGGTACTCCCGCCTGATTGCCTGTCCGTTGTAACAGCGGCTCTTATTTATGAATATTTTAAATATCGTACATATGTGTCATTACTTTTTGGCAGGTTGTCAGGGGGATAAAGACAGAAATATAAAAGAAGGAGTAACAATGTATGAGCGGCAAAGAAATTTTCTTGACCTATGAAGGGCTTCGAAAGTTAGAAGATGAGTTGGAATATTTAAAGGGCGAAAGACGAAGAGAAATTGCAGAGCGAATCAGGCAGGCGTTATCATTTGGTGATATTGCGGAGAACTCCGAATATGACGAAGCGAAGAGCGAACAGGCACAGAATGAAATAAGGATTTTGCAGCTTGAAAACATGTTAAAGTATGCCACAGTTATTGATGAGGATGAGATCGATACCGATGCGGTGCGTTTGGGAACACGTGTAAAGGTATACGATATGGAATTTAATGAAGAGGTTGACTACCATATCGTCGGGTCGACGGAAGCCGATCCCGCCCAGTACAAGATATCGAATGATTCACCGGTGGGTCGTGCGTTAATAGGTAAGAAAGCCGGAGATATAGTTGAAGTCGCCGTGCCTGACGGAACGGTTAAATTGAAGGTTCTGAAAATCTACAAATAGCTTTATGGTATTGTAGATAACCGGTTCATGGGGTATAATATTTTAGATGATTAAACAGTTTACATTATTATAGTGTAAACTGTTTTTAACTATAGGCATTTTTTTAACCGGGAGGCTTTCGCATGTCGGATGAATTAAATGGCAGTTTATCTGTAAATGAGAATGAGGAATTGCAGGAGATATTGAAAGTTAGAAGGCAGAAACTTGACGAACTGCGGAAAAAGGGGAAAGATCCTTTTAAAATTGTCCGTTACGATGTAACGCATCATTCCAAGGAAATCATTGATAATTTCGACGGAATGGAAGGCAAAAGCGTAAAGATTGCGGGAAGGCTTATGGCTAAGAGAGATATGGGCAAATCTTCCTTTTGCGATCTTCACGATAGAGACGGCAAGATTCAATTGTTCTTCAGGATAAACGATTTGGGCGAAGAAGCCTATGAGGAATTCAAAAAACTTGATATAGGAGATATTATTGGTGTAAGCGGCGAAGTGTTTAAAACGCGCATGGGGGAAATTACCGTAAAGGTTTATGAATATACTTTGCTTTCCAAGTCTTTAAGACCGCTGCCCGAAAAATTCCACGGCCTGAAAGATACCGATACGCGGTACCGCCAAAGATACCTCGATCTTATAGCTAACCCTGAGGTTAAAGAAAATTTTGTAATAAGAAGCAGAATAATATCTGCAATCCGGAAATTTTTAGACGAAGAAGGTTTCCTTGAGGTCGATACTCCAATATTGAATACGATTCCAGGAGGGGCTGCGGCAAAGCCGTTTATAACGCATCATAACACTCTTGACATCGATTTGTATCTTAGAATAGCTCCGGAGCTTTATCTTAAGCGCCTTATAGTCGGCGGAATGGAAAAGGTTTACGAGATGGGACGCATGTTCAGGAATGAAGGGATGTCGGTAAAACACAACCCTGAATTTACGATGCTCGAAGTATACCAGGCGTATACCGATTACGTGGGGATGATGGAATTAACTGAAAGGCTATTTGAATATGTTGCTGATAATGTTATCGGGACGCGTAAAATAGTATACCAGGGGCAGGAAATCGACTTAACGGCCCCGTGGACTCGAATCACAATGACCGAAGCTGTAAGGAAATATGCCGGGGTTGATTTCGATTTGATATCCACGCAGGCTGAAGCTGTTGAAGCCGCACGGAGTAAAGGCATTGAAGCAGCAGCGAACCTTACGAAAGGCGAAATTCTTAACCTTATGTTCGAGGAGTTCGTCGAGAGCAACTTGATCCAGCCTACGTTTGTGATGGATTACCCGGTTGAAATATCGCCCCTTACGAAAAGAAAGCCGGACAAACCGCATTTAACCGAAAGGTTTGAACTTTTTATCGCTGGCCGTGAAATGGCAAACGCGTATTCCGAGCTCAATGATCCTATTGATCAGAAGGAACGCTTCCTTGAACAGGTTGAAAAAAGAAAACAGGGAAATGAAGAGGCAAACATGATGGATGAGGATTATATAGTAGCTTTGGAACACGGGCTTCCTCCGACAGGCGGTCTTGGAATCGGTGTTGACAGACTGGTCATGCTGCTTACTGATTCGTACTCTATACGTGACATTTTACTGTTTCCTACAATGAAACCGAAGGATTAACCGGGGAAACAGTTTACAGGAAATTGTTTTTATTAAGGGGGTAGTGAGCGAAAGTGCAAACATTGGACAGGGAAAAAGCTTTTGAAATAATGCAGTTAAGCCCGGATGCGACCAGTGACGAAATATCAAAGCGCTATGGCATATTGACGAGGAAATTCCGGACAATAGAAAGAGATGAGAACGGATATACTCTTGAAGATATTACAAAGGCTTACGAACTGTTGATGGGTTATACTTATAAAGATGACAAGGAAGAACTCCGTCAAAAAAAATTAAGGGAAAACCCGCCCTTAATCGCGAGAATTTTAAAAAAAGATCCTGTCAAGCTTGAGAACTTTTTTTATTACTACAGAGTGTATATCATTATTTCAATTGTGGCTGTTGTCTTTTTGGTTTTTATGATAAGAAGCTGTGTAAATCAGGTTAAGTATGACTTCTGTGTTGTTGTTTTCGGTAAAGTTTTCGCGGAAGACGAAAAGAAAATAGAAACTTATATTAAGGAGCAAATGCCCTCAACTCCGGGTGTTGTTTTGCTGCCTTCATATGAAGCAGACCCGCAGTATGAGTACGCGGTGCAAATGAAGCTTATCGCAATGGCTGCGGCCAAGGAAATAGATGTTTTGATAACGGACGAAGCGGTTTTTAAAATCCAGGCGAAACAGGGTATGTTTATGGCTCTTGACGACATTGCGGATATTCTCGGATTTTCCGATGATCGTTATATCAAGGGAGAGGATATTATTGACGAGTCGGATGAAGGCGAGACAGAAATAGAGCCTGATAAAATTTACGGAATCAAAATATCCGACAGTGAATTTGTTAAGGAAAACGGTATTATCGGTGAAAATATTACTGCTGGCATAGTCACAAATACCGAGAAAAAAGACAAGGCAATCGAGTTTATGAAATTACTGAAGTAGAACAGAACTGTTTATGCCTGTTTAAAACGCGGACGAGCTCTTGAAAAGCATGGCTTTTTAATATAAAACCCGTATCCCTGGATGGAGAAAAAAGGAGGGAAGCTGTTTGTTTACGTTGAAATTGGATAACCAGACCGGTGACAAGCTCGAGATTACGTTAAGCGGGGAGATAGATATAGCATCGGCGCCGGAGTTTAAAACAAAATTATACGATCTTGTAGGCGATGGCAAAAAAGATATCGTATTATTCTGTGACGGGCTTAAATATATTGACAGTACAGGGCTCGGTATCCTGGTCGGAGCTTTAAAAAAGGTTAAGCTGCACCAGCGCAATGTTTATATTTATCAATTAAAGGACAACATCAAGAAACTTTTTCACATTACCGGCCTTGATAGGGTCTTTGTTCTGGAGGAAGCGGTATGAAAGAAAATGACACGGTAAAGATTCATCTTCCCCGGAAAGCTGATTATGCCAGCCTGATCAGGTTGGCCGTATCCGGAATTGCTTCAAAAATAGGTTTTGATATAGATGTCATAGAAGATATTAAGGTAGCGGTATCAGAGGTATGCAACAAAATAGTGTCTTTGAGCACGGAAAACTGCGATAAATACTATGACATAACATTTCAATTATTCAGTGATGGTTTAAAAGTGCAATTTAAAGTTCCCGGAGGCTTTGCCGGGAAAATGTTTGAAGGCGAGTCCGGAGAATTCGCCTATGCAATTATATCATCATTGATGGATGAATTCAGTGTTGATTGCAATGGTGATTGTATTATAACCATGGGAAAAAACCTGGGGGCAGAATGAATGAATAAAACCAACGGAAGACATAACGGAGAATCGGACGCTGAATTGTTCAGGCGATATAAAGAGGAAAAAGACGAAAACATAAGAAACGAAATCGTATCCCGTTATCTGTATCTGGCTGAAATACTTGCAAAGAAATTTATAAACCGCGGCGTTGATTATGATGATATTTATCAGGTTGCGTGTATTGCGCTTATTAATGCTGTGGAACGTTTCGATGTCAATGCGGACGTAAAATTCGTAAGTTTTGCCACTCCTACCATTATAGGAGAAATAAAGCGTTATTTCAGGGATAAAGCTTCTGTTATCCGTATCCCCAGAAGGATTTACGAAGTTTATCAAAAGGTTAACCAGGCAAGAGATTATTTGACCCAGCAGAACAGGAGAGCGCCGAGGGTCGATGAAATTGCCGATTATCTTAACCTTCCCGAAGAGACGATTCTTGAGATAATAGAGTCATGGAATGTTTATAAGATACAGTCTTTCGATCAGACGCTGTTTGAAGAAGACGATCTTGAGCTGCATGAAACCGTCGGTGAGGATGATGATACTTTCGAACGTATAAATAACAGGGATTTCCTTGAAAAAGCAATAAAAAACTTTGACGGGATTGAAAAGACATTTTTGAAATTAAGATATTTCGAAAACAAAACCCAGAAAGAAATAGCCGCTTATTTTAACGTTTCCCAAATGTACATTTCAATACTTGAAAAAAAGAATTTAGAGAAATTTAGAAAAATTCTGAGAAAATAAACAGGAAATATGGGTAAATATATGAATGTAGATATATAATAATATGATGCTTAAATAAGTTCAAAGCCCGGGCGGAAAAATATTATCGGTGCTTTGCGCTTGAAGGAGAACGGTAATGTTGTACCCTAATGATCAACACAACATGGAAATATACAGGGGATTTGTAATAAGTGATGCGCACCAGGCTTGCGAAAAAGTCAGGATGATTGTTTCACGCATAGAAAAAACCGTAGGCATAGACAGCGAACAGTCTTTTGATGTGCGCGTGATATTAAGTGAGCTTTTGCAGAACGCGATAACGCACGGCAAGACTTCAGACGACTGCAAAGTATATATGAATGTCTGGATTAATGGTAAGGATATATTGAATATTACGGTAAGGGATAAGGGAAATGGTTTCAACGCATGCAAGACAATACAGGAAGAGCAAAACAGGGCAGAAGGAGAAATACCTGACTTATCGGAGTGCGGCCGCGGCCTGCAGATAGTAAAAAGCCTTTGCGACGATATTGTATTTAACCGGCGCGGGAATTGCATAACAGTTCGGAAACGCCTGTCATATCCGGAATAAATCCCCGATACGACCATTATTCTTGTTATGAAAATTACAAAATATGGTACTAAGGTAAGGGAAGGACAAATTTTTATCTGGTCAAATCCTCCGCTTTGTGCTAAAATAATATCGGAAGAAAAAATGGCCGGCATATATATAAAGCCGGTGGCTTATTAGCCTTTATTTAAGGTTCGGCAATAAGTTGTTGATATAGATAAACATCGGAAGAAACGGGGATGATTGAATTGATGAAGTGTTCAATTTGTAAAGAAAATGTAGCGGTTATTTTTATTACGAAAATTGTTAACGGCAAGAAGCAGCCGATGGGCTTATGCATACCCTGCGCGCAGAAACAGGGGATTGCTCCGCTTAACCAGATTATACAGCAGACAGGAATGACCCAGCAGGATATCGAAAACCTGAACAATCAGATGCTAAATATTTTCGAAAATATGGATATTGACAGCATAGCGGATACTTTTCCGGATGGAGAAAATACGGGTAATCAATTGCTGAGATCGCTGATGCAGTCAAATAACGGGGAAAAGTCGACAGATACTCATAATGACAACGCATCTTCACAGAATTACGACGGCGTTCGGGTTAAGGCCAGAAAACCGGCGGCGAAGCGAAAATATCTTGACATGTATGGCATTAACCTCACTGAAAGAGCGGCGAAGGGCGAAATAGACAGAATAATCGGCCGTGACAAGGAAATAGAACGCGTTATTCAGATTCTTAACCGCAGGGCAAAAAATAATCCCGTATTGATTGGGGAGCCCGGTGTCGGTAAAACAGCAATCGCGGAAGGGCTTGCCGTTCGAATCGTAAACCGTGAAGTTCCTGCGAAACTTTTTTCCACGGAGGTTTATCTGCTGGACCTTGCCGCAATTGTTGCGGGTACACAGTTCAGGGGCCAGTTTGAAGCCAGGATGAAATCCATTTTAAGAGAAGCAACGGAAAGCGGCAATATCATACTTGTAATTGATGAGCTTCATAATATAGTAGGGGCCGGAGATGCCGAAGGCGGGGCGATGAATGCCGCCAACATACTGAAACCGGCATTGTCAAGAGGGGAAGTACAGATAATCGGCGCAACGACGCTTGATGAATACAGAAAGCATATAGAAAAGGATTCGGCGCTTG
Organism: Clostridiaceae bacterium; assembly: GCA_012516065.1. Classification (GTDB taxonomy): domain Bacteria; phylum Bacillota; class Clostridia; order DSM-8532; family DSM-8532; genus DTU069. Next base: position 9,082 of record JAAYXD010000117.1, read on the forward strand.
AAAGAAGGTTCCAGCCGGTAATGGTCGATGAGCCCACGATAGAAGAATCCATTGAAATACTGAAAGGCATCAAAAATTATTATGAAGATTATCATCAGGTAAGGATATCCGATGAAGTGATCGAAGCGGCAGTTAAGTTGTCCGCGCGGTATATCCACGATCGCTTTCTTCCCGACAAAGCCATAGATGTTATTGATGAAGCGGGTTCAAGAGTTAATTTGATGAATCACGGTTTGGTGGAGCTTGAATCATTAAAGCAGGAATTGAAAAAAGTCCAGGAAGCGAAAGAAGCCGCCGCCCTTAATGATGATTACAGGAAAGCGGCGGATTATAAAATGGAGGAATGCAGGCTTCTTCAGAAAATAAACGAATTGACGGCCAAATGCGGAACGATGGACGTTACAATCCAGGATATAGCGCATGTTATAGAATCCTGGACTAAGATTCCCGTAGGCCGTATTACAGAAGAAGAAGCGAATAAGTTAATGTCCCTTGAGCAGCGTCTGCATTTGAGGGTTGTCGGGCAGGATAAGGCTGTGGAAAGCGTTTCGAGGGCAATCAGGCGGAACCGGTCCGATTTCAGGAAGAGGCTTAAGCCAAGCTCGTTTATATTTGTCGGTCCTACGGGCGTGGGCAAAACCGAGCTTGCGAGAGCATTGGCCGAAGAACTGTTCGGCAGCGTAGACGCAATGATACGCCTTGATATGTCCGAGTATATGGAAAAGCATACCGTATCAAAGCTGATAGGGGCTCCTCCGGGCTATATCGGCTATGATCAGGGCGGGCAGCTTACCGAAAAAGTCCGCAGAAAACCTTATTCGGTTATATTGCTTGACGAAATTGAAAAAGCCCATCCCGATGTTTTCAATATGCTTTTGCAGATTATGGAAGACGGTCGGTTAACCGACAGCCAGGGCAGAACTGTCGGGTTTGAGAATACGATTATCATCATGACGTCAAATGCCGGAACAAGTAACCGCGGGTATGGCATAGGGTTTAACCAGGATGTAAAGATCGCGCTCGAAAAGCAGGTAATGGATGCTGTTAAGGAAACCTTCAGACCCGAGTTTTTGAACAGGGTTGACGATATAATTGTTTTCGAGCCGTTAACGAAAGAGCAGTTGGGAAGCATTGTTAATATGATGCTTGATGAAGTAAGACGGAACACACTCGATAAAGGCATAGATGTTTCTTTTGGCCAAAAGGCGAAAGACGCACTTGTCGAGAAAGGATACAGCGAGAAATACGGAGCAAGGCCGTTAAGGAAAAAAATCCAGCGCTATATTGAAGACGAACTCGCTGAAAGATTCCTTATGGGCGAGCTTAAACCCGGCTGCTCGGTATATGTTGACTATGACGGGGAAAATTTCACGTTTTCGGTGAAGAACGCGGATTTGGTTCAGGTTTCAAGCGGCCAGGATGTAATATAAGCAAAACCGCTAATATAATGAACAGATGAGGAAAAAGATCATATCAGCGGGTAAGCAAAGCATACGTTCCGCTTTACTTCCCGCTGATAATTTTATCGCATTCGTTAAATTCCGCAAATCGTTTTATGCAGTTCCCGACAGCCGTTTTTATTTTTTTATCCTGTTTTACGCCGTCCTCATACCATATGTTTTTAACTGTAAGAGTTCCTGTATTTCTGTCGGCAACAGCTTCCAAACGGCCGATGAATTTGTCGCCGTAAAGCAGCGGAAGAACATAAAAGCCGTACTTCCGTTTATTTGCCGGAGTATAGATTTCCCAGGTGTAATCAAAACCGAACAGGGCAAATATGAGTTTCCTGTCCCACATCATGCAGTCAAGCGGCGCAATAAGTTCGCAGCGCGGTTTAAACTTATCTTCCCTCAGAACGGTTTCAATAATTGGTATATCCTCTGCGCGGCAGAATAAAGAATATTTCAAATCTTCCACTTTTATTTCAAGAATTTTCCGTTCATCAAGCAGTTCTTTGAAAGCTTCGTTTCTTTGCTGCGATTTCAGACCCCATATATTCAGCCACGCATCGGACGGCCGGTTCCACATAAGCCCGACTGCGCCGATACGCCGCAGAACACGCCATTTCCGGTGTTCGAAATCATCAGGCAGCGGATCGGCGGCGTTCAGAAGTTCGTCAGGTATATGTTTTTCGGCAAGATCGTAATATTTGCGTGTGCCTTTCTTATGATGGATAATAAGTTCGCCCGTGGAGTACAGTTGCTCCAGTACCGAACGTGACGCATTCGTATCTCCGTCCCATTTGCCGCTCCAGTGAATTGCCGAATGCCAGCGGACGCTGCCGTATATTGGCAATTCGTCGGAGCTTACCGGGCCGTGCGTTCGTATGTAAGTTTTGGCCTGCTCTTCCAATTGGGCGAGTTCCTTAAACCGTAAACCATTTTCTTTTGCGGCTTTGCGGTAACGTTCGAAAAACGGCCAGTCCTCTGTCAATATGATAGAAAGATTTTTGTCGGGATAATCCAGAAGCTTGCGGTCATGATACAGCAGTTCGTAAAGCGTTTGTTTCGTGAAGTTTTTAATGCGTGACTGTAACGTCAGCTCAGCGTTCCTGCCACAGGCGTCGACAGGATCAAACTGAATGCATCCTGCCTGGCGCATATAATCCAGGACGCCCTGTTTTCCAATGAATCTGTGCTCGCCGAGCAGCCCTTGTTTCAATAACAGAAACTGCCTTGCCTGACGGTTCGTTAAACAAATCATAGCTTATCTCCAAGTACATCCTTTTGATAACACCGTTTTAAACCAGTATATAATATATGGTTAAAAT
>JAAYXD010000118.1 GCA_012516065.1 Clostridiaceae bacterium
TCTGGCGTATGAACGCGGAACTGCCCTTGGCCTGTCGGATGAAGAATTTAGGATTGAAATCTCCAATGCTTTTGATAAATGGTTAGGCGGTAAGAAGCCTGATAGATCTTAGTGCTGTCTGCCAGCGTTTGACGCTTACACGGCTTTAAACAAGGTTTAAAGTACATTGCAACTCTTTATAATGAAGGTTTGATTGATCCCGCGGCGTTTACCCAAAATGAGCAGCAATTATCTGCTATAGGCAACAACGAAGGTGTAGCTATAGCTGGAGCCGCCGCTGCGGGGCATTTAGGAATGTTTGTCGGCGTAAACAATATTGAACGCTGTAAACAGTATGATAATATTTTTCCTCTTCAAGGGCCGAATGGCTATATGGGCACTCCCTATGCAAAAGATGTTCGGCTAAGCGGCGCTCAATTTGTGATAACGGACAAATGCAAACGTCCAGATGTTGCTATAAGATGGGCGGATCTGTTCTGTTCGGAAGAGATTACCGTAAGAAGCCAGATTGGAATTAAGGGCAAACAGTGGGATGATGCTGATCCGGGTACGGTAGGAATGGATGGGGTAACACCCGCTACGCGTAAGTATCTCACTTTCGAAACCAGCGGCGAAGTTGCTAAGACGAATGACACATGGGGTTGGACAATGAGATTGATAGAACCTAATTGGAAGGCCACATTCCAGGTTGAAGGCGATATATATGATCCGACAAATTACGAGGCGAGACTTTACCGCGCTACGATTAAGCTTCTCCCATACGCGGCTGATGTTGACCAGATGCCGTCTTTCTGGATGAACAACGACGACTCGTCAAAAATAAACCAGATTTTCACACCACTTAATGATTACGTAAAAACATCAATTGTTGAATTCATAACGGGCAAAAAAGATGTTGATAAAGACTGGGATACATATATATCCGGTTTGTCAAAGCTCAACTACGAGGAATATGTCAGGCTCTATCAGACTGCATATGATGCACTTGTAAAATAAGTCTTACGGTTATAAATTGCCGGATATTCTTTGAAAAAGGGTTGCTGCAAAACAGATTATCTATTTGCAGCAATCCTTTCCAATATACTGTAAAACAACATTCACTTATAGCCTGCTCGTGTATTTTTTATGATTTTGACAATGAGCGCAGGGCAGCAAAAAAACAATATAATATAACTGGCTGCAGTGGAAAAAAGTAATACAAAATTGCATGACACAGTTAAAATTAGTTAACGCAGTATTTACTATGAATTTTATAGCTGCTTTTACCCTTTTACAGAACCAACCGTCATTCCCGAAATTATATATTTCTGCCCAAGCAAATATATTATTAAGACTGGCAAGCTGGTAAGTAAAATATCCGCGCTTACCAGATTCCATTCTTTGTGGAATTGGCCAAAGAAGCTGTAAACAGCCAATGTCATAGGCCATTTAGTCGAGCTGTTAAGGTAATAAAGCGGAAAAGAAAACTGGTTCCATGCATCCATGAATGTCAATATGGCTACGGTTACGAGTACAGGTTTAAGCAGCGGCATAACTATATTGAAGTAAAGCCTTATTGGGCTGCAGCCGTCCAGTATTCCTGCTTCATCGAGTTCAAGAGGGATAGTGCCGATAAAGCCATAAATCAAAAATACACTTATTGGCACTTGTATTGTAGCGTACAGCAAAGCTATCCCGATTCGTGTATTATTAAGGTGCGTCAGTTGCATAACCTTCATCAATGAAACATAATTAACAGGCATTGCCAATCCCATAATGATAAAAAAGTATAAAAATCTGTTGAGTCTTGTCTTATTCCTTGCTAAAACATAAGCGGCCATAGAAGTTAATAATATTGCAATTAGAATAGCCGAACCTGCGTAAAACATGCTGTTGAAAAATGACCTCAAAAGTTTACCCCGCTCAATTACTATAAGATAATTTTCAAAATGCAGAGTTTTGGGCAGATCCATACCCATTGAACTTGCCTGTGCTTTATCCTTTAACGAGTTAATAAAAATCAGCAATAAGGGGACCATCATTACTATGCTTACCATCCATGCAATTATATTTTTTATGACAACAGATACGGTGTATTTTCTGGACATTAGAATTCAACCTCCTTCCTGTCAAGGAGCTTTACAGTAAAATATCCAATGACCGACATCATCACAAACAAGACGGTAGACATAGCAGTTCCTACTCCGTATCTTCCAAGTCCGAATTCTCTGAAGACAGAGGTATATAGAACTTCCGTAGCATAGCCGGGGCCGCCGTTGGTCAGAACATATACGGTATCAAAGATTTTAAGTCCATACAAAACATTCAGTACTATAGTTATAGTAATTGCGGGTTTAAGCAAAGGCAGTGTTACATATCTTAATTTGCTAAAGTAATGCGCCCCGTCAATATCGGCGGCTTCATAATACTCGGGAGGAATTGATTGCAATCCCGCGATAATGATTGTCATAATATAGCCCAGACCCTTCCACGTATCAACTGCGATAATCGAGTTGAAGGCATATTTTAAATCAACAAGCCACTGTTTTGCAAGAAAACTTAAACCGATTCTATTCAGAAACACGTTTAAAAGGCCGGTTTCAGGGTTCAATATCGACTTAAATATTAAGCCTACTATAATGAAAGAAAGTATCGACGGCATGAAAATAAGCCCTCTGTGGAAATTCCTGAATAGAACACCTTCGTTGAGGATCAATGCAAATACAATACCGAGTCCGGTTTTTAGAATTGTTGTGGCAACGGTAAACCAGACAGTATTACTCAAAGCGGAAAAATAATGCTCCTCAGGTGAAAAAATAATTTTAAAATTTTCAAGCCCGATATAGTTTATTTCCTCACTATAGCTGCTCCAATCCGTAAACGAATAAAACAGGCCCATAATGCTGGGAACAACAAATAAAAGGAGATACAGGCAAAGGGTTCCTATAACAAAATAGAAAGGATAAATTCTGCTTTTCATATTTTGTTTTCCTTTCATACTTTTTAAGAAATTGATACTTTTTGAAGTAATAGCCCGATACTGGCATACCGGGCTATTACCAAATCCGTATATCAGTATATCATATTATTTTAGTTAACCCAATTCGGATCCTTTGCGGCTTTTGCAGCATCCGATCTTCTCTTGTCAATGCTCTTAAGAACGTCTATGGGCTGCATCGCATCGGTAAACATAGCCGACAAATCTTTGCCTATCTCTAACCATTGAGGGTTCAGGTATTTAATTTGTGTCTGGTAAACTGTCCCATGTTTTGGATAAGCATTGTAAAAATTCCTTATTTCGTCCGAATATTTATCATTAAGCCCTGAGAACGGCAGTGAGTTAAACTTCGGCGTGTTATCCAGAATATACTGAAGGTTTTCCGGTTTTGCTATATAAGCAAGATATTGTTTTGCCGCATCAATGTTTTTTGAACCCGAATATACGAAGATTGAAGGACCTGCAGGATTAACATTGAGGATTTGGTTGTCGACCAAAGGGATTACAAAGAAGCCAAAGGTATCAGCCTTGACATCCGGATAGGCGTTTTCGATCTGTTGAGGCAGGCCCTGATTATAGACCGTCATTGCATATTCACCGCTTGCCATGTTCTTTTCGGTATCTGCGTATGTATTGGACATGTAGTTTTTTCCGAAGTATCCCAAATCAATCAGTTCTTTCAACTGTGTAAGAGCTTCAAGCATTGTTTCGTTTTGTTCGAATGTAGTCTCATTGCTGTTAAGCTTGTCTGCCAGACCCGGGTTTAACTCTTCATATCTTCCTCCCAATTCAGGGAACCAAAGCACATGATGCCATCCGTCGGAGACGCACTCATAAATCGGTATTATACCTGCATTAAGTATCTTTTGACATACGTCTTTAAATTCATTGTAAGTAGTTGGTATTTTCAAACCAAGGTCATTGAATATGTTTTTGTTATAACAAATTCCCCATACGGCTGAAACATCAGCAAGGGTCATGCCGTACAGTTTTCCGTTAACAGAAAGTTGTTCCGCAGCTAAAGGATCAAATCTTTTTGCCCATTCCTCATTAGAGAGATCAACGCCGTTCTTTTCAATATCAAGTAGTGATACGATATCGAATTTACCGCTCTGATTACCGAATAAATCGGTACATTCCCCGGCATTTAATTTAGTTTTAAGAAGAGTTGGGTATTGATCTGCCGGTACTATCTGATAGTCTACTTTAATTCCGGTTTCACTTTCAAATTTAGCCCCGACATCCTGCTCAGCTTTTTGAACCCAATCCTGGCTGGCCATGTAGGATATGGTTATGCTCTTCTTTTGAGGTGCTGTTTCCGTACTGCCTGTGTTGCTTCCCGACGGTGATTGAGGTCCGGCGCAACCTGTAAATGTGGAACATAACAACCCTAAAACGACGATTAATAATAAAATCTTTCTCAATTTGTATAACCTCCTCTAATGGCTTAATTTTACGGTTTAGTAAAATATACAGGCGCAAGGCATTGACATTAGGCGCCCACTCCTGTACAATTTACTTGTCACGTACCGTACCTATAGTTTATAATAGTTGTTCCAGAATTAACATGCAGAAATAAGGCGGATTATTTGCACTTATTTAACCAACTGTTATTATAGTTGTTTTGTGTTAATTAAGCGTGTCTTTCCTTTCTGGAGGAACCTATGAGAAAAAGAATAAAAACAATTCAATCAAATTTATTTTTTACTTATTCATTGATTATAATAATAGTGTTTGCCGTATTTGTTACCTTTTTTTATTTTTGGGTTTCGAAGCTCATAAAGGATAAGGCTTTTGAAACTATTGCAAACCTTTCGGATTCAACATCGGACAAATTGGACATAGAGATACAGAAAATGGATCAAATATCAATGAGTGTTCTTTATTCAAGCGCTGTTAAGGACCGGTTTATGGAATATATCAGCGAACCGGATAAAACAGCCTATACGCTGTATGATGAAAATAATCGGAAATATGCATACATCAATAACACAAAAGAGCTTATTGACGTACTTTTTGCAATCATCGGCCCTAATCGGCCGGTCCAGCAGATATACCTTTATGGCTTTAATGGCAAAGTTTTTGGAACAGGTACGGATAACAGGCAGCAGAATTTATCCGTGAGTGAAAAACCATGGTATGAAGAAGTTATCGATAATAACGGGAAGAAAGTTATTTCCCTGCCAATGAAAGATGAAGAATTATCAAAATTTGTCACACAGAGAGGTAGTCCTTACTTTATTTCCCTGTTCCGTGTATACTTTGATAATTATAATGTTCCTCAGGGTATTGTAGAAGTCAAGCAGTATTACGATGAGATATTCAAAAGTATTGACAGAAACATAAATAACAGATCCGATGATCTGCGTATTTTTGTTTATAATAATAATGGTGACTTAATATATCCTTTGAAAGAAAATGCATCAGAGAAAGATTTCCACTATTTCCGGTTGAAAAACCCTGATGTGAACCAGGCTTTTTCAATCACAGCCATTAATCCTTTCAATAATGAAAGGGAGTTAATTGGTTACAGGTACTCTGAATACACAGGATGGACAACTGTTGTCGCAATATCGGAAAGCAAACTTCTTTCTCCTGTTTTTGCTTTTACAAGAATTGTACTGCTTGTTACGCTGGTAACTCTTTTCCTCGCCCTCGCATTTTCATTTTTTGCCGCAAAGAAGGTTACAGTACCAATTGCAAGGCTTCATAAGGCAATTAAGTCATTTAACCTGGAATTGCCGGTGGTTGCATATCCAATTGAACTTTCCAGCGATTTATACGAACTGGAAGATTTAAATCAGGCTTTTCACAAAATGAGTATCAAATTGAAGGAATCACATAATGAATTAATGATTTCAAAGCAGCAGGAAATGCAGGCGAGGATGCTTGCGCTGCAATCGCAAATGAATCCACACTTCTTATATAATACACTGTCAATAATAAGTGTTATGGCGGAAGAATCAATGTTTGAACAAATTGCTGAGATGTGCGGCAATGTTTCGGATATGCTGCGGTATATATCATCTGACAAATCGCCGCTTGTTAAGATAAGCACTGAAATCGAATATACACAAAAATATCTTTCATGTATGAAATTCCGGTATGGCAGCAAGCTGTCATATTCAATTGAAATAGACGACGAAATGAAAGAAATAAGAATACCCAAGCTTATAATACAACCTCTTGCCGAAAATGCAATAAAATATGGGACATATAGGGAGGCGCCCTGGAATGTGAGAATATATGGACATAAAACAGACAATTATTGGCAGATTACTGTCGAAGATAATGGAATAGGTTTTGATGGCGACAAATTAAAAGCCATTAATGAAAAAATAGAAGAGGTTAACAAAAATGGGCTGATCCCAAGTCTTGAATTAGAAGGCATGGGTCTTCTGAATATATATATAAGATTGAAATTGGCCTATAAGAATAAAATGATTTTTCAAATAAGAAACAATATTGACGGAGGAGCGGTCGTAACAATTGGAGGAAGCACGTAAGCAATGTTATGGGAGGGTGACCGAAAATGAAAGACAATATAGTATACAGTGTAATTGTTGCAGAAGATGAACCATTGATTCTCAACAACCTTGTAAAAAAAATATCAAATCTGAACATGGGATTCCAGGTTGTAGGAACCGCTGATAATGGTAAAACAGCTTTGAAACTGGTCGAAAGCTATTCTCCGGATGTTGTTGTTACTGATATCCGTATGCCGGTTATGGATGGACTTGAACTTTTAAAAATTATTTATTCAAGGGATCCTAATATAAAAAAGGTTGTTGTAAGTGGTTATGACGATTTTAAATATGCCCAGCAGGCTCTTAAATATGAAGCTACCGATTATTTGCTTAAACCTTTGAAATCGGAACAACTCATTGAATATTTCAGTCTAATCCGGATTTTTCTTGATTCCCA
>JAAYXD010000245.1 GCA_012516065.1 Clostridiaceae bacterium
AAACACCCGAGCCAGGACCCGCGAAAACATGTCAAACGTTTTGCTGTCCGAACTATTGTACAATAACGTCAACAAGGAGCTTCATTTGCAAGAGCTATACAGTTCAGCTCGGGCAAGTCGAAACTCACAAAAATGCTTTGAATAATTTTTTTATGAAGCATTTTTGCTCAGACAGTCGACTTGCTTATCCTCGCTCTGACTGTACATCTCCAGGCTTCATTCCGCTATAGTTTCCGTTATTGTACAATAGTTCCCTAATCGTACTGAACAATTACCGCGGACGCATGCTGTAACCCAGCGGGTAGCTCGGGTGATTTCAGTGACGAAGGGCGACATGCTATTGTTCTATAATTTCAACGCGAATATATTCAACATCCTCGGACTTCGGAACGGATTCAATCTGAACTTCCGAAAAATTCGCCTGCACTTCGGTTAAAAATTGCTGCCATGTTTCATTATCAGAGTACAGGAGCTTGACTTCAACTCGATTGCCGCTGACAATTCCGGTATTTACAGCACTCAGCGTTTTATTCAAATCTGCAACATTGCTGAACTGTTCATTCCGGTTAATCCCCGTTTCAATTTCGATAATCTTTTCAAGCGCGCTTTCCGCGTCATCAGCCGTTATTATTACGAGCGTATCCTGGCCTTCTTTCTTCGAAGACAGCGCGTCTTCAGAAAATGTTATCATAACATCCTTATCAGCCTGCGCTTTTTGAATTTCCATAGTACTATCAAAAGGTTTTTCGTCACTTACCGCGCTGTCAGTCAAAGCGAAATATTCCGTTTCGGGCTTGTCGCTGTAAGCGGCTCCGTCCGCACTTCCGGACGCTTCCGGAACCGCTCTTTTAGCGGACGATGCCCCGCCCGCTGCTCCAAATCCTTTTACTTCGGCAATACTCTGCGTAGCCGACATATACATATCGTCAGCGGGAGCAGCAGTATTGCCTCCTTTTCCCACAAAACCCGCTCTTATCGCAAAACCAAGGCAAACAACAACGACAAAACCTGCCGCAATTTGGGCAATCAATCTTACTCTTCCGGGTTTGGATTTAACGTCGGGTTTTGCTGCAGCTTCCTCAAGGCGTTTATGCAGGGAGGCTTCAAAACCGTCGGGCAGTTCTTCTTCCAATTCATTCATGGCCGATATTATCGTTTTTAATATGATCAGTTCTTCCGAGCATTTTTCACATTCGCGCAAATGCTCTTCGATATCCTTAACGCTGTCATCAGGCATCTCGCCGTCCAAATATGCCGATAGATTTTCTAAATATTTATCGCACCTGGTCATGAATTCCCCCCCTTTCTATTCAATTTGACGACATAATCCTTAAAAAGTTCCTCCCGTTCAACAATTATATGCTTCAGGGCGTCCCTTGCCCTGTTTATTCTCGATTTAATCGTCCCTTCATTGACATTTAAGGTTCGCGCTATATCTTTGTATGTAAGATCCATCAGATCCCGAAGAATCAATACCTGACGATGCTCAGCGGACAGCATGTCCATTGCCTGCTTTACCATTTCCTTAAGCTGATTTTTCTCGGCGAGTTCATCGGGACCCGGGTTTTTTTCAGGAATCTGGACCGGACTGCCGTTTTCATTTCCTGCAGCGCCCTGTTCCAGCGACACAACAACCGCTTTGTTTCTCTTTCTCAGAAAATCGGTGCATACGTTTATTGTTATCCTGTACAGCCACGTTGAAAAGCTTGATTCGCCGCGGAACTTTTTTATCGCAGTAAATGCGCGTACAAGCGCATCCTGCGCAAGCTCCTGCGCATCTTCAGGATCTTTTGTCATCCTTAACGCGATATTATAAACTTTTTTCTGATGAGTTTTTATCAGAGTTTCAAAAGCTTCCACGTTTCCTTTCGCGGATAACTCAATAAGGTTCTTTTCTGCAGAATCCAATCTCCTGCCTCCTTAAGCCGTGTTCTGTATGATTTGCTGTTGACAATACGATAAAATGAAGGAATAATTGATAAACAGCAATCATTGTATAGCCTTTATGATTATTGTATAATAAAAATACTTTGATTGCCATAACTTTATAACAGTTTATTATTAATAAAATAGTTGCTGTTAAGACATACGGTATTTGGAAAAAATATTGTGCAATAATTAACACAAGGGATTCTGAAGCAATACATAACGAAAAAATATCGGGCGGTTAACGCCCGGACCAGGAACTGCGGAAATATTTAGGAGCTTGGAAATTTATGAAAAGAATAATAAACGTTATCCGCTTACGCGTTGCTGTTATCGCGGCCAAAGCGGCGATTTTTCTTCTGCGTCTCGCAGGTTCGGGAGGAACATCTTTTCCCGGAAAACTTGCAATAAAAATATATCCTGGAATACTCAGCGAATTGTCGCGCAAATACAGGATATTCATGATTACCGGAACTAACGGCAAAACAACAACAGCCAAAATTATAGCCGAGATACTTAAAGAGAACGGCATATCATACGTCGCAAACAAGTCCGGCGCGAACCTTGTCAGCGGCATAGCCGCCTGCCTTATTTCAGACATTAAAATGAACTTGATGCCGAGATCAAATACGGCGCTGCTTGAAGTTGACGAGGCCGCCTTCAGGGTCGCGACCGAAACCGTTAAGCCTGCTGCTGTTGTAGTAACCAATTTTTTCAGGGATCAGCTCGATCGTTACGGTGAGCTGTACGATACGTTAAGATCTGTCCGGGACGGGATATCCCATATTCCCGACGCGACATTAATACTGAATGCCGATGATTCGCTTTGCGCGTCCTTAGGTAATAATGTGTCCAATCCGGTTATTTATTACGGGCTCAATGAGCAGGCCGTATTCCCGGTCCAGGAGCAGGACCCGGCATTAAACCATGATGCTGCCTTCTGTTTGTACTGCAAAACAAAGTATCAATACAAATCGCGCTTTTACGGCCATCTCGGCCATTATACATGTCCCGGCTGCGGATACAGCCGTCCGGAGGCATTGGTTAACATAGAGAAGATAACGGTTTTGTCCGGTGATTTTTCCGCAGTTATTTTTAATACTCCTTCCGGGAAATTCTCCGCACAAATAAATCTTCCCGGGTTATATAACGTCTATAACGCTCTTGCGGCGGCTGCGTTTGCCGAAACCCTCGGTTTTTCACACGAGAAAACGGTTTATGCTCTTTCCTCCTTTGAAAGCGGTTTTGGTCGTATGGAATCGATACCGATTGGCGACAGGACGATACAAGTAATTCTGATAAAAAATCCTGTCGGGTTCAGCCAGGTAATAAACTTTCTCTTATCGGTCGAAAATACGTCCGTGATATCATTTATAATAAATGACAATCTGGCCGACGGTACCGATGTTTCCTGGCTTTGGGACGTTGAGCTTGAAGTGCTTGCGGATATCCAGGATCGTGTTTCAACCTTTTTTGTTTCGGGAACGCGAGCCGATGACATGGCAGTAAGGCTGAAATACGCGGGAATATATTCTAACCGTATAACGATTGAAAACGATAAGGGCGCGATGCTTGATGCCGCGTTAAATATGCTAAAGCCCGGCGAAACGCTGTATATTCTCCCGACATATACGGCGATGCTTGATATCAGAAAAACACTTGAAAAGAGGTATAAACTGAAATATTTCTGGCAGTAAAATGCCTGAAAGGATGTTTGAATGTACCGGTTATCAATATGCCATTTATATCCCGATCTTCTGAACCTTTACGGTGATTACGGAAACATTCAGGCCCTGAAAAAACGGATGGAGTGGCGGGGCATTGAAGCTTCGGTCTGCCAGGTTTCGCTCGGAGACAGGTTTTCCCCTTCCGATTACGACATCGTATTCATAGGCGGCGGACAGGACTATGAACAAAGCATCCTGTACGCGGATTTAATTGAAAATAAAAAGGAAGGGATAACCGAAGCGGTTGAAAACGGCGTGGTTTTCTTATGCATTTGCGGCGGGTTTCAATTGATGGGGCTCTACTATAAACCACCGCGGGGTGAAGAAATTCCATGCCTTGGTATTATGGATCACTGGACGATAGGAAACGAGAAACGCCTGGTAGGAAACCTTATTTTTTCAATAGAAGGGCTGAACCAGGAACCGAACGGTTATATAGTCGGTTTTGAAAACCATTCCGGAAAAACATATCTTGGCGAACGCGGAAAACCTTTGGGAAAGGTTATATACGGTTTCGGCAATAACGGAGAAGACGGTTATGAAGGGGCAAGATATAAAAATGTTTTCTGTTCATACTCTCATGGCAGCCTGCTTCCGAAAAACCCCGCGCTTGCCGATGAATTGATTACGCTCGCGCTAAAACGCAAATACAGCGATTTCGTTTCGCTCCAGCCGCTGGACGATCATCTCGAAGCAAAAGCGCGAAAAAGCATTATATCGAGGTATATACGCAAATAAGGCCGGGAAATAATCCCGGCCATTTAGATCAGAATTTCAGGTTCTTTATTCTTTCAACAGCTTTTTCAGTGTTTTCGCGGCTTCCGAACGCGGTCAGCCTGAAATATCCCTGCCCGCTCGGTCCGAATCCTACGCCGGGCGTACCAACAACAAATGCCTCTTTCAGCAGCTTGTCAAAAAACTGCCATGAATCATACCCGGCCGGGGTCTTCAGCCATATATACGGCGCGTTTATCCCGCCGTAAACGGAAAGCCCGAGGCTTTCAAGACCTGTGCGGATAATTTTCGCGTTTTCCATGTAATAGCTTATCATTTCGCGTATCTGTTTCTGCCCTTCTTCGGAATAAACGGCTTCGGCTCCTCTTTGAACTATATACGGTGTCCCGTTGAATTTCGTGGTCTGCCTGCGGTTCCACAACCGGTTCAGGGGAACAGCCTCGCCATTCCGCGTGTAAGCAACTACGCTCTTAGGCACTACCGTATAGGCGCAGCGAGTGCCCGTAAACGCGGCGGTTTTCGAAAAGCTCCTGAACTCGACAGCAACGTCTTTCGCTCCTTCTACCTCGTAAATACTGTGCGGGATGTCCTTTTCGGTAATATACGCCTCGTATGCCGCATCGAAAAGAATAACGGCTTTATTGTCGCGCGCGTAATCAACCCATACCTTTAGCTGCTCTTTTGTCAGAACCGTTCCTGTCGGGTTGTTCGGATAACAAAGGTAAATAATATCAACCTTTTTTTCGGGCAAAGCGGGAACAAAGCCGTTCTCGGCAGTACACGGCAGATACACGAGATTTGTCCATTTTCCCGTGCTGCTGTCATAATCGCCAAGTCTTCCCGCCATTGCGTTACTGTCAACATAAACGGGATATACCGGATCCGTTACCGCGACAACATTGTCCTGTCCGAAGATTTCCTGGAAATTCGCGGTATCGCTTTTTGCCCCGTCACTTATGAATACTTCGTCCATTGACAGTTCAATGCCGCGGCTGATAAAATCATGCCTGATTATTTTCTCGGCGAGAAAATCATAACCCTGATATGGCCCGTAACCTCTGAAAGTATCTTCACATCCCATTTCATCCGCTGCCTTGCGGATGGCTTCGACAACAGACGGGACGAGCGGCTTTGTTACATCCCCGATACCAAGGGATATAACATCCACATCCGGATTTTCTTTTTTAAATGCTGTTACCCTGTCCGCAATCTCGGCAAACAAGTAGCTGCCGGGAAGTTTTAAATAGTTTTCGTTAAGTCGCACCATACCCATTCTCCTCTTCAATTAAAACTATTTATTAGAAAGCCTTTGAGACGACAGGCTAAATATACAGTTCCCCTGTGAATACCAGGGTTGCCGGACCTGTCATATACACGTGGTTATTGCTTTCGTTCCATTCAATATCGAGATTGCCGCCGAGCAGTTCCACGATCGCTTTCCTCTCGGAGACTCCCGTTATGCTCGAAGCCACAAGCACCGCGCATGCCCCCGTGCCGCAGGCCATCGTTTCCCCCGTTCCTCTTTCCCATACCCGCATTTTCAATCTTTTTGAATTAATAACCTCAACAAATTCCGCATTTATCCTTTCGGGGAAAAGCGGGTGTTTTTCTATTTCAGGACCTACCTTATCAACCGGAAACGCGGAAACATTATCGACATATATAACGGCATGCGGGTTGCCCATTGAGACGCATGTAACGCGGTACTCGCTGCCCAAAACCTGAAGCGGCTGGTTCACAAACAATTCAAGCTCACTGTCGACAGGTATACTGTGTGCTTTAAGTATTGGTTCGCCCATATCGACTTTAACCATCGCGACCTTGCCGTCGCTGCCCGTTATCAGTTCCAAAACCTTAATTCCCGCAAGGGTTTCAATCGATACCGTTTTTTTGTTTGTCATATTATTGTCATAGACATATTTCCCGACGCATCGTATCGCGTTTCCGCACATCTGGGCTTCCGAACCGTCGGGGTTAAACATGCGCATTCTGAAATCAGCCCTTGTAGAAGGCAGTATCAGCACAAGCCCGTCGGAACCGATACCGAAATGGCGGTCGCTGACGAACTTCACAAGCTCCTCGGGTTTTTCCACCTTTTCCTCAAAACAGTTTATATAAACATAATCATTTCCGATTCCGTGCATTTTAGTAAATTTCATTTCCCCATCTCCCTTACAGTATGACGTAGTGTCAAAAATTCTGAATGAATTTTGACCTAAACCATTTATTTCACTGGCTTACACCAGTTACTTTCGTATCCCCCCTGAAAAATGGAAAATTTCCAGGGCTTTTATATTGAATATATTATATTTAACAGCAGTAATAGTTGTTGTGGAGCTTGTGGTAAAGTTTATTATGGCTTAGAAGCGCTTGCTGAAGGCTGTGGGCAAAATTGTGGGTAAGATGTGGCGCAGACATTTATGGCTGTGCGCAGGAAACCCTTTAGGGTTTTCCACATCTTATCCATGATTTTGTCCACGGTCTGAAGCTTAGCGATTCTTGCCAGAATGAACTTTTCCATCAAATCCACAACAATATAGCTTTGAGTTGTATTTAAATTGCATTAGAAAAGGTGATAACCCTTTGGTATAATATTCTCAAGCCCTAACAATCAAATATCACCCAAAAGGAGTGTATCACCTTGAGTAATATTATACTATCTTTATGCCTAACAATTCAAATACAATTGAAAATTATTTACTACCTTATGTGGATTATCCTGGGCAAATACTCATTAAAGAAGTTCTACGATGAACCTGTACGTAAGGAGTACAGAAAACTTCAGGTCGATTCCATGCCTGTCGTTGAATCATTTGAAAGACTTGATTACATCCAACTCCTTAAAGAGCATCTTCTTGAGTGTGGGAAGCCATTGAGGCCTGTTTCGCGCCGTAAAGGCTGCCTTCCGGTTCCAGATAACATTATCTGTCCTAAGTGTGGCGCTCCTCATTCCTATATCTACAGGAACAATGGTAAGGCCAGGAACACCCAATATCTTTGCAAAGTCTGTAAATTCACGTTCGGTGACGGTACTGACTACTTAAAAAACGCAGCTATACGTTGCCCACACTGTAATAGAGTTTTGGAAAGAATTAAAGAACGTAAGGACTTTAATGTCTTTAAATGCAAAAATCCAGAATGCTCTTTTTACTTATCTAACCTGAGAAAGCTCACACCCGAGGAGTATAATCGCTATGTTATAGAACCTCAGGCTTTCAAACTCCATTACATATACAGAGAATTTACAATCAAGCTCAAACCACTTTCAAAACGATCTCCAGTCATGCCGGATGTGGACCTTTCCAAAATCCATTCATCGCCCCATACCATGGGATTAATTCTGTCCTACTACGTCAATTACGGTATGAGCTCCAGGCTGGTTTCATCCATTATGCGAGATATCCATGGAGTAAATATCTCACATCAGACCGTAATCAACCATGCCAATGCTGCTGCAACACTGCTTAAACCCTTTGTGGATAATTATGAATATCCCTTAACCAGTTCTATCTGTGGGGATGAAACATACATCAAGGTTAATGGTAAATGGCATTATGTCTTCTTTATCATCGATACCGTTAAGAAGATTATTACCTCTCATCATCTTTCCCCTAAAAGGGATACCATCGCTGCTATCAAAGCCATTGACGATACTCTCTCCAAATTCAAAACGATTCCGGAAGGTTTGAACCTGGTCTTCGACGGTAATCCCATCTACCTGCTGGCTCAGCACTTCTTTGCAAGCCACGGTATTCATTTCGATGTTACTCAGGTTATCGGCCTGACAAATGATGATCCTGTCTCTGCAGAATACAGACCTCTTAAACAGGTTATCGAAAGGCTTAACCGCACTCTAAAACGTTACTACAAATCAACCAATGGCTTCGCCGCTTTCGCTAATTGCCAAAATTACCTGACTCTGTTTACAACCTGGCATAATTTCTTAAGACCTCATAAAGCTTTAGGATACAGGGTTCCTGTCAATATCCCCGGTGTAGCTAAGCTTCCTAACATGCCGGCCAGGTGGCTGGAGTTGCTTGATATGGCACAGGATTATATTTTAGAGCATCAAGTCGCTTAAAAAATTACATGTGAACATATACTAAACCTCTAAGGTTTATTTTCTCATGCGCATAACTGCCTTAGACCGCTCTGCTAAGTGCTTTCACTCTTCTAAGCACTAAATTATTTGCCCTTTTTCTCCACTCTATTCTGCTGTCAATGTCCGATTTTCAAATTACTTACATTTCTGTAATATCAATTCGTTGTTTTCATAACTTTTTTGACACTACCTAATTTACTTCATAGGATACATAGTCTCCACCAACTGAGTACATACCACTTTCGCTAACTGCAATTTTTATCCATGCTGTGTTGTTTTCTTTGTTTTTGTAGTATAAAACATAATCTCCCTTTAAGATGCTGATGCTATA
>JAAYXD010000119.1 GCA_012516065.1 Clostridiaceae bacterium
CTCTATTGGAGGCTGTAGGATGAAAAGTGACTTTCAAAGCTTAGATAACACGAAAACCTATCTAGTGACAGGTGAGGCCGGTTTTATCGGCTTTCATTTGTCGAAAAAACTGTTGGAAGAAGGCTGTGAAGTAATCGGCATTGATAACTTGAATGACTATTATGATCCCGGTCTTAAAAAGGACAGGCTTAAGATACTGGAAAGGTATAATAGCTTTAGATTTCATAAGGCAGACCTAAAGGATAAAGCCGAAGTTGATGGTATTTTTGAAACATATAGGCCTACGCATGTTATTAATCTGGCTGCGCAGGCAGGTGTGCGGTACTCGATTGAAAACCCGTATGCTTATGTTGACAGCAACCTTATCGGGTTTATGAATATTCTTGAAGCCTGCAGGAATTTCCCGGTGAAGCATTTAATATATGCTTCATCAAGCTCTGTTTACGGCGGGAACAAGGTTGTTCCTTTTTCCACAAGCCATAATGTCGATCATCCTGTTTCCCTTTACGCTGCTACGAAAAAATCCAATGAGCTTATGGCGCATACATACAGCCACCTTTACGGCATTCCGACAACAGGGCTGCGGTTTTTTACCGTATACGGCCCGTGGGGAAGGCCGGACATGGCCTATTTTTCTTTCACGCGGGATATAACAGCCGGAAAGCCTATCAAGGTGTTTAACCATGGTAAGATGGAGCGGGACTTTACGTATATCGATGACATAATTGAAGGCATCGTAAGGCTTATGGACAGAATTCCCGCGGCGAATAGGGATTGGGACGAAACGAAAGATGATATAAGCACAAGCTTTGCTCCGTATAAAATATACAATATTGGAAACAACGAGCCTGTCAGTTTATTGAGGTTTATAGAAATACTCGAAGAGAAAATAGGCAAAAAAGCCGAGAAAATATATATGGACATGCAGCCGGGCGATGTTTTAAGAACTTATGCTGATGTGTCCGATCTGGAAAGAGATATCGGCTTCAGGCCGTCCACAAGCCTTGAACAAGGACTTGGAGAGTTTGTAAAGTGGTATAAAGACTATTACAAAATCAAATAACAGAATTATTCAAAGGAGAGTATGAAAATGAGAATAACGGTTGCCGGCGCGGGTTATGTCGGGTTGTCGAATGCGGTTCTTCTGGCGCAGCACAATAAGGTTATTGCGCTTGACATACTTAAGGAAAAAGTTGACCTGATAAACAATAGAAAATCCCCTATTATAGATAAAGAAATAGAAGATTTTCTAAAAAACAGTGATTTGGATCTTACCGCTACGACAGATAGCAATGCTGCGTTCAAAGACGCGGACTATGTTATAATTGCGACTCCGACGGATTATGATCCTGAAAAGAATTATTTCAATACGAAAAGCATTGAGAATGTAATTGAAAATGTAATATCAATAAATCCCGATGCTGTCATGGTTATTAAATCCACTGTGCCCGTCGGGTATACCGAATCGGTTAAGGAGAAGTTTGAAACCGATAATATTATATTTTCACCTGAGTTTCTAAGAGAAGGAAAAGCTCTTTACGATAATCTCTACCCGTCAAGGATTGTTGTAGGGGAAAAATCCGAACGGGCCAGGGTATTTGCCGATCTGCTGCTTGAAGGCGCCGTAAAAAAGGATGTGCAGGTGCTGTTTACAAATCCTACCGAGGCCGAAGCGATAAAACTTTTTGCGAATACTTACCTCGCGATGAGAATTGCCTTTTTCAATGAACTCGATACATATGCGGAGATAAGGGGTCTTGATTCGAGACAGATAATAGAAGGCGTCGGGCTCGATCCAAGGATAGGAAACCACTACAATAACCCGTCTTTCGGTTACGGCGGGTACTGCCTTCCGAAGGATACAAAGCAGCTTTTGGCCAACTATCGTGATGTACCTCAGAATATAATGGCTGCCATTGTTGATGCGAACCGGACGAGAAAAGATCACATCGCGGACATGATCCTTAAGAGAAAACCGAATATTGTCGGGATATACAGGTTAACGATGAAAACCGCTTCCGACAACTACAGACATTCTTCTGTTCAGGGTGTCATGAAGCGGATTAAAGCAAAAGGCATTGAGGTTGTTGTTTATGAACCGACGCTTAAAGAGGATAGCTTTTTCCGTTCAAGGGTTATAAGGGATTTGGAGGAATTTAAAAGGATATCCGATGTGATAGTGGCAAACCGTATGTCCGAGGAAATAATGGACGTAAAGGACAAAGTGTATACAAGGGATCTGTTCGGCAGGGATTAACCGGGGAGAAAAGTCGGTAAAGCAGATATAAGGTTAAAGCCTTTGTATTTTATATTTTCCTTTAATTCATGGGGCTGGCTGTATATTGCCCCGCGAAAAACTTTTTGAATAGCTTTGCAAATAAGGATTTAACTAAACGGCATGTATTTATGC
>JAAYXD010000280.1 GCA_012516065.1 Clostridiaceae bacterium
CAATCTACCCACTAATAGTCCAACACAGATACTAATTAGATCTTATGGCCGGTTAAGGAGTTTGGTTGGATAACAACAGGAGGTTGTCAAGCAAAAACTCCACAACAATTTGACACCGTCTTCGGTGACGACAGGCATTGACAAAATATTGTTCCGGATTGTATACTTTATTCAGATGAATTTAAAATATAAATCATACGACTGGCGGACAATGTGGGATACCACAGGGGAGTATGATTTATTAAAAGCCGACCGCCTGGGCACTTTCGAAAGGAAAGTGCCCTGTTTTTTTTTGGTGCGAACGGAGGGGGATATTAATGAACCGTTATGTCGAATGGGAAGGTTTTAAGCCCGGAAGCTGGCAGACCAGCATTGATGTAGGCAATTTCATACGCAAAAATTACACGCCTTATGACGGGGACGCTTCCTTTCTTGCGGGACCGACCGAAAAAACAACCGCGTTATGGAATATATGCAAAGAACTTATTAATGAAGAGATTAAAAAAGGCGGCGTCCTGGATATCGATACAAGCAGGGTTTCAAGCATTACGGCGTATCCTGCCGGTTACATAAACAGGGACCTCGAGGTAATCGTCGGGCTTCAGACCGATGTCCCGCTTAAACGGGGCATATACCCTAACGGAGGAATACGCATGATCGAGAAATCATGTGAAGCGTATAATACCTCGCTGCCGGACGGAATCCGCGAAATATTCAAAACATACAGGAAAACCCACAACGACGGCGTATATGACGCATATACAAAAGAAATGAGAAAGGCACGGCGCTGCGGTGTTATCACGGGGCTTCCAGACGCATACGGCCGCGGGCGCATCATCGGCGATTACAGGAGAGTAGCATTGTACGGCGTTGATTTTCTTATAAAGGAAAAGCAGCAGGACTTAGATACTATTCTTGACATGGATATGGATGACGAAGTGATAAGGCTTAGGGAAGAAGTTTCCGAACAGATACAGGCACTTAAGGATCTTTCGGCTATGGCCGCTTCGTACGGTTTTGACATATCAAGGCCTGCGGGAAACGCGGTTGAAGCAGTGCAGTGGACCTATTTCGCGTTCCTCGCGGCGATGAAAGAAACAAACGGAGCTGCAAATTCACTCGGCAGGGTAAACACGTTTTTTGACATTTATATCGAAAGGGATCTCGCCAATGGTCTATTAACCGAAGAAACGGCACAGGAACTTATTGATCAGTTTGTAATCAAACTCCGCCTTATACGCCATCTTCGTACTCCGGAATACAACGAGCTTTTCGCCGGCGACCCGGTGTGGATAACCGAAGCTCTTGCAGGCATGTGCCGTGACGGGAGGCATATGGTAACAAAAACAACGTACCGCTTTTTGCAAACGCTGTTAAACCTAGGCCCTGCTCCCGAACCGAACCTTAGTGTTTTATGGTCAACGCGCCTGCCTGAGCCGTTTAAATCATTCTGCGCCGATATTTCGATGAAAACGAGCTCAATACAGTTTGAAAATGACGATATAATGAGGCCGATATACCAGGATGATTACGGCATTTCGTGCTGCGTTTCCGCGATGAGCCTCGGTAAGGACATGCAGTTCTTCGGCGCCAGATGCAATATGCCTAAACTCCTGCTTTTAGCACTTAACGGCGGCAAAGACGAAATTACCGGTGAACAGATTGCGCCCGAAACC
Source organism: Clostridiaceae bacterium (assembly GCA_012516065.1). Lineage (GTDB taxonomy): Bacteria > Bacillota > Clostridia > DSM-8532 > DSM-8532 > DTU069. Next base: position 1,677 of record JAAYXD010000280.1, read on the forward strand.
GAAATATATCCGGATGAATACCTCGACTATAACAAAGTTTACACAAGGTTTGTTAATTTGCAGAAATGGCTTGCGAGACTTTATGTAAACACGATGAACACAATTCATTACATGCATGATAAATACGCGTACGAACGGCTCATGATGGCACTGCACGATACCCATGTGCACAGGTACATGGCTTTCGGCATAGCCGGCCTTTCCGTTCTTGTCGATTCTTTAAGCGCGATAAAATACACATACGTAAAAACAATACGGAACAGCCTCGGATTGATAACTGGCTTTGAAATTAAGGGAGAATACCCGAAATTCGGCAACGATGATGACCGTGTCGACAGTATAGCCTGCATGATTGTCAATGGATTTATCAATGAACTGAGAAAGAACAGCACGTACCGGAATGCCGAGCATACTCTTTCGATACTTACGATAACATCAAACATTGTCTATGGTAAAAAAACAGGAGCGACACCAGACGGCAGGAAACCCGGAGAACCTTTCGCGCCCGGTGCAAATCCGATGCACGGCAGGGACATTATGGGCGCTCTCGCCTGCCTGAATTCCCTCGCGAAACTGCCTTATTCAAGCTGCAGGGACGGAATTTCGCTTACCCTTTCGCTTGTACCCAAAGCTCTCGGAAAAGAGCCCGGCATCCGGCGGAAAAATTTCGGCGCTCTGCTTGACGGTTACTTTATGCAGGGCGGGCATCACGTTAATATAAACATTCTTGACCGGTCGACGCTCGAGGATGCGATGGAACACCCCGAAAAGTACCCGCAGCTTACAATCCGCGTTTCGGGGTATGCGGTAAATTTCATCCGCCTTACGAAAGAGCAGCAGGCTGAAGTTATTTCAAGGACTTTCCACCAGGCAATGTAGCAACCGGTATTTAAAGGAGGCTTTATGATCGGCAGGATCCATTCCTTTGAAACATTTGGCACTGTTGACGGCCCGGGAATAAGGTTTGTAGTTTTTCTGCAGGGCTGTAATTTCCGATGCATATACTGCCACAACCCGGATACATGGCCTCTGTCGGCGGGCAGCGAATTCAGTGCCGAAGAAACAGCGGCAATGGCCGCTCGCTACAAACTGTATTTTACTGCGTCGGGCGGAGGAATCACGGTATCGGGAGGCGAACCGCTGCTTCAGGCTAAATTTGTCACTGAACTATTCAGGCTCTGCCGTGATGAAGGAATCCATACCTGCCTTGACACAAACGGTTCAGCCTGCTGTTCGGAAGAGCTCGATGAATTGATGAAATACACCAATCTTGTGCTTCTTGACATAAAACATACAGATCCGGGTATTCATAAAAAGATTACCGGCGCCGCAAATGATACGGTGCTTTCTTTTGCGAAGTACCTGAACGATATAGGCAAGCCGTTTCATATACGTTCGGTTATCGTACCCGGCCTTAACGATACTCCCTCGTATATAACCGCTTTGAAAAATTTCTGCTCGCAGTTTTCGTCCCTTGAAAAAATCGAACTGCTGCCGTTTCACAAAATCGGTGAATATAAATGGAAAGAACTTGGACTTCCGTATTCACTCGGCGATGTTACACCCCCTTCAAACGAGAAAATGGAAGAACTGAACGGAATACTGAACGGCTGATTTTTATTTTTTCGTTAATTGAAACTATCTGCCTCGTCGGATATAATAGAATAGTATTATATATTCGGGCGGCGGGTAACTATTGAGATTTCCCGCCTCGCGTAAACGGTACCTGAAATTGCGAAGCAGTTTCTTCCGTTTTTCCCGTTTAAATTTATATAATCGGGGTGGGTATTATGGCCAAAAAAGTTCATAAATACTTCCAGGTACGCAAGATAACAAGCCTGAAAGACATGGTCAGACAGAGCGTTGAATTATTCCCGAACTGCAGCGCCTTTACGCTTAAAGATAAAGATGGAAATTTTTACTCCGTTACGTTCAAACAGTTCCAGGAACAAATCAACGCATTCGGTTCGGCTTTAACAGAACTTGGTTTAAAAAACGCGATGGTCGCTGTTCTAAGTGAAAATCGCTATGAATGGTGCCTGACATATCTTGCCGTTGTCAACGGGGTTGGAGTTATTGTTCCGCTTGACAAGGAGCTTCCCGCAAATGAACTCGAATCCCTTCTTTCACGCTCGGAGGCGCAAGCCATTATAACTTCGGCCGATTACCTGGATATCTTAATGGATATTAAAAACAACCTTACTTCCCTTAAATATATCATCAGCATGGATCATAAAGAAGACGAGAACGGTGTTCTGTCTCTTCAAAAGCTTATTGAAAAAGGGCAGCGGCTGATTAACGAAGGATACCGCGATTACATTGACGCCGAAATTGACCCGGAAGTGATGCACATGCTTATCTTCACTTCAGGCACAACCGACACATCGAAAGGCGTCATGCTCTCGCATAAAAATATCTGCCATGACATAATGGCCGTTTCCCAGCTTATTTATGCCGATACGAGAGACAGCATCCTGTCGATTCTCCCGCTTCACCATACGTATGAATGTACGGCCGGGTTTTTAACAATGGTATATCTCGGCATTTCGATAGGATTCTGCGAAGGTCTGCGCCATATATCAAAGAATATCCAGGAATATAAACCGACTTTGATGATGTCCGTGCCCCTGATTCTCGAATCGGTCTACGAGAAGATTGTAAAGAAAGCAAAAAAAGAAGGTTCATACAAAAAACTCATGTTCGGCTTGTTTATAGCTTCCCTGCTTTATAAACTCGGCATAGACCTCCGCAGGAAATTGTTCAGCGAGGTGCATGAAAGCCTTGGAGGGAGACTCAGGATAATAATATCCGGCGCCGCGGCGCTTAACCCGAAAATATCAAAAGCGTTCAGGGCAATGGGCTTCAATCTCCTTCAAGGGTACGGCCTTACCGAATGTTCACCGATTGTATCGGTAAACCGCGTCGAGGTGTACAAAGACGCTTCGGTTGGTTTGCCTATTGCCGGGGTAGAAGTGAAAATTGATAACCCGGGCAAGGATAAAATCGGTGAAATTCTTGTAAAGGGCGATAATGTAATGCTCGGTTATTACAAAAACCGTGAGGCCACCGAAGAGGTTTTAAAAGACGGGTGGCTCTATACCGGCGACTTTGGATATATAGACAGGGACGGATTTTTATACATAACCGGAAGAAAAAAGAACGTTATTGTCACGAAAAACGGGAAAAATATTTATCCGGAAGATATCGAGCTTTATCTGAACAGAAGCCAATTTATCAAGGAATCGCTTGTATACGGCGTAGACAGCGAAGACGGCGAGGAAACGATCGTATGTGCCCAGATAGTGCCCAACATGGAGGCCATAATAGAGCAGTTCGGAAAAGAGCCTGAAAAAGAGGAACTCGAAAAAATAATAAAGGCCGAGGTTAAAAAGGCAAACAAAAAACTGACGAATTATAAAAAAATAAAACATTTTGAAATACGTGAAGAGGAATTTGAAAAAACCACTACGAAAAAGATTAAGCGCTATGTCGAGCTGCTTTCGATGAACATTTCGAATCTGGCAAATAAGGTGAATATTTCGAACCTGGCAAATAAATTAAAGCTTAAATAGGATTGGAGATACTATGCTTGCAACTTATCATACCCACAGCTATTTTTGCGACGGAGCAATGCATCCCGAGGATTACGTCCGTGCCGCGATTGAAAAAGGTTTTAACGCTATCGGTTTCTCAAGTCATGCGCCCGTGCTGTTTGAAACCTATTGGACGATGAAACCGGAGCTTTTGAATGAATATATCGAAACAATCCTCCGGTTAAAGGAGAAATATAAAAATCAAATCCAGATATATGCCGGTCTTGAAACGGACTATTACCCGAACAGCCCGGATTACCGCGGTATGCCGGGACTCGATTATACGATAGGAGCCATCCACTTTCTATACAGCAAAGCGACCGGCCGTTATATGGCGCTTGACGCCACACCGGAGGAATTTATCGAAACTCTTGACACAACTTTCGACGGTGACGTCGAAGCAATGGTTAAGGCTTATTACAGCCTGCTCACCGAAATGATCCGTAAACGCCCGCCGGACATCGTGGGTCATATTGACGTAATGAAAAAGAACAATGCGGGCGATCGTTATTTCTCCGAGAACTCCCAATGGTACCGGGATGCCGTTGAAACAGCGCTGACTGAAATTAAAAAACAGGGAGTTATAGTCGAAGTAAATACAGGCGGCATTTCAAGAGGATATACTCTGGAGGTATATCCTTCAGTTTGGATAATGAAAATCATGAGAGAAATGGAAATTCCCATCGTATTGAATTCCGACGCGCATAATCCCGACTGGATTGACGCTTATTACGATAAGGCTTTGGAAATGATTAAGTCGGCGGGATATACCACACAGCGCGTACTTCTTGACGGGGTCTGGCAGGACGTGAAACTGTAAAATTGCTTCCCAAGCAAAGCGGAACCCGGACTCCGCGTTACTTGGGAAGCCAATTATTCCAATCACTATTCACAACCGATCCATAATGTATGAGCACTGATAAAAACTGCAGGCATTTTATTTTTTTACGACAATGTTTACCAGACGGCCCTTTACGACAATAACTTTGACAATTTCCCTGTCTTTCAGGTAAACCGCCGCTTTTTCGTCGTTAAGGGCGGCCTCTTCAATTTCCTTGTTATCCGCCGACGCCGGCACTTCAATTTTATATTTTACCTGCCCGTTTATTTGCACCGCAAGCTCTACCGTATCTCTCTTCAACGCTTCAGGATCATATTGCGGCCATTTCTCGTTGAAAATCGAATACGGGTATCCCATCTTTTCCCACATTTCTTCCGCAAAATGCGGGGCAAACGGAGAAAGCATTATCAGTAAATCGCGGATCGTTTCCTCCATATATTTCCTGTTCTTGTTATCGAGTGCTTCATATTTATACAATGCGTTTGTAAGCTCCATTAACCGCGCGATGGACGTATTGAACTGGAACTTGTCGGCGTCCTCGGTCACACTCTTTATGGCGGTATTGCGGACAAACGCGAGCTCTTTCTCATCAGGGCCAAACCGGTCGGAACCTGTTTTATCCCTTGCGTTCAAAAAGCTATCAACAAGCCTTTCCACACGGTTTACGAAGCGCGAAATCGCCTTAATCCCTTCATCGTTCCACGGTCCCCCCTCGGTATACGCGAAACCGAAGGCCAGGTATAGCCTGAACACATCCGAACCGTACTCTTCTATATATTCGTCGGGGGATATCGTATTTCCCCTTGATTTACTCATCCTCGCGCCGTCCGGTCCAAGGATCGTTCCCTGGTGGACAAGCGACAGGAATGGTTCGTCGAAATCAAGATATCCCATATCACGCAGCGCTTTCGTAAAAAATCTCGCATAAAGCAGATGCATTGAAGCGTGTTCGGCTCCGCCGACATATTTATCAACCGGGAGAAGCTTATTTATCCATTCGCGGTTAAACGGCTCCTTATCGTTGCGGTTGTCGGGATACCTCAGGAAATACCACGATGAACATACAAAAGTATCAAGCGTATCCGGGTCACGTTTTGCAGGTTTTCCGCATTTCGGGCAAACCGTATTAATATATGATTCGCATTTTGCCAGCGGCGATTCCCCGTCGGGAGTAAATTCAACATCATACGGAAGCTCGACAGGAAGCTGATCTTCAGGCACAGGCACCGTTCCGCAGCATTCGCAGTAAACAATCGGGATAGGCGCTCCCCAGTACCGCTGCCTCGATACAAGCCAGTCCCTTAACCGGTAGTTCACCTTTTTCTCGCCTTTGCCTTCCTTTTCAAGCTTCTTTACTATCTCATCCCTTGCCTGTTCGGACGTCATTCCTGAAAACTCCATGCTGTCGACAAGAATTCCGTCCTCAACAAAAGGAAGCTCGTCAGGCATGCCGTCCATGCCGCGGATAACTCTTCTGATTGGAAGATTGAATTTCTGAGCAAACTCAAAGTCCCTCTCGTCATGCGCCGGAACTGCCATTACACAGCCCGTTCCGTACCCGGCAAGGACATAATCCGCTATCCATATCGGTACTTTTTCGTTGTTGACAGGGTTAATCGCGTAACCCCCGGTAAATACCCCCGTTTTTTCCTTTACCGTGGACATTCTTTCAATTTCGGTCTGCTTTCTCGCAAACTCCTTGTATTCTTCAACCTGCTGCCGGTATTCCTCCGTTGTCACAAGATCTGTAATTTCACTTTCGGGCGCAAGTACAACGTATGTTACTCCGTAAAGCGTGTCCGCCCTTGTTGTAAATACTTTAAAAGTTAAATCGCTGCCATCGACACGGAACTCCACTTCCGCGCCCTCGGAACGGCCAATCCAGTTTGTCTGTATTTTTTTCGTTTTTTCAGGCCAGTCAAGGCCAGGGATACAATCGAGCAGTTCCTGCGCATACTCGGTAATCTTGAAGAACCACTGCGTAAGATCCCTTTTTGTTACCTCGCTGTGGCATCGTTCGCAGGCTCCATCAACCACCTGCTCGTTTGCCAGCACGGTTTTACAACTGGGACACCAGTTAACCGGCGCCTTTTTACGGTACGCGAGACCATTTTCATAGAGCTTAAGGAACATCCACTGCGTCCATTTATAGTATTCGGGATCGCACGTAATAATCTCATAATCCCAGTCGTAGGTCGCTCCCATATCCTTAAGCTGTTTCTCCATTGTCCTTATATTCCTGTATGTTGAATCTTTAGGATGTATCCCCGTTTTTATCGCATAATTCTCGGCAGGCAGGCCAAACGCATCAAATCCCATAGGATGAAAAACATTATACCCCTGCAGCCTTTTCATCCTTGCCCATGAATCGGTCAGCCCGAAATTATACCAGTGACCGACATGAAGGTTCGCCCCGGACGGGTATGAAAACATCTCCAGGCAGTACAGCTTTTTGTCCAGATTCTCCCTGTCGAATTTGTAAAGCTTGGTTTCTTCCCATTTTTTCTGCCATTTCCTGTCTATCTCAGTTGAATAAGCCATTTTTTCTCCTCCCACACAAGAATTATCAAAAAATATATCGGAACACAGCAAAATTAACGTTAAGCCGAAAGTTAAACGCCCGCGATATATTTATAAGCCGGCAAAGGTTAATTTATAGAATCAAGCAGGATTGTTTTGCCATCCTGCCATAAATGTTCTAAATTATAATATTCGCGATCCTCTTCATGGAATATATGAACAACTATATCTTCGTAGTCCATAAGTATCCATCTTGCGCTGTTATACCCTTCCCTTCTGAGAGGTTTCACGCCGTTTTCAGTGAGCTTTTTCTCCACCTCATCGGAAAGAGTTTTTATATGCGTTGTCGACGTGCCGCTGCATATAATGAAGTAATCCGCAATCGCTGTAAGCTGCCGGATGTCTATGACCCTTACATCCTTCGCTTTTTTGTCCTGCAGCGTATTAATGATACAATCGTATTTTTCTTTAAAATCCACTAAATGCATCATCCTCCCGGAATAACCTTATAAATATGCTTATATGATAACCCTTACGGAACTGTCTTTCAAGGTGTATTTAAATATTGTCGGTATATTTGCTGTTCTCCCAGCGCGCGTATACCCCACACGGCAGGACAATATCGCTGTCTTTCACCGGAAGGCCGACTTCGCCCGCGGTTATTGTTCCGCCCGCTTTTTTCCTTAACGTCATCTCCAATATGTTCGCCGGAACATAAGGGGAAAACCCAGTTGTATATGAATTCACAAGCACGAACAGCGGGTCTTCGGAAAGAAGGCAGGCGCATCCGGACAGCAGCCTGTACATCTCGTCTTCTATTTTCCATATTTCTCCTTTAGGACCCCTGCCGTAAGACGGGGGATCGGTTATTATCGCGTCATAGGTCTTTCCGCGCCGTATTTCCCTTTCAACGAATTTTAAGCAGTCATCAACTATATACCTTATTGGTCTGTCGGCAAATCCCGAAAGTTCCGCGTTTTCATGGCACCATGTGACAACGCCCTTCGACGCGTCGACATGGCATACCGAAGCTCCCGCCGAAACACAGGCAAGAGTGGCTCCGCCAGTGTATCCGAATAGATTCAGCACTCGGATTTCCCTTCCCGATTTTTTAATTTTTTCGATCATCCAGTCCCAGTTGACAGCCTGCTCGGGAAATACTCCCGTATGCTTAAACCCTGTAGGTGAAACCTTGAATTTTAACTCCTTATATTCAATAGTCCACGATTCGGGTATTTTCTTCAATATTTCCCATTTCCCGCCGCCGCGCGAACTCCTGTGATAAACCGCATGCACATTCTCCCGGATTTCTCTTTCCTTCTGCCAGGGCCATATAATCTGAGGGTCGGGCCTTCTCAAAATAAAACTGCCCCACCGCTCAACTTTTTCTCCGTCTCCCGTATCGAGTATCTCATAGTCTTTCCACGCGCGCGCAACGAGCATAGCGTTCCTCCCAATCATCTGCAAAGGAAATAATCGGTGCATTTATGCAGGCAAAAACTCAAAATACTGTTCATTGAGCATGTAGTCCACCGGTGTCATCTCTTTCTGGTTATATGCTATATAAAGCTTGGCCAAAGCCGCTTCAAAAGAAATATTCGCAAGCGGAATCGCGCCGCTTTCGATTATTTCCCCGCTTGACGCGTACAGATCGCCTTTTGGGTTTTTTATAGAAGCAATATAAAAGTCTATACCCGCTTCCCTGCATTTTTTTATAAAGCGCGGAAGCGAATGCTCCTGTCCGGCCGCACACGCCGTTCCCGAATGGTACAACCCGTGAAGAACGGCCTTCGGCCCGCGGCCGAGATCAAAAAATCCGTAGTCAAGTCCGGGGTACGGCCTTATCGCCAATATCCGGTTCGAAAAATCAATGCTTCCTTTTATAAATCTTTCCCTGCTTTCCAAAAGCTTTTCCTTTTCCGGGTTTATTTTGCTTTTCACCAATATTAGTTTTCCATCTTTCATTTCACCGAAGTCGACGCCGCCGAAGCTCGAAAACTGATCATTATACTGGTCGGCTTCGATTATCCTTGTTGAAAGATATACCACATTCCTGCCGGTATTATCCTCAAATATCGCGTATACGCCTTTCATACCCGATTCGGCAATGAACCGCACCGCGTTATAGAAGTTATTCAGCCCGTTGCTTCTCTTGTCTTCAAGCGGGTAATTGCTTCCGATAACAACAAGAGGTATGTCAAGATAGTTAAACAAATATCCAAGTACCGCGGAAGTATAAGGAAGCGTGTCGCTACCGTGGGTAACGATAATGCCGTCATATTTTTCGGGATTCACCGCTTTTATTTCCTCATACAGCACAGCCCAGTTATTGGGAACGATATTTTCGCTGAGAATATTATATGGCTGTATCGTGTCAAATTCAACGCCGATATCGTATTTCTCATTAAACAGCTTCAACAGGTAAAAAGGCTTTATTTTGTCAACGTCAATTATCGAATCATCCACCGTGCACCCTATAGTGCCTCCTGTAAAAACAACCAGAATTCTTATCATCTGTCCGTACATGATACGATCATATAACCGTATCACGTTACCCCCCTTATTTTCATAATTCAGATGGATTATACCAAAATCACAGAATTTATACAAGAAAAGCGGAAACGAAACACCAGAGCCAGGACCCGCCGAAATCCTTTATATTTTTTCACTTTTACTGTATACTGAAATAAAATATTGTTATTTTTGGAGGATAATACTATGGCTGATCCGCGCATTGCAAAGTTTGCGAAATTGCTCGTGCATTATTCGCTTGAACTGAAAAAAGGCGATTATATGCTTTTGGAATCCTACGATATCGCCTCTGAACTTGTCCGTGAGGTTTTCCGCGAAGCAATCAGGGCGGGTGCATACGTTGACACTAATATCTTCCTTCCGGGGCTTTCCTATATATTTTACAAAGAAGCCACCGAAGAACAGCTCAAGTTCGTTTCTCCGTACATGAAATTCAAATCTGAAAACTACAGCGCTTTTTTGATGATATACGGGCAGCACAATTTAAAAGAGCTTACGAATATCCCTGCCGAAAGAATAAAAACGCTGGCCCAGGCAACGCGTGAAGTCAATCTTCGGCTTATGGAGCGCATGTCGGACAGGAGCGATCTGAAATGGTGCGGAGCGCTTTATCCTTCGCACTCCGGAGCCCAGGAAGCCGAAATGAGCACGGAGGAATACGAGGATTTCGTATATACGGCCTGCGGCCTCGGGAATGAAGACCCCGTTGAATACTGGAAATCCGTTTCGGCAAAGCAGGAAAAGCTGTGCGAGTATTTGAACGGTGTAAAAAAACTCAGGATTGTATCAAAAGATACGGACCTTGTGATGGACGTAACGGGCAGGAAATGGATAAACTGCGATGGCAAAGAGAACATGCCCGACGGTGAAATATTTACAAGTCCGCATACAAAAAGCGTTGAAGGTTATATAAGCTACAGCTATCCGGTTGTTGCCGTCGGCAGGGAGATTAACGGGATATGGCTTGAATTTAAAGACGGAAAAGTGGTAAAGGCCGCAGCCGATAAAGGCGAAGATTTTCTTCACTCACTGCTGGATATCGATGACGGCTCCCGCTATCTCGGTGAAATAGGAATTGGAACAAACTATAATATAAAGCGTTTTACGCGGAACATTTTGTTTGATGAAAAAATAGGCGGAACAATACATACGGCCATTGGTAATTCGTTCACCGAGGCAGGCGGGGACAACCAGTCGGGAATACATCTGGACATGGTCTGCGATATGCAGGACCACGGAAAAATTTATGCGGACGGTAAATTGATTTACCGCAGCGGAAAATTTGTTGATATTATATAAAACAGAAAAGACTGCCTTCCCTGGAATAAACCCGGAAGGCAGCCGTTTTTCTGAAAGTTTCAGTTGCAGAATTTGTTATCATGCACACCCCTTGTACCAAATATACCGGGACAGAAAATAATAATCAGAATAATTATAATAATAATCCATTCCCAGCCTCCAAAAAAGCCCCTGTCGCAATCTCCCATTACAAATCACCTCACATAGGTCTACTGGTATATCCTATGCGGTGGAAACTTATTTGGTTACCGTAATACCGCAAATCTGGCGGTAAAGGTTAATATATTCCGCTGCAGAACGGTTCCAGCTAAAATCCTGTCTCATGCACTGCCTGACTATGTTTTTCCATTCGTTTTTCCTTTTGTATACCGTTATTGCCCTGACAACAGCGTCCTTCATTTCATGGGCGTTATAATTCCTGAACGTAAAACCGGTACCTTCACCGGTATACTCGTTATATGGAATAACAGTGTCTATCAGCCCGCCTGTTTCCCTGACTATAGGCACGGTCCCGTAGCGCATGCTGAAAAGCTGGCTTAAGCCGCACGGTTCAAAAAGCGAAGGCATGAGAAACATATCGCACGATGCATAAATTTTCCGTGCCAGTATATGATCATACCGGATATTGGCCGACATTTTACCGGCATATGCGGACTGGGCCCATAGAAACATGTCTTCATACTTTTTGTCCCCCGTCCCGAGAACAACCATCTGCAGATCCATATCGAGCAATTCGGCTATCATTCTGTCAACAAGATCAATCCCTTTCTGATCTACCAGTCTTGATATAATTCCAATTAACGGAGTATCCTGCGCCAAATTAAGGCCAAGTTCCTTTTGCAGCATTTCCTTGTTTTTTTGTTTTCCATCAAGATTGTCGGCATCAAAATTCGCATATATTTTTTTGTCCGTTTTCGGGTCGTTGTTTTCATAGTCGATTCCGTTTACGATGCCGGAAAGATCATTAGAACGCCTGCGTATTATGCCTGACAGGTTTTCGCCGTAGAAGTCGGTCTTTATTTCTTCCGCGTAAGCCTTGCTTACTGTCGTTACTCTGGTTGAATACGCTATTCCGGCCTTGAGAAAATTAATCTTATCATGGAACTCAATTCCGTCCGGATGAAAATATTCCCAGCTAAGCCCGATTATTTCATCCATCATTTCTTTAGGGAATACACCCTGGTATTTCAGGTTGTGAATTGTCATTACCGTGTGTATTGTTTTATAAAATCCATTGTGCCGATAGTCCCTGTAATGCGCGTCGAGCAAAAGACTTACAAGCCCGGCCTGCCAGTCGTTGCAGTGAATAATATAAGGCTTGAAACCAATAACGGGAAGCACTTCAAGAGCCGCCTTGCAAAAAAAAGTAAACCTTTCCCCGTCGTCTGCCTGGCCATAATACCAGTCCCTGTAGAAATAATGTTCATTATCAAGAAAATAGAACGGAACGCCGTCGTGCTCCAGTGTAAAAATACCGCAGTACTCATGCCTCCACGTCAAATCAACAAACGTATACCCCAAAAACATCATTTTGTTCATAACCGGCTGCGGTATCTGTCGGTATTTCGGCATTACAACGCGTATGTCAATTCCAAGATCTTTTAACGCGCGCGGCAGTGAGCCGGCTACATCAGCCAGCCCGCCCGTTTTTGCAAACGGCGCCGCTTCAGGTGTGACAAACCATACCTTAATCTGCTCCATTTTTCTCCTTCCCCGCGAAAACCGGAATGGTTCCGCTTTTTCCTACATATTTAATGCAGCAAATGGAACTGTTGCTTTAATATCCGGAAAAACTTTCTGAATAATATAATGCCTGCATGGAATATTTTTATTACTCACAGTTTGAGATATCATGGACTTTCGCCGATAAATCAGCGCCTATAACGCGCGCACGGCAATAAAAGAAATTATATAGCTGTTTCAACTGACCATATTAAAGGACGGGAAATTTTTGCGCCGACCGGGAGTAATAGATACTTACAATCAATAAATAAGGGGGAATTTAATTGAATATGAAACGGAGCGGTTATGAAAACCGCTCCGTTTATTCCGGTTGTTCCAGCGGTAAAGATTACAACATTAAAACTTTTATTTGTCGATTAACTCTGCATACACTAAAGTTTGGTTCAGAAGCTGGTACGCGATTTCTCCGAAAGTTACCGGTCCTGCGAACGGCGGTGTCGCTTTTCCGTCAAGATTGCCGTAAAGGTAATTAAGGATGCAATTGCAGGAAAAAACAGGTTTAACATCCTTATGTCCTTTCAGTTGTTCCGCTAAGCTTGCCGCATAATCGTCAACAGGACGTGCGAAACGATATTCCTTTCCTGAAAATACGGGAGCATAGAAATCCACTGTTTTATTTTCTTTAGATACGGATTTTATTGATACATTTATCAATACACCGTTGTAATCAGCGACTAACGGCAATTGTGTATCAATTTTATTTTCAGTGATATAATCCGAAAATACTGTTTCTTTTCCGTTAACCAGGCATTTCGTGACTGATAACGCATCTTCCTTAAACTCAATTACCGCATCGTCATTATCAGCACTGAATATATTAACTATACCGATGGAGGCGGTTTTGTTGTCCGGTAAGCTGATATGCAGTGCAACCGCTTTGTCGCCGTACGCCGTACCTGTAACGCCGTCATATACCTTAGCGCTCGATCCGGTAGAAAGATCATAACCCGAAATCCAGCCGATAACCGGATTCATAAACAGATCATCCACATTCGGCGCTTCTTTGGCATAGAAAACTGCCACATCGCTTGCGAAAGGCATGACCAGAAACGTCATTCCATTTGCAAATGCATCCTTCGTAATATCAAATATATTGCTCCTGTCGTAAACTGCCGTCTTAAAATCGACTGCGTCTGTAATTTCATTCACGAATAATTTATCCTTGCTCGTAATTCCACCCTGCTCCGTAATAAAATACGGTGTAGTACCAGCAATCCACTTACCCTTCGGTAATTGATTCAACAACGACTCTTCTGCTGCGATATGTAGAATTCTGCCTTCTAAAATTAATTTTTTCGCTTCTTCAAGATTAATAAACATTCTCTTTACCTCCTACAGTTTTTCTATTGCATCAACATCTTTTTTCATAATGTTAGCATATTTTTCAAAAAACGCCTTGATTTCACGCAGGCAGTTATCCAGTTCCGCCTGTGACGGATTCAGAGAATACCTTCTCTGCAATCTGGATATTAACAGATTAAGACCTAGATTAGTTGACTTGTACTCCGCCTCCTTTTTAATTATTTTCTGCAGCTTAAAATCAAGTTCCATATAGTAATCCCCTCCAAACAGTTTTATGTACCAACCTAACAATTATTATTTTTATAATTATCGAAATTTGTATAATAATTATGTATACCATTTATTTATACCTGGTAAACAAATTTTAACATATCAAAAGCATATATCCTTCATTTATCAGGCAACCGGTATTACCGGCCTGCCGTTCCATTGAGCCGGTTATCATAAAACGGCCGGATATTTTGCTGTCATTTTTTATCATGTAGTTTTGAATTTGCACAAGTCCGGTTATCAATAATTCCAATAGAGTTGATTAATTGATTATGGGATTCTATCTTTTCGATCTAAAAAGCCCGGCAGAATCTGCCAGGCTTTATATCACGGCAACCTGAATTGATTATTGTATGAAATGGCAAAGTCACTGCAGCTACCCAGGGTTATTCTTTTTGGTAACTGATTTACCTGGCGTGGTATACTCCGATAACCCTGCCGTCCTTTTCATACTTTATGGTATTTTCAGCAGTATATATAGTAAGCGTTATATTGTCAAATTTAAGAATATATCCTACTGAAGTATCTATATTAGCACTGAACTTGCTTGCATAATCATTATATAATTTTGAAGCTTGTTCCGCTTTTTCTTTGTATAGTTCTTTCTCTTGCATCAGCTTTTCCATTTCAATGTTATTCAGGAATATCTTTGTCGGGTTTGTATCCGACCACATCAATTCACTGTCACACCCGGCTAATTCCATTATCAATCTGACCGGTACATATGTCCTGCCGTTATAGCCTAATATCTGATAATCTTCATCCTGTTTCGGGTCATCCATATTGACCTCTTCACCGTTGTAATAAATCTTCCAGGTATCAGTCATGTTTATCACTTTATTTCTGTCAAATATCGCTGAAGCGAATGCCGGTACTGCCAACGACAAAATAATCCCGATAACTATTCCCGTCATTATTCTTTTCACTGCTTCATCATCCTTTCTATATATGGGCATTATCTTTAATTACTTTAAAAGCTGTGCCGGCCAATATTGAAAGCAGCCGATATTCATCTATAATGCTCCCATGCAAGTATAAACTCATGTTTCGGCCATTACAAGGATTAAATATTGCCAATCAGGGTCTGCTTTTCACACAAGATCCGGCTAATCAAAATACCCGGGCCGGACGGCATAACGAGTCTAATATCTCGCCCCGGAAGTGTTTGCAGCTGTTTTACCCATGTAACAAAAAAAAGACCCTGCATATATACTGGCAGCAGGGTCTCTCAATAATTCGATATTTTTATTTTATGGATTGTTAATCCGCCATATCCGATAAATTTTATATCGGTTTTTTGTTACAGTTTTTACCTCCTGTTGGCTACAAGTCTGATAAATCCGACGTATTCGCCTGCATCTTTCTTAAGAATGGCAGTATCCTGCGGCCAAGGATTCTTACCGGCCTTATCCTGTGCTTCCTTCCACTTAACATACGTTATACAGCCTTCCGGCATCGTGTCGGCAACTTTAATGTCAACCAAACCGGTTCTTTCCCATAATTTGTTCCACCAGTCAACTGTATGCCAGCTCCAGCAGTCCTGCCCCCAGAAGTCTTTTAAGTGCGCCGGAATACCATCCTTGAAATCTTTCATAAGTCCGGTCATCACAATGCCCAACGTTCCACCGGGAGTTAAAAACTTCTGCAGATAATATAAATACAAATCATCCGTACCAAAATAGATATATGAGTCAACACTGATGATTGCATCAAAGAAACCTTCGGCAAAGGGCATGTTTCTCGCATCACCGTGTATCGGGTAAATTTTGTTGTCAAGTCCCTGTTGTTTTATTCTGTTCCAATTATCTGTAGCTTCTATCCACAAATCATATGCCCAAACCTGAACCCCAAACTCCTTTGCGAGGAAAACACTGCTTATGGCTCTTCCACAACCCAAGTCAAGGACTCTCATGCCAGGTTTTAAGTCAATAGCTTCACACAGCCATTCTGTAAGCCATAAAGCATTTAAACCCATAGAGTTGTCAAGTACCCAGCCCGGGTCATATTTGTTTGAAAGGGGGAACCTTTCATTGTATAAAATATTTTCTTTATTTACGCTCATTGTAAATTCCTCCATTATTACTATCAATAGAGGAATAAAACCTGTTTAATTAAGCTTTGTTCCTCTATCAGCCCCCACGCCCTCTTTGTAAATAATATACTTCTTTCAAATAAAACACCCCTTTCAAAGTCAGGTTATCAGTTACTCCTAATTCTACCATACGGTTGATTTCATACTCAATAAATGATTGAAGAGATAGATAACATATTTCAGAAATAAATGGTAAAATACTGCTGTAGATGTAAAAGTATATAAAATGCATGTTAGCCGGCGCATTTTTGGTCATTAAAGGACGGATGATAAAATGGATACTGAAAAGATGATTTATTTTGCCGTTAAGGCACTAATACTTCATGAAGGTAAATTCTTGGCTCTGCATAAAAGAATAATCGAAGAGGACTGGTTAGAACTTCCCGGAGGCAGGATGGAGTTTGGAGAAAGTGCTGAAGAAACAGTAATCAGGGAAGTGTTTGAAGAAACCGGACTTATTGTAAAACCAGTTAAACTATTGGACACATGGAACTCAGTCCATGAGGATTATCAAATAACAGGCGTTATTTATTACTGCATTATTGAAAATGGTGAAGTGAGGCTTTCGGATGAACATGACAGATACGAGTGGTTGAAAGCTGATATCCCGGGATTTGATAAACTACATAAAGCTTTCAGAGAAAAAATGGTTAATTGGGACTGGGATAATCTTAAATTATAAACTTAATTTCATAATGTATTATGTTCCTTTTACAAATTCCGCAGCATTTTATATGGATATAGAAACTTCAATTCCACTTAACTTTTCCTTCCTATCCGGTGGATAAGAATGATTATAACCAACAAATTTACAATAAGCAATAAACTTATTGACATAATTCAACTAAAAAATGAGACCTCCTATAAGGACGCCTCATTTTTGAACCATATAATTTGGGTAAAAAACATTTAATTTTCAAAAAACCTTGTCAATCTTTCATTTTTACGAACCGTATTTAGCTTGTTCACAGCAATCAACATTACATATCCTGTCATACCGCCAAGCAATCCCGATGCAATATATGCAAGTAAAAATCCTACATCCAAACTGTTTGCCAAAGCGATGTTATAGCATACTCCAATCAAGATTCCAAGAGCAGAAAAGATTAATGCCGACTGTAAAACTTTTAAAACTCTATTCAAAATGACAGGAAGAAAGTAGCCAATCGGAATAAAGAATAAAATGCAATTCACAACAGACCATCTATTAATAAAAACTAAAGGTGAAGCAACAGCGGCAGGACTATAATCTCTAAAATCCACAGTAACACCTGCCACAGGAATAAAACTAAAAATTATCACAATAAGAGTAATGACTGCTCCGAATATTACATTACCTGAATTCCTGAAACTAAATAAAGATTTGTGTAATTTCTTTTTAATTTCATTCGATTCTCCAAATCTTTCAATTGCTCTTTTTATTGATTCGCTCTCTGAAAAGCCATCTTTAATAAACTCCGATTTTAGTGATTCCAAATGGTCTCTAAATTCATCGGCAAGTTCCTCTTTTTTCTCTTTACTTATCTTCAAACCACCTATTATTGTGTTAATATATGTATCAAATTCGTACATAAAAAACCCTCCCTGCAAGACTTAATTAAATTATTCAGTGCATCCCATTCCTTTAGTTTTTTAGATAACTCCTTTTTTCCCTGTTCAGTAATACTGTAATACTTACGCCTCCCTCCCGATTCTGAATCTCCCCAATAGGCTTTTATAAGATTTTGCTTTTCCAGCCTTTGAAGGGCAGGGTATAATGTACCTTCACCTATGGAATATAAGTCATTGCTTTTCTCTTTTAACCTTTTAGCAATTTCATAACCGTATAAATCTTCCTTTTCAATTAAAGATAGCAGAAGAATATCTATACTACCTTTCATCATCTCTTTATTCACATTTCCACCACCTTCCAAATTTTACTTACTACATTGTATCACATATTACATCGTATTACAAGGTATTATAAAAATTTTTTCTCATTTTTTTGTTACTGTCAACATCAATTAATTATTGATACATAAGTATATTTACAGGAAATATAAAATGTCCGGATTTATATTCTCTAAGGGAAGTTTATCTCTTACCTTTATATGTACTCCATCTCATACGGCTAAACAGGAATTACATTCTATTAATTGCGCGCAAAAAACTCTTGTATGTTATAATTAAGACTGTGTCATTAAATTACGAAATGGCTGAGGTTAATATTAAGATATCGTGATTTCTGATAAAGTCATTTAACGAAAGGATTCAATATGACAGACAAAATAATGATTCTGTATTTTACCGGGACAGGCAACAGCCGATATGCTGCTGAAAAGATTGCAGATAAAACCAAATGTCAGCAACTGAATCTGAATGCGCTTATAAAAAAGAATGAGACCGCTGCGGTGCTGGCAGAAAATTTAGTGTTAATAACACCTACCTACGCGTGGAGAATCCCGAGAATCGTACGGGAGTGGATTCGAAAGGCCGATTTTTCAGCAGTAAAAAAAGTCTGGTTTGTAATGACATGCGGAAGCGAAATCGGAAACGCCTCCGCTTACAACCAAAAGCTTTGCAATGAAAAAGGCTGTGAGTATATGGGAACGGCGCAGATTATTATGCCCGAAAATTATATCGCCATGTTTGATGTGCCGGAAAAGAATAAGGCAAAAAAAATTATAGAAAACGCCAATCCTGTAATCGAAATGGCAGCTCAGAGAATTTCAGCCGGAGAGAAGTTTCCCGCTGAAAAGAACAGCCTGTATTACAGGATATTGAGCGGCATTGTTAATCCGGTGTTTTATCCTTTTTGTGTGAAGGCAAACGCATTCAAGGTGGATAACAGATGCATCGGATGCGGTAAATGCGCCGAAAAATGTCCGTTAAACAATATACGTATTGTGGATGGGAGGCCTGTCTGGGGCAAAAACTGCACACATTGCATGGCGTGTATCTGTTATTGTCCCACAGAGGCTATCGAATACGGAGAAAAGAGTAAAGGCAAACCCAGATATAATATGGAAGGGTTGAAAAATTAGTGGATATACCAAAAGAAAAAGCGAGGCTTTAGCCTCGCCTAATAAATGGAATTCCTGCTTGGATATAAGGAATGAGCAACTCAAATCAACTAATTTTAACATGGTGACGTTTTCGATAGTTTCATTCATCGGAAGGTTTGCCAACATTCTCCTTCTCAACAACGATTACATCAACACCGGCCTCCTGGATTTTAACCAATTCCTCCTCTAATGCATCCCAATCAGTTATCAATGTATCAAACATATTAACATCACATACCTTTATAAATGCCTTAAATCCTATCTTCTGATTAGGCATTAGCAGAATGTTTCTTCTGGTATTCTCAATAATAGCTCTTTGAAAAGTTGCTGTTTCGTCAGTTCCATTCGACACACCAAATTCTCCATCAACTCCTCCGGCAGTCATAAGACTTAAATCAAAATGCATATTTTTTACAAATGAGGTTGCAAGGCTATCAACAATAGAAGCCGTACTATGCTTGCGCATTTTACCCCCGACAATATAGACATCCACGTTGTCCCATAATTTTAACTCATTGGCAAGGGCTACTGAGTTGATAACAAGAGTATATTTTATATCTCGTGGCAAATATTTCAACATAAGGAATCCAATAGAACCACTCGTGAGATATACAATATCGTTCTCTTTGACAAACTCGGCTCCCTTTTTTGCAATTGCATCGTAGTTCTCATATACTTCTTTGATTTCTCTGATTCGTGGAGGTATAGCCCCCACTTGCATTAAGGGTATTGCCCCACCGTGCGTTCTTTTAAGAAGACCTTTCTCCTCAAGGATTCTTAAGTCACGCCTTGCAGATTCAACAGAAACATTAAATCTTTCTTGTATTTCGCCGATTGAGATTCTGCCATTCTCTTTGAGTATATTTAGTATCGCTTGATGCCTTTCTTCAATAAACATCTGAATATCACTCCTTCATAATATCACCTATGTTAATATTATATAC
>JAAYXD010000120.1 GCA_012516065.1 Clostridiaceae bacterium
GTAAGTTTTCAGAATTTTGAATTTTTCTTTAAAACACCTTACGCATATCAGATAACCAGAAACACTTTATTGTATAATTTCGCTTTTATAATACTCGGGATCATAATTCCGGTCACGTTTGCAATTCTTCTTAATGAAATGACGAATAAAAGAACCGCAAAGCTGTACCAAAGCGTGATGTTTCTGCCGTATTTCCTTTCATGGATTATAGTTAGCTATCTTGCGTATTCGTTATTCAGCATCGAAAACGGTTTTATAAACAAAACAATAATAGCCGGTCTCGGCATGGAGCCCGTTAAGTGGTATTTTGAACCGAAGTATTGGCCGTTTATACTTATATTCTTTCAGTTGTGGAAGTATACGGGATATAACGTTGTTGTATATCTTGCGGCCATAACCGGCATTGACAGCGAATACTACGAAGCGGCGGAAATTGACGGGGCCTCGAAAATTCAGCAGGTGTGGTATATAACTATTCCGCTTCTGCGTTCTCTTATGATTATTATGACGCTGCTCGCCGTCGGAAGGATTTTCAACGCCGATTTCGGGCTGTTTTACAATGTTCCGAGAAACAGCGGGCACTTGTATCCTGTGACCGACGTTATTGACACTTATGTATACCGGGCGTTAAGAAACACGAACAATATTTCGATGGCTACCGCGGCAGGTACATACCAGGCTGTGGTCGGATGCATTACGGTTTTTACCGCAAATTATATAGTACGGAAAATTGATAAAGACAAGGCACTGTTTTAGGGGGCAGTAAAATGGCGGAAGATTTAAGTGTTCAACGAAACCCTGATATTGCGGTGAATTATGAACGCCGTAAAAGATCAAATATAGGCAACCGCATATCGCCGCTGAACAATATTTTAATCAATATACTGTTTGCGATATGCGCGCTTGTTTGCATTGCGCCGATTCTGCTTATTATTATGGTTTCACTGACCGAGGAAAAATATATTCTTGAAAACGGCTATACATTCTTCCCGCAGAAACTTTCACTGAAAGCATATGATTATGTAATTACCGCAGGGGATGTCATCTGGAGGGCATATGGGGTTTCCATCTTCGTCACCGTTGTAGGAACTGTTTTAAGCCTCATGGTTATCTGCCTTTACGCATACCCGCTGTCAAGGCAGAGCTTCAAATATAAAAACTTTTTCTCATTCTTCGCATACTTCACGATGATCTTCGGCGGCGGGCTTGTTCCGTGGTACATGGTGTATACGCAGCTTATTAATATTAAAAACACCATCTGGATATTAATAGTGCCGTACCTGATGAATGCCTGGTATATGATGATAATGCGGACATTCTTCAAAACGACCATACACGAGTCAATCATTGAATCGGCAAAAATTGACGGAGCGGGCGAATTCAGAACGTTTTTTGTGATTGTCCTGCCGTTATGCCGCGCGGGTCTTGCCACAATAGGTCTTTTCTGTACGCTCGGCTACTGGAACGACTGGTGGCTGCCGCTTGTGTTCGTAACGGACAGTAAACTGTATAATGTGCAGTACCTGATGTACCAGACATTAAACATGATACAGTACCTTGCCAGCGGAAGCGCGCAATTTGCAGAATCCAGCAAGGTTCTAGCGGAACTGCCGAGCGAAGGTGCAAGAATGGCGATAGCGGTTATATCTATCGGCCCGATTATTTTTGCATATCCTTTTTTCCAGAAATATTTCGTAAAAGGGTTGACAATTGGAGCGGTAAAAGGATGAGACCGGCTTGCCGGTTTTAATAAATATATTCAAGGAGGGATTATTATGCCTAAAACAAGAAAATTATTGGGACTGATTCTGGCAATGGTATTAGTCAGTCTCGCTCTTACAAGCTGTGTGGCTCCTTCGCAGACAGGCAGCGGAACCCCAAAGCCATCCGAAAGCACACCCGCGGCGTCAACACCATCGGAACCTACTGTTACTCTTAAGATGTACCTGGTTGGAAACAGGCAGGAACCTGATACACCAAAGGTTTTGGAAGAATTAAACAAATATTTGAAAGACAAGCTGAATGTCGCTCTTGATTTGAATGTATTCGCATGGGGCGACGATTATGACCAGAAGGTAAACACCGCACTGGCTTCCGGTGAAGCTATTGATATTGTGTTTACGGCGAACTGGGCTGCAAACTACTATGTCAATGCCGCGTCGGGATATTTCACCGAGCTGAATCCGTACCTTGAAAAGTACCCTGCAATAAAGCAGATACTCGGTGAAGATTTCCTTAACGGTTCGGCGCTTAATGGCAAGAATTATGCCGTTCCTACAAACAAGGAAAAAGTGCATAATTGGGGATATCTCGTCAGAAAGGACCTTGTCGAAAAGTACAATATGGATTTAAGCGGTATTGATTCCTATGAAAAAATTGAACCGCTTTTGAAGATTGTCAAGGACAATGAACCCGGAATCACCCCTCTGTGCATTGCTACCATGGATGCTCCGTTCCAGCTGCTTGACTGGGACCGCATAAGCGATGACGACGTTCCCGGGGCTCTTTACCCGGACAACAGGAACAATACGATAATAAACAATTTCCTCGCGCCTGAAAGCATTAAATATTACAATACCATGAGGGATTGGTTCAACAAGGGTTATATCCACCAGGATGCCGCCACAATGCAAAACCAGATTGAACTTATGAAATCTGGAAAATACTTTGCGGCGTCACAGTCGCTGAAGCCCGGTAAAGATGCCGAAATCAACGCCAGCACAGGCATTGAGTGGGTACAGATTGACGTGACAAAGCCCGTAATGTCGAACAGGGAAACAACAGGTGCCCTGCTTGCAATTCCCGCGGCATCAAAGAATCCTGAAAAGGCTTTCCGTTTTATTGAACTTCTTTACACCGATAAATATGTGAAGAACCTTCTGGACTATGGTATTGAAAATGTACATTACAAGAAGATTTCCGACAATGTTATCGAATTAATCGATCCGGCCAATTCGGGATACAACCCCGGCCATGGATGGAAGTACGGAGATCAGTTCAAGAATTACCTGATGAGCAACGAAGACCCGCAGAAGTGGGAAAAATTCCTTGCTTTCAACGATCAGGGTCTTGTACTTAACAGCCTTGGTTTTGTATTTGACAAAACCAATGTTGAGACCCAGATTTCTGCGTGCAAAAACGTAGTTCAGGCGTATTACAAGCAGTTGTTCACAGGTTCCGTTGAAGTTGAGCCGACGGTAAAACAGTTTGAAGCAGAACTGAAAGCCGCAGGCGTTGACGAACTTATCGCCGAAATGCAGAGGCAGTACGATGAATGGCTGAAAACAAAATAACCGGATCAATAAGATCAATAAACGGGTTTTTATCATATCCTCGTTAGGCCGGAGTTATCCGGCCTTTTTTACTAATTATCCGCATTCCTGTTCAATGCATATAATAAAGCAGAAAAATAAAATGACGGTTATAAATATGCTGTATTAGTGAAGGAGGCGGCAATTGTGCATGGATTGACCCAGGCGTTTGAAACGAAAACCTTTTTAGGGGGGATAGTGCTACTGCTTTCATACATCTCGAAGTCAATAGATGAAGTTTTTTTTATTTTAGCGGTTTTTATCATACTGGATTATATAACCGGCGTTTTATGCGGAATGCTGCGCGAAGGGGGTTATAATTACAGGATAGCAATAAAGGGAATTGTGAAAAAGCTTATGTATCTGGTTCTTATTATGGTTACGATCCTTCTCGAGTATTTAATCGGCATGTTTACATCGGAAAACAGTTTAAACATACGTGTGGGAGGAACGCTTACAACGGCGATGTATGTCTACCTGATAGGCACCGAAGGATTAAGCATAATTCAAAACTTAATAATACTCGGAATTCCGGTGCCGGAGTATATGATAAAGATATTCGGTCTTATCCGTGATGATTCCGGCAATTTAATTAAAAAATAAACCCGGTTTGATCCGGTAATTTTTGAGAGTCCAAATCTATTCCCCATAACTCATTTCATTGGTATATATCTGTGCAATTGAAATAAACTATGGTTTTATCGCGGTATTATATCTGCGGCTTGCTGTTTTTTTTATTTTTCTGTATTATAATGGATAACAATTGAAAAAATAAGCCTTTGTGTTGGGCTTTTAGGGTATAGGGAACAGATTTCGTTTTTTATTGCATTCGTGTTCTGGGATATATAACGGAACGATACTGCGGAGACATAGTTATGCAAAAATACGTTGCACATAATGAGAATGATACAATAGAACTCGGCCAAAAAACAGCAGGACTTCTGAAAGCCGGTGATATCGTTGCGCTTGAAGGAGAGCTCGGAACGGGTAAAACTGTTTTTGTAAAAGGCGTGGCTAAAGGGCTTAATATACGTGAACATGTTACGAGTCCCACTTTCAATATCGTCCACAGCTACGAGGGCGGCAGTATTACGCTTCACCACTTCGACGTGTACAGGGTAAGCGATGAGGATGAGCTTTTTGAAATAGGATTTGAAGAATACCTGTATAAAGGAGACATTTGTATAATAGAGTGGGCTGATCTGATTAAAAATATGCTGCCTGAGAACACTATTTGGATTAAGCTTGAAAGAACCGATGAAAATCCCGACCGGCGGATAATAACGATAAGGGGGCTGGAACCCGTATGAATATATTAGCATTGGATACATCCGGAGCGACTGCTTCAGCGGCCATGGCGAAGGATGGCTGCCTGATAGGGGAAATCTCACTCAGGCATGGAAAGACACATTCCCAAAAAATTATCCCGATGATAGAGGCGCTTCTTAATATGCTTGATATGGAAAAGAGCGACATTCATATGCTCGCTGTGGCTAACGGCCCCGGTTCTTTTACCGGTCTCCGTATAGGAGTGGTTACGGCAAAAGCGATGGCTTATGCCTTAAATGTACCGGTTGCAGAGGTTTCAAGCCTTATGTCTTTGGCATACACAATAAGCGAACAGCCCGGTGTTGTGTGCCCGATCATGGATGCAAGGAACCGCCAGGTTTATGCCGGAATATATAAAATAAGCGCGGATTCAATAGAAACATTATATCCCGATGCAGGTGTTACAATTGAAGTTCTCGCGGAAAATCTCAAAAAGCTTGGTTCCGACGTGCATTTTGTAGGCGATGCGGTCCCGGTCTACAGGGATTTTTTTGCGACCCAGGGCTTTAAGGCTTATTTTGCTCCGGATGAACTGTTTACCGCAAGAGCTGCGGCCACGGCAAGGCTGGCATGGCATATGTACGGTAAAGGTCAGGTATCGGATGCTTTCAGCGCGGCTCCGAATTATTTAAGGAAGTCCCAGGCGGAGAGGCTTAAGGGAAAGACATGATTATACAGTGAAGGGTAAAAGCTGGCTGGTGATATAGTTATTGTATGTACGAAAAAGACGGTATTACTTTCAGAAAAATGGATTTTAAAGATGTTGACGGCGTTGTTCAAATCGAATCGCTCTCTTTCTCGGCGCCGTGGACGGCAGCGATGTTTAATGAAGAGCTTAACAATCCTATCGCATATTATATTGTTGCCGCAGATGGAGAGGAAGTAGTCGGATATGCCGGTATGTGGCTCATTATCGACGAAGCGCATATCACAAACATAGCGGTTGATCCGAGGTACCGCAGAAGGAATATTGCCACGACAATGATACGGCTTTTAATTGAAAAAGCCCGTGAAATGAATCTCAGGGCAATGACGCTTGAAGTCCGGACCGGTAACTTTCAGGCAATTGAGTTGTATAAACGGTTCGGTTTCAAGACGGAAGGGTGCAGGAAAGGTTATTACCGCGAGGACGGCGAAGATGCTCTTATCATGTGGCTGACGCTATAATCCGGTAATAAAAGGTTTGGTATTATTTCCGCGGGTCCTGGCTCGGGTGTTTCGTTTCCTCGGGCGACAAAGCACATACGAATAACACGTTTCTGTTTCGGTACTGTTTTCACACAGCGGTCTCCATATCCCGGGTCGCTCATTTGCCCGCTCCACAGTTGTTTACAGGCAGCAGGGCTCTGCAGCATGTCGCCCGTCGCCACCGAAAACACCCGAGCCAGAGTCGCGTACCTACTGGAACGCGACAGCAATGCCCCGACCCGTTAACCACCCGCTGGGTTACAGCATAAATTCGTGGTTATTGTGCAGCATTATTAAGAAACGATTGTACAATAACGGAAACTATAGCGGAATGAAGCATTAGAGATATACAGTCAGAGCAAGGA
>JAAYXD010000121.1 GCA_012516065.1 Clostridiaceae bacterium
AAGCCCATATTGTAACAAAAATCAATAGTATTATATCCAAAATTTCTATTCTGTTTGTAAAATTTCTCTTTTTATACACTGTCTTTGCCTTTTCCATATAATTATTTCCTCCATGGCACTTTTTTACCGTTTATCACGCAAAAAGCCCGTCCGAACCAAGCGCTTTCGTTACGCGGTCAGCAGTAATCAAAAATATAAAGTTAATAACTGATCGAAACAGGCTGACGGCAGTTGAAAAGGAAAAGTCAGCGGTACCCTGGAAAGTAATTCGGTAAATATAGATATCCAGTATTTCACCGGCTTTTGCTGTTGCCGGGTTGCTGATATTAAATATCTGATCGAATCCCTGTGTCATAATATTTCCAACCTGCAGCACGAGTAAAACTATCATCGTGCTTTTTATCGAAGGAACCGTAATGTGCCAGATTGTCTGCAGCCGCGAAGCTCCGTCAATTTTGGCGGATTCATACTGTTCTATATCAATCCCGGAAATTGCAGCCAGATAAATAATCATTGTCCAGCCCGATGATTTCCAGTTCTCGGTTATGTATAGTAAAGGTTTAAAAAACCGGGTATTCCCAAGAAAATTAAATTTTTCCCCTCCAAGCATCGTAATTATTGCATTGACCATTCCGCGTGAATCAAGAACATTTACCATGATTGAAGCGATAACAATCCATGACAGAAAATGAGGAAACGTATAAATCGTTTGTAAAATTTTCTTATACCTGTTAACTCTGACTTCATTCAGCATGAGTGCTAAAATTATAGGAAAGGGAAATTGGAAAATAATACGGCCGAAATTTATGACTATTGTCCTGAAGACCGATTCCATAAAAGCCGGATCTCTGAAAACATATTTGTAATTCTCCAACCCTACCCACGGACTTCTGAAAATCCCAAGATTGGCTTTATATTGTTTAAATGCCAGGCTCAATCCATAAATTGGAATATAGGCAAAAACAATATACCATATTATCCCCGGCAGAATCAGAAGAAAGAGTTCCCTGGCTTTCCAGATATCAATGAGCACGCCTTTCTTTTTCACTGATTGATTTTTCATATTAAACCCCTTCCGAAACAAAAACTAATTGAAGCCATAAAAACAATATTGCGAATAAAATTTAAAATGGGCCGGCTGCGGCAGGATTTAAATTCTACCGCAGCCTTAGCAGCTTTAATTTTCGTGTAAAACGTCACCGGGTCGTTTTCTTATTTTGCTTTTGCGTTCAACTCGTCAAGAACAGGCTGGATCAAAGGCATCTTTGATTGTACCCAGTTCTTCCAGTTGGTTTCAATATCGCCATCCATTGTTACAAGGTTGCTGAGTTCGGTCCAATAATCAATACTAGCCCTTCTCATGCTCGGTGAATCGTGTGTATATACGGTCCAGTCAACCTTTGTAAACGTTTGAGGAGTAGCAATTTCGCATCTTTCACGATAAATCTTCCAGGATATGTCTCTTACTCTCTGGTCATAGTTGGGATTGTCAAACGAGAAGTCGTCGAACAATACTATAGCTCCCAACAGGTATCCCCATGACGGATACTTGCCCGATGTACCATAGAGAGGTCTTTCACTGTCATCATAAAGCGATACTACTTTGCCGTCCGGACCATATGTCCAGTCTTCGTCCTTTAATCCCATATTGAGAATTATCTGTGCTTCTTCGGTTGAATTGTACTCGAGGATGTCCATGTATCTCTCGAATACCTTGTCTTTTATATCCGGGCTGAAAATTATTGTTCCCCAGAAGTTAATGAGGTCTTGCTGGTGATAATATCCATCCTCGCCTAAAACCGTAGCGAGATTGATGCATTCAAACGGATCGAGACCGGTGTTTGTCTGGAACAGTGTTACATACTTGTTGTGGAGGTCCGATGTGGGAGCCTGGTTATAGTTGGCAGCCGAGATTCCCTGTGTATCGAAAGGAGCTCCGCTGTCTTCAGCCTTAACGGTATAGAAGTCAGGATCGAGCAGACCTTCCCTGTAAGCTTTTGAGAACAGTTTAAGTCCTTCCAGCGTATCTTCGGAAGCTGCGCCCCATTTGTACTTACCGTCGGCAGGATCCTTATAGAATGAGTTAAAATATGTGCTGTTGCTTTGTACAAACATCCTGACAGCAGCACCGGGATCTGCATTCAACGGAAGCAGGTTGGCACCTACATTGCCGGGGTCTTTCTCTTTAACGAGCCTGCAGAATTCAAGTACCTCGGAAATTTTATAGTGGCTCTTAACCGGGAAACCAACAGCCTCTGCCCAGTCTTTGCGCATCCACAGCGACCAGTGGTTCGGCAGCGGATCCCCTATAAGGTTTTTATAGAAACGTGCTCTCGGGAGGAAATATGTACCACCGAACAATTCGTCAGTTTTCGGTCCAAGCGTGGTTTTGGAATACACATCCGCTACACCGGGCCAGCGTTTTTTCCAGTCATCCGGTAGCCTGTAAATCAACCCTTGCTCAACATAGCTCGCAGCGTCCGGATGCTTATAGTTGTATACCGCTACATCGGGCATATCCCCTGCATTAATCCATATGCGGAGCATTTCGTCCCAGTTCGACCATGTTAATGCGGTAACTTCCAGCGTGTAGTTGAACTTCTCGGAATAATACCTTGCAAGGCCGTCACCCTTCGTGTAGTCGTATCCGTCAATACCCTGTACGGACGCGTAAGTAATCGTTATATGCTCGTCGTACTTCTTTTCGCCGCTGTCAGCGTTCTTGCCTTGGTCTCCTGAACTTGGAGCCGTAGTATCGGTGCTTGTTGATTTTTTGTCATCGGCAGCAGCCGGTTTCTGTGTCCCTCCGCCGCAAGCCGTAGCGCTGAGCAGCATCAGCAAAGCGATTGCCAGACACATCAGTTTCGAAATTTTTTTCATACTTGAATATCCTCCTTTTTAATAGTATACAATTGATATTGTGAAAAGAACAAGCACAGATGCGCGAGGGAGATAATCGCATTATTGTAGTTCATCTTCTTAAACACCGAAATGATGTTATC
>JAAYXD010000122.1 GCA_012516065.1 Clostridiaceae bacterium
GAGTTGTAAGAGTTGAAAATGGACTCGTCAGGGGACTGCCCGCGGCCGATCCGCGTATAACGAGTTTCAAGGGAATACCGTTCGCGGCTCCGCCGGTTGGAGAAAACCGCTGGAGGCCTCCGCAGCCTGCGAAAGAT
Source organism: Clostridiaceae bacterium (assembly GCA_012516065.1). GTDB lineage: Bacteria > Bacillota > Clostridia > DSM-8532 > DSM-8532 > DTU069. The sequence goes on from JAAYXD010000122.1 coordinate 138, forward strand.
TGGGAAGGTGTTTTCAATGCTGTGGAATTTGCTCCGATATCGATGCAGGAAAAGACCGTTATTAATGTGAACAATATATACACAAGAGAATGGATGGTTGATCCTGATATTCCGATGGATGAGGACTGCCTTTACCTTAATGTATGGACACCGGCAAAAAGTGCCGATGAAAAGCTGCCCGTGTACGTATGGTTTTTTGGAGGCGGGTTCCAGGTCGGACATACGGCCGAGATGGAATTTGACGGTGAACGTATAGCAAGGCGCGGAGTAGTTGTAGTAACGGTTAATTACAGGCTTAATGTTTTCGGGTTTTTATGCCATCCTGAAATAACGGCCGAATCACTGGACGCTCCTGCTAATTTCGGCCTGCTTGACCAGCAGGCGGGCCTGCGATGGGTAAAGCGTAATATTGCCGCGTTCGGCGGCGATCCCGACAATATTACGATAGGAGGACAGTCCGCAGGCGGGGGAAGCGTACTGATTCATATTACATCTCCCAAAAACAAGGGATTGTTCCAAAAGGCGATTATCCAAAGCGGCGTATTTGCCCCGCTATATCCGAATAACCGGCTTCCGCGCCTTAACACGCCTTTGAGAGAGGCTGAACAGGAGGGTGTAAAATTTTTCGAATTCCTTGGTGTCTCGTCACTGTCCGAAGCCCGTAAGCTCGATGCGGAATACATACGGGATAAAGCGGTGGAGTATAAACATTTCTTTTGGCCTGTTTTGGACGATATTTTCATTGTAGGCGATCCGTTCGAGCTGTTTCTGGATAATAAGCGCATGATGGTTCCCGTGCTTTTGGGTCATACGTCGGATGAGTTCTTCAGTGTTCCTGAAGTAAAAAACCATGATGAATTCAGAAATATGGCAACAGAGCTTTTCGGCGATAATGCCGGTGAATTTCTTGCTCTCTGCGACGCTCAGTCGGGCAGCATCGACGATGTAATAAAAAGAGCGAGTGTTAATTCAATTGAATACGCGATCCGCATTATGGCGCAGGCAAATTTCGACACGCATGCGAACACGCCGATGTATTACTATAATTTCGACGCGGAAATACCCGGCTGGGACAATCCCGGAACCTTCCACTCGGTTGATCTTTGGTTCTTTTTCGAAACGCTTGCGAAGTGCTGGAGGCCTTTTGTCGGAAAACATTATGATCTGGCGCGCCAGATGTGCAATTACTGGGCAAACTTTATCCGCTCGGGCGATCCTAACGGAACGGATTCGACGGGTGAAGAAATGCCGCGCTGGGAGCCGTATACCACAGATGCGCCGTATGGGATGGTATTCGGTGATAAAGCGGAATTTGTAAGAAAACAGCCAAGTGATTTGATGAAGTTTCTCGTAAAGGAATATTTCAAAAAACGCCGTTAAATTATTGCTTAGATCTGATAGCATTATAAATCCGGCACACGGAAAAGCAGTGTGCCGGGTTTTATTTTGCCCGCGCTTAAAACGCCGTTTTCCTTTCTTTGCCGTAAAACCCGCAATACGGCTAAAATCAGCTTGTCCGTAGGGCAAGAAATACCGGCTAAAAAAGATTTTAAAAAAGAAAAAAATGTTATTGACATGGGAATAAAAAAATGCAATAATTAAATTCGGTTTATCGCGAAGTTTAGTATAACTAAACAAAATGTTTTTTACTGCTATCTTTAGTTTAAATATACTAAACACAGATTTTTTGTTTTTTTTATCGTTTTTTTGCCGGTAAAAAACGGAGGGAATTATGCAGATCGGAAACAAAATTAAACGGTTAAGGCTCGAATACGGTTTGACACAGGAAGAACTGGCAGACAGGTGCGAATTAACCAAAGGCTATATATCACAATTGGAAAGAGATTTAACATCACCTTCCATTGCGACGCTGAAGGATATTTTGGATTGCCTTGGCTGCAGTATTCACGAATTTTTCAGCGAGAAGAAACCGGAGCAGATTGTTTTTAAGGCGCAGGATGTTTTTGTCAAAGATGCCGAGGAAAAAGGCTACAGAATAAAGTGGATTGTCCCGAATGCGCAGAAAATGGAGATGGAACCGATAATACTCGAGCTGATGGAGAACGGCGAGGTTGAAGAGGACGACCCGCACCAGGGCGAAGAATTCGGTTATGTATTGTCCGGAAGTATAATTTTAACCGTAGGCAAGGAAAGACATAAGGTAAAAAAGGGTGAGTGTTTCCATTATAAAACGAATCTCCCGCACAGCATTAAGAATTCCGGAAAAAAGAAGGCCCAGGTTTTGTGGATATCCACACCGCCGACTTTTTAAGCATTAAGATAAGATAAAACGATTTATACGCGAAATTTATTTTTTAGCAGTATGCAGCACAAAATATCCATAGTACAGTGGGGGTGTTTAAATTGAGCCGGAAAATTATCGAACTCAAAAACCTGACCAAAAGCTATAACGGCACTAAAGCCGTAGATAATATAAATTTATTCATAAGGGAAAATGAATTTATTACACTTCTTGGCCCGAGCGGGTGCGGAAAAACTACAACGCTGCGAATGATTGGCGGTTTCGAGAACCCGGACTCGGGTGATATATTGTTTGAAGGAGTCAGAATAAACGACCTTCCGCCGTATAAGCGGAATATTAACACAATATTTCAGAGATATGCGCTGTTTACCCATATGAATGTTTATGAAAACATTGCATTTGGCCTTCGCATAAAAAAAACCCCTAAAGATGAAATGGACAGAAGAATTAAGAAAATGCTCAAACTTGTGGAGCTTGAAGGATTTGAAAAAAGGCACGTCGATTCGCTGAGCGGGGGACAGCAGCAGCGCGTCGCAATTGCGCGCGCCCTTGTAAACGAGCCGAAGGTGCTGCTGCTCGACGAACCGCTTGCCGCGCTTGATCTGAAGCTGAGGAAGGAAATGCAGATTGAGCTTATGGATATGCAGAAAAACGTCGGGATCACTTTTATTTATGTGACCCATGACCAGGAAGAGGCCCTGACAATGTCCGATACTGTCGTTGTTATGAACAACGGCGTGATTCAGCAGGTCGGAAGCCCGGTAGATATTTATAACGAGCCTAAGAACAGGTTCGTGGCTGACTTTATCGGCGAGAGCAATATCCTTGAAGGCGTGATGATTGAAGATTATCTGGTGGAGTTCGCCGGCAAAAAGTTTAAATGCGTCGATAAGGGTTTTCAGCACAATGAACCTGTTGATGTAGTCATAAGACCCGAAGATATCGACGTGACAAGACGGGAAGACGGGCTTCTCGAGGGGGTTGTGACCTCGGTCGTTTTTAAAGGCGTCCATTATGAGATGCTTGTTGAAAGCAACGGCTTTGAATATATGATACACAGCACCGATATGCAGGAAGTCGGCAGTGAAGTCGGGCTCACTTTCGGTCCTGAGGATATTCATGTTATGAAAAGAGAGGTAACGGAAATTGAAAAACAGGGCTAAGCTGCTTGCGTATCCGTATATTGTATGGATGGCCATTTTTATAGTGATTCCGCTGCTGCTTGTTTTTTTCTACAGCATTACGAGCGGAAATATATATGAGCCTTCGTCGCTTTCTTTTACACTGGAGCATTATTCGAAGTTCTTTGATATGCTCTACCTGAATGTTATATGGAAATCATTCAGGCTTGCGATAATATCGACTGTTCTGTGTTTAGTGCTTGGCTATCCCGTTGCTTATATAATTTCAAAATCGAAACAGAAGCATAGAAGCCTGCTGCTGCTGTTTTTCCTGCTGCCTATCTGGATGAATTTTCTCCTTAGGACATATGCATGGATGGCTATATTGTCCCCCAACGGGTTTTTAAACAAGGCTCTTGAATTTTTCGGCCTTCCGCCTATTGAGATAATGCCGGGACAAACCGCGGTCGTGCTCGGGATGATATATAATTTCCTGCCTTTCATGGTGCTTCCGATATATACGGTTCTTTCGAAAATAGACAAAAACGTGCTGGAAGCGGCAGCGGATCTCGGAGCCAACAGTTTTATCACCTTTATCAAGATAATACTGCCCCTGAGCGTGCCGGGGATAGTAACGGGAATTACAATGGTTTTCATGCCGGCTGTAAGTACGTTTGTTATTTCGAGGCTTTTGGGCGGCGGAAAGGAACTTTTGATAGGGAACTTAATCGAACAGCAGTTTACGATATACAGGGACTGGCATTTCGGTTCCGCGCTTTCAATAATCCTTATGATTATGATTCTTGTTTCGATGGCTATTATGTCGAAGGTTGACAACAATAATAATGACGATGAAGGGAGGACGGCGATGTGGTAGGGAGAACAATAAAACGCATATATATCGGTATCATTTTTCTGTTTCTGTATGCCCCAATCCTTGTTTTGATTATTTACAGCTTTAACGAATCAAAATCAAGGGGCCACTGGGGTGGATTTACACTTAAATGGTACGGGGAGCTTTTCAGGGACCCGGATATAATAAAAGCCCTGTATTATACATTTATCGTAGCCCTCCTGTCGTCGCTGATATCGACCGTAATCGGTACGTTTGCCGCGATAGGAATCCATAACATGGGTTTATTCGGGAAAAAGATTGTTTTAAACATAAATTACCTTCCGGTTTTAAACCCCGATATTGTGACGGGCGTGGCTCTTATGACGCTGTTCGTATCGGTTAACATGCGACTTGGTTTTCTTACGATGCTTATATCGCATGTTATGTTCAATATACCGTATGTCATTCTGTCGGTGCTGCCGAAGCTCAGGCAGATGAACCGCCATATGGCCGAGGCGGCGCTTGATCTTGGAGCTACACCGTTTTACGCTATGCGAAAGGTGGTTATTCCGGAAATAATGCCCGGAGTTGTAACAGGAGCACTGATGGCATTTACATTGTCGGTTGATGATTTTGTCATAAGTTTTTTCAACACCGGTTCCGGCGTTACGAACCTGTCGATTGTCATTTACTCGATGGCAAGAAGAGGGATAAAACCGTCAATAAATGCTCTTAGCACGATAATGCTGCTGACCGTGGCAGTTTTGCTTCTCGTAATAAATAAAAGAACGGCAAAAGGAGATGAGTTGATACCATGAAAAAAGTGATTATTGTTGTTTTTACGATAGTAACGGCGATTATGTTTATGATGCTGTCCGGGTGCGGAAAAGACAAGGTTGTTCTTAATGTTTACAACTGGGCTGAATATATAGATAAAAGCCTTATCACGAAATTTGAGAAAGAAACGGGCATAAAGGTTAACTATGAGCTTTACGAAACTAACGAGCATATGATGGCCAAGCTTGAAGCAGGCGGCACAAATTATGATTTGATCTTTCCTTCGGATTACCTGATAGAGGAAATGATAAAAAAGGATATGCTCCAGAAAATAGACTTTGACAATATACCGAACTTTAAATATATTGACGACCGGTTCAAAAACCTCGATTATGATCCGAATAACGAATATACCGTCCCGTATTTCTGGGGGACGCTCGGGATTTTATACAATACCGAAATGGTAAAAGAACCGGTGACAAGCTGGGATATCCTTTGGGACGAGAAATATGCGGGCAAAATACTGATGCTTGACAGCATGAGGGATACAATCGGTGTCGCGCTGAAAAGGCTCGGATATTCTGTGAACTCGACGGACCCGAAGGAAATTGAGGAAGCGAAAAAATCATTGATAGAGCAGAAGAAACTCGTCAACGGGTATTATGTCGATGAAATCGTCGATATGATGATAAACGGAGATGCAGCCCTTGCGTTGGATTGGTCCGGACCTGCGATGGATATATACTGGCAGGGAGTTGAATATATAAAATACGCTGTTCCGGAAGAAGGCTCGAACCTTTGGTTTGACTGTATGGTCATTCCAAAAACAAGCCGGAACAAGAAAGAAGCCGAAATGTTCATCAATTTCCTGCTTGATCCGGAGAATGCTTACCAGAATTCCGAGTTTGTAGGTTATACGTCGCCAAACAAGGTTGCGCTCGAGATGATGAAGGCCGAAAACCCGGAAGTATTCGATATGCCGGCGTACATGCCTTCGGAGGAAATCCTGAGCCGGTGCGAAGTCTTTAAAGACCTCGGAAGCGCAAAAGAGCTGTATAACCAGGCCTGGATGGAAATAACCGCGCAGTAGCCGCCGATTCCCGACTCCGGTCAATAACCGCGTGTTAAGGGAGCTTGAATTTTATGGATGCTGGCAGGATAAAACAGTTATTAAAGAGAGAGGAAGGCCCGAAGCTCGACTTTAAGCAGACCCTTCATCTGCATACGGAAAGCGAAAAAAAGGAAATAACGAAAGATGTTATTGCCATCGCTAACTCGCGTGGAGGAAGGGGTTATATTCTCTTCGGAGTCGAGGACAAGACAAAAAGAATAATTGGGGTCGATCCGGGCGGCTTCAGCGAGGAACAGATACAGCAGATAATTTATAACCGCAGCGATCCTCCGGTACCGGTAAGGGTTGATTTTGTCGAGTACGAAGGAGTGACGCTTGCGGTTATTACCGTTTTCAAAAGCCGGCACAGACCGCATCAGATGCTCCAGACCGGCGCATTTTACGTACGCAGGGGTTCAACGACCGATATAGCGAGAAGAAGCGAAATTGCGGGAATGATGCAGGAAAACGGGCTGCAGTCTTATGAAACCGTTCCGCTTGCGAGAGCGACAATGGATGATCTCGATAAAAACCTTCTTAATGATTATCTAAAAAATCTTCAGGTTGAAAGCGAAAACCCCGATCTTATGCTTATGGAAGCGCTCGGCTTTGTCGCGGAAACGGACAGCGGCATATTCAGCCCTACAATCGGCGCAATGCTTTTGTTCGGTAAAAACCCTTCGATTTTTTTGCCACATTGTTACGTAAGAATAGAATGCGGGAACAACGTTTCGCATATCACGGGAAACATTTTTGAAATGATTAAGAAATCTTCGGCCTGTGTCCGTGAAATGGCCGGCGATGGCGGATTTCCTTTGGAAGCTTTTGAAGAGGCGATCGCAAACGCGGTACTGCACCGGGACTACCTTGACATAGGAAGAGGGATCCATGTGGAAGTAAAAGACAATTATATTGAAATAAGCAATCCCGGGGCACTGATCGCGGGCAACAGCGTCATGAAATACATGCGCGACAAAAACCCGAACAGGCGAAATCCGTGGCTGTATCAAAGGCTTCTGATAATGGATCGCGAGAAGCGTTTTCTCAGCGCGGGAACGGGTATGTCCAGGATCAAGGAAGCTTTCGAAGGAAGAGGCAGCGTCAAATTTATCAATATCGGTTCAAGAAACCTGTTCAAGGTTATACTTCCGTTATAACTTATTCAATAGTTTAATATGGAAGTCTGCCTGATCCACAGGCATCTTCGGCTGCCGTGACCATGCGCCTGTCTGTTCGCATTTCTGCACTTTCAGCATTGTTGGTTTGTCAATCATGTGTTACACTGTGCTGAAAAAAATTTTTGTAACGCCTGCTTGGGTGAAATCCAGCCAAGAGGACGCATCGGGAAGTTATTGTATTTCCAATTGTGTATGTAAAGTTGCTTCTTGAAATCATCA
>JAAYXD010000123.1 GCA_012516065.1 Clostridiaceae bacterium
ATATACGCCCTTTTAAAGCGTAAGAAGCGTTTACACGCTTCTTACGACAAAATTTTATTATCTGATAAATAACTATTTCGCATATTCAACAGTTCGTGTTTCCCGAATCACATGCACTTTGATCTGGCCGGGATAGTCAAGCTCGTTTTCAATACGCTTGACAATATCTCTTGCGACCATTACCATGCCGTCATCATTAATATCTTCGGGTTTAACCATAATTCGTATTTCCCGTCCGGCTTGTATCGCAAAAGATTTTTCGACTCCGGCAAAGGAATTTGCGATTTCTTCAAGCTTCTGCAGCCTCTTGATATATGATTCCAGTGTTTCTCTACGGGCCCCGGGCCGCGCTGCCGAAACAGAGTCGGCGGCCTGCACGAGAACAGCTATTATAGATTTCGGTTCGGCATCTCCGTGGTGAGCCATTATGGCATCAATAACCACTTCATGCTCGTTGTATTTTTTGCATAAATCGGCTCCTATTGTAACATGTGAACCTTCAACTTCATGATCCACCGCTTTGCCGATGTCATGCAAAAGGCCGGCGCGTTTTGCAAGGGCTACATCTTCGCCCAGCTCACCCGCCATAAGTCCGGCCAAATTCGCAACTTCAATGGAATGAGTAAGTACGTTCTGCCCGTAGCTAGTTCTGAACTTGAGTTTTCCAAGCAGCCTGACCAGTTCGGGATGCAGCCCGTAAACACCTGTTTCAAATGTCGCATGATCGCCTTCTTCGCGGATTGTATTTTCAACCTCTTTCCTGGCCTTATCCACCATTTCTTCAATACGAGCAGGATGAATTCTGCCGTCCAGGATAAGTTTTTCAAGGGTAATCCTCGCAACTTCACGACGTATAGGATCAAAACCCGATAGAATTACCGCTTCAGGAGTATCGTCAATGATCAGGTCTATTCCGGTTAAAGTTTCCAATGTGCGAATATTTCTGCCTTCCCGGCCGATAATTCTCCCTTTCATTTCATCGTTCGGCAAAGATACAACCGAAACAGTGATTTCCGAAACATGATCGGCGGCACATTTCTGAATCGCCGTTGCCAACACTTCTTTCGCTTTCCTGTTCGCTTCTTCTTTTGCCTTATCGTAAATGTCCTTGACCAGAATAGCAGCTTCGTGTTTTACTTCATCTTCAATATTCTTCAACAGGTATTCTTTTGCTTCTTCAACGGATAACCCCGAAATTTTCTCAAGCTTTTCAAGCTGCTGCCTGTACAGTTCTTCGATCTTTTCCTGTTTTTCTTCAATTTCTTTTATTTGCCTGTTAAGCCCTTCCTCTTTTTTCTCGAGGGCATCCATTTTCTTTTCTAGGGTTTCGTCCTTTTGCTGAAGTCGCCTTTCGGTTCTCTGGATCTCAAGCCTTCTTTCCTTTACTTCCTTTTCAAGCTCAACTCTGCTTTTGTGTATTTCTTCTCTGGCTTCAAAAAGAGCTTCTCTTTTCTTTCTTTCAGCTATTTTCTCAGCTTCACTTACGATTCGCTGTCCTTCCAATTCGGCGCTGCCTATTTCGGCTTCCGCTACCTTTTTTCTATGCTCAATTCCTTTACGGAACATAATAAGTGAACTGATAACTGCGACAACCAAGCCTGCTCCTAAACCTAAAAACAACATAAAATAACCTATATCCCTCACCTCCTTATCGACTGTAGCTTACAACCGGTTATCTCCTGTAAAACGTTTATTACATATAAGAATTATATTTATCTGCTATAGGCATATATGCAAATTAACGTTCAGTTTATACGGTGTTCCTTATCTTATCTGTTTTCGCAATCAAAACACCGCCATTTCGACAATAACCGGCAGTTTTTTTTATAATGGCGTCAAAGCTTTAAAATTCATAATATAGAGCAAACAAACGCAAAATCAATGCGGTTTACGCTGCAGAAGCTTACGCTATCAACATTGTAAACTTTTTTCAAAATAGTGTCAAGAAACGGACACAGCTATTTGACGATACCGGTAAGACCTGGCTTTGAACGGTAACTTTGAACTATTGTACAACTCATCAAAGGACTTTTGTACAATAAAATGAAACATGAACGGAATTCAGCTTGAAATATATGATCAAAACGTTGATAAGCCCGCCGAAACTCGCATTTCTGCGGCCTTCACCGTGTTTTTCATAAGCATCGCGATTGTCATCGGCCCTACGCCGCCCGGAACGGGTGTTATATACGAAGCAACACTCTTTGCCCCGTCGAAGTCAACATCACCGCATAACTTTCCGTTTTCCATTCTGTTTATCCCTACATCAATTACAACCGCTCCCGGCTTAATAAAATCGGCTTTTATCAGTTCAGGTTTACCGACAGCCACTACAAGCACATCAGCCCTTCTGCACACGGATTTCAAATCCTTTGTCCTCGAATGGCAAACGGTGACGGTGGCATGTTCATGCAGGAGCAGCATTGCCATAGGCTTTCCGACAATGTTGCTTCGCCCGACAACCACGCATTCGCTGCCTTTCAAATCAATGCCCGTACGGTGTATCAATTCCATAACCCCGGCGGGTGTGCACGGCAGGAATTTATAGTTGCCTATCATAATCTTCCCGACATTTACCGGGTGGAATGCGTCCACATCCTTGTCAGGGTCGATTTCGAACAATACCCTTTCACTGTTTATATGCTGCGGCAGCGGTAGCTGGACAAGTATTCCATGTACATTTTTGTCGCCGTTCAATGTTTTAATAAGTTCAATAACCTCTTCTTCGCTTGTTTCTGCCGGCAGTGCATATTCGAAAGAACGAATTCCGATTTCATCGCAGACCTTTTTTTTGTTATTCACATATATGCGTGAAGCCGGATCATCGCCGACAATAACAACCGCAAGCCCGGGCTGAACTCCATTTCTTTTCAGTTTTTCAACGTCATTTTTCAAACCAAGTCTTATTTCTGAAGCTATATCGCGTCCGTTTATTATTTTGGCTTCCAACTAAAAACTCTCCTGTTCCTTTGCTCCAATACTTATAAAACAATACACAAAAGCGCTTGAGCTTTGAATTATTCTACGGCACAAAACCGGAATTGTCAAGTTATTCCTTAACGTACGGCGGACAGGTATTCCAGGCAGAAACGGCTGTTGTGATAAGGCGTTTTCCATGTATCCGCTTTCGGCAGGTGTGTTTTCGGATTTCCTATTCTTGTAACGGAACTGAACCATTCGCCGTACCGGTGATCAACGATATATTTATCGATAAATTCCCAAGTCTTTATCACCGCATCGGAATATTTGCTGTCGCCGGAAAGAATATACGCGTTCAGAAAACCGGATACGGCCTCGGCCTGCGCCCACCAGTTCTTATCAAAATCAATGCTGTACGGCGCCGATACCTGGTTATAGATGCCTCCGAAAACATCGTCATATCCTTCGTTATAAACGGCTTCGGCCATTTTCAGTGAAGCGTTTACGGCCAAATCTTTAAGTTCTTCTTCGCCCGATATCACGGCTGCCTTATATATAAGCCGGCTTGCGGCAATATCGTGCCCAAACGAAACAATATCCGAAACCGGTACCCAGTTTTCGGTAAAATACAGCTTTAAATGCTCGCTCTTTTGACTATATATTTTTTCAACTATTAAACGTACGAGCGCGGTAAGTTTTTCTTCAGGCAGATTTCCCGGAGCAGCCCCGTACAGGTTCGTATAAGCGTCAAGTATATGTAAATGCGTACTCGCGCTCTTTGCCGCATTGATGTCGTCCTGCCTCGCCGTCTTATCTGCGGCAGGCTTCCAGTCCTCCGAAAACGCGCTGAAATAACCGCCGTGCATATCGTCAAAGCTGTTTTTCTCAATAAGCCCGAACAGTTCGACAGCGATTGAAATGCTTTCGCTGTTTCCGGTCACCCTGTAAAATTCCGACAGCCCGTTTATTCCTGCAGCAATGCCGCAGACCACCTTTTTCCTGTTTGTCGGGCTGCCTTTATAATCAACGGTATAATACAGCCCTCCGTACTTCTGATCATAAAAAGCATCCCTCAGGAACCGGAAAGCATGCTCCGCTGTTTTTCTGTAGTTTTCATCCTTAAAAACCGAATACGCGGCGGAAAACGTCCACAATACCTGTGAAATAAGAACACAGCTTTTATCAGCCGTTTTGTCAATGCTCAAATCATTGGCCGCGCGGCCGTAAAAGCCGCCGAATTCGCTGTCAAGCATTTGATTTTCCCAAAAAGGCAGTATGTTTTCGAGCAGTTCCTTTTGTATCCTGTCTCTTATCGATAACAGTTCCTGCATAGGCCGTCACCTCCGCCAACATATCAATATCTATCAACACACGCGGATCACGAAGCTATCAGCGAGCGGTAACCCGGATGCCGGTACAGCGTTTTAAAATCGGGCTCTTCCTTGATCCTGGCGGCAAACGTAGGATCCAGCTCGAGTACTTTTTTCAGCAAATCAATGGCAATGTCCTTCTCGCCCATGTGCGTGTACACTTTCGACAAGCCGTATATCAGTTCAGCATCGTCAGGGTAATTTGACATCCCTGCCTTGCATATTCTTATAGCTTTTGCGTAATCCCTTTTTTTCAGCAGCGCAGCGGTATAATGGTAGTACAGCATCGGATCGTTCCGGTTCAGGTCATACGCCTTTTCGAAATAAACTATCGCGTCCTCGAGCCTTCTCGACATTTCGAGGACAATCCCGAGGTTGAAATGAAGCTGGTATGATTTATTAAAAGCACGTATCCCTTTTTCAAATACCTGCACCGATTCCCTGTAACGCTTCATCTGCCCGAGCAGAACGCCGAGGTAGTTGAACGCGTCTTCCAGGAGTTCGTCGCTTTGTATTGACTTATACAAAACCTCAACGGCCTTTTCTTTTTTCCCGACCTCATCGAGAAGTGTTCCATAATAGTAAAGAAGAGTACTATCCGTCTGGTTTTGCGCGATGCCCGCTTCATATGTCCTTAAAGCGTCTTCGTTATTGCCCATAGATCTCTGTGCAAGCGCAAGATGATAGTAATGAGAAGTCTCGGCGGGCTCCATTTCTATAAGGGTATTAAAACATTCAACGGCCTTGTCGTAGATTTTTTCCTTGATGGCCGCTTTGCCGCGCCATTTTAATGCCTCAATCTGTTTTTCGTTTGCTTTAACCGCCTCGTCCAAAATTTCAAGAGCCTTTTTCGTATCGCCCTTTTTATAGTAAATAGAGCCGAGAACAACCCGCATAACGCTGTCCCTGACATCCATCCGTCCTTTTTCGAGGTATTCAATGGCCTTATCGTCCATGCCTATTTTAAGATAAGCCCTCGCAATGTTTTTATATGCCACCGTTAAATCCGGCTTCTTTTCGAGCACTTTTTTAAAACGCCGGATCGAATGTTCATATTTTCCTAAATTATAAAGCGAATAACCGATGTTAAACTCAATAACGATATCGAGATCATCGGGAAGATAGTGCTTATGGCCTTTTTCGACTTCTTCAAAATCCTTCCCCCACTGTTTTTCCTGCTTAACCAACTCATATGCTCTCCTGAGGTATTTGTAGGCTTCCCTGTATCTGCCGATGAAACAATGCAAAAACCCCGTATTATAACAAATCAAATGGGAATCAGGTATGATTTCGCATAAAAAACGGTACTGTTCGACTGCCGTTTCGTACTTCTCGAGGTTAATCAGACGCTGCGTAATGATCAGCTTCTTTTTTATATTTTCCAAAATGTGCGGGTCCTGAATCGATAAGGAGCGGTATACATCCATTGCATGGATTTCCCTCTTCCAAAGCTCGGCGTTTTTAAGAAAACTTGAACTGTCCGGGTCCTGCCCGCGCTTTTCCTTCTTTTCGATGAACGGGACCGTTACGCCCATTTTTCTTATTTTCCTGTAAAAAACAATATGATCAATTGCAACAACAAACGCCGGTAAAATAATTCCCGCCGCTATCGCGGCGATCTCAACTACCGGAATTGTTAAAACGTTCTGAACAAGCGCAAAAACAATAACCGTCGCCGAAAAAAGCTGTATGCCCAAAATCGCGCCTGTTATAACCGACGGTCTTCTAATAAAGCGGTTCATCATGTATAAAGCAGTTAAACATGCTGCAACTGCCACAAAAACCAACGGGATGTTCATCTCTCATCCTCCGAAAAAATGTATTTTATATACCCGATAAAAGGACTTATTCTCTGTCCATTCCTCCCATTTTCATTTCTTCCCACTGTTCCTTGCTGATAAGAACCCTGCGAGGCTTGCTTCCTTCAAATCCGCTTATGATACCTCTTTCCGCCATCTGGTCGATTATTCTTCCCGCGCGCGCATATCCAACCTTAAAACGCCTTTGAATCAGGGAAACGGATGCCTGTCCGCAGCTAATAACAAGCTCGATAGCCTGTGGCAGAAGTTCGTCTGCGTCCATCGCAGCCATGTCAGACTCATCGTCAGCCGCCGTTATTTTTTCGATAACATCCTCATCATACTCCGCAGTAACCTGGCTTTTGACATAGCTTACAACACTTTCAACCTCCCGCTCATCAACAAACGCACCTTTTACGCGTATCGGCTTCTGCGTACCGACCGGGTAATAGAGCATATCGCCTTTGCCGAGAAGTTTTTCTGCACCGGCCATATCCAATATGGTACGCGAATCGACCTGCGACGACACTGCAAATGCAATCCTCGACGGTATGTTGGCTTTTATAACGCCCGTTATGACATTTACCGAAGGACGCTGCGTCGCGATAACAAGGTGCATCCCGGCCGCACGGGCCATTTGGGCAAGCCTGCAGATCGAATCCTCAACGTCATGCGGCGCTACCATCATCAGGTCGGCAAGCTCATCGATAATTATTACTATATGCGGAAGCCTGAAAGCTTCCGGGTCATCCTTAACGGCCTTGTTGTAGCCCGCAAGATCCCTGACTCCCTTCTCAGCAAAAAGCTTATACCTGTTCGTCATTTCCTGTACGGCCCATTGCAGCGCTCCGGCAGCTTTTGCGGGGTCTGTAACGACAGGGATAAGAAGATGCGGAACACCGTTATAAGCCCCAAGCTCGACAACCTTCGGATCAATCAGTACAAGCTTTACTTCTTCCGGAGTCGCCTTGTACAAAAGGCTTACTATTATGCAGTTTATGCAAACGCTCTTTCCTGATCCCGTTGCGCCCGCAATTAACAAATGCGGCATCTTGGCAAGATCAATGATTATATTCTCTCCTGAAATATCTTTTCCCAAACCTACAGCGAGCCTCGATTTAAATTTCACAAAATCAGGCGTTTCAAGAACTTCCCGAAGCCTTATCGGCGCAACTTCGCTGTTCGGCACTTCAATACCGACCGCGGCCTTGCCCGGAATAGGCGCCTCAATTCTTATACCCTGCGCCGCAAGGCTTAACGCGATATCATCGGCAAGATTGACAATGCGGCTTACCTTTACGCCAGGGCTCGGCTGCAGTTCAAATCTCGTAAACGCCGGGCCTACCGCCACGTTAACTACCTGAACACTGATCCCGAAATTAAGCAGCGTTTCTTCGAGCTTTCTCGCATTTTCAAGCGCGTCGGCCCTTAATTTCCTCATATTCACGCCTTCGTCATCCGGTGCTTTCAGGCATGAAAAAGGAGGGAAATGATATTCTATCCCCTGTACGGGTTTAACCCTTGCTTCACTTTCCAGTGATTTTTCGATTTCCCTGGCCGCTCCCGATATTTTTCCGCTCTTTACCCTCACAGTCGTTTCCTGCGTGCCGTTCGTTTCTTTCCCTTCGGTTAAAAAGCTTTCACGCTGTTCTTGAGCTCTCCTGTTCAGAGGAAAATCAATAATTTTATTGTTCGAAAACGCCCTCTTCGGCTTGTCCGCAGCGGAAGGTTCATCAAGTTCTTTAAGAAATACCGTTTCGTCTTCATCTTCTTCGTCTTCATCAGCGTCTTCGTATGTATCAATGACGGGTAAACTGATTTTCTTTACTTTGTCGGCAGCGTGGAACAATGTTTTCTTTATTGAAATTTCGGTAATCAGCATAGCTACAATAATCCCCGATGTAGCAAGCACAATAATCGTTCCGGTTTTTTGCAGCAGGAAAATAAGCGGCACGCTGATCACTCCGCCGATAACGCCGCCGTTAAGCGTGTACGGCACTTTTGTGACCCCGCGCCCATGCTGGTAAAAAACCTTCAGATACTGGAACAGGGACATGTTCACGTAATCAGACTGGTTGAACGAACCAACCTGGAAAATCGCCGCGACTATGATTAAAAGCAGTAAAACAAGAAGCGCCTTATTTCTTATTCGCGGTCTCTGCGGGAAGAATATATGCAAAAGTCCGTAAATGAAAATCAGAGGAGGCATTACAAAAGCGACAAAACCGAACAGACCGGTCAGGACATGCAGAATTATTTCACCGATAATACCTGTGGTATTTCGAGTGTAAATACTCAGCCCAAATAGAATGCTTAAGGCTATAAGAATCACGCCTGTAAATTCACGCCGCTGACGTTTGTTCTTTGCGCTTGACCTGCCGGCGGCGGCTGCTTTTTTATTTCCGCCGCTTCCTGTAGTTCGGGCGGTCCTTCTTGAGCCGGCTTTTTTATCAACACCGTATACTTTTTTTTTCTTTTGTACCGTTCTTGACAAAACAATAAACCTCCCGGAATAACATTTACAAATCCAAAAACGCGGCCTGCCAATCTAATTTTACTATACCATATCATAGCAAATTGCCGCAAGTTATCGGCTTCATTAGTTTACGCAATTGCCCTTATGTCTCGTTTCTCATCTTTATTCCGCCTGTCTTCACCGAAAGCACCCGAACCACCGCTGAGCTTTGTCATATATTCATAGAACTGCCCAAATGCGGGAAGAACTATTGTACAATAACGGAAACTACAGCGGAATGCAGCATAGAGATGTATTGTCAGAGCGAGGATAAGCAAGTCGACTGTTTAAGCAAAAATGCTTCCTGCAATAAATGGGTGTTTCGGTAAAGACGGGCGATATGAATTACGCCTTGTTTACAGGCAAAAAAGAGTATACAATAATGTAACGGGAATTCGGCCCGGATTCCGGGTATGTGAAAGGAGCATAAATTATGGTTTTCAGGTACAGCATAAGAACAGGTTCGGAGGGGTTTTACAATATAACGTCCAAAGTAAATGCGGCGATATCGGAAAGCGGCGTCAGGGACGGAATATGCGTTGTGTTCTGTCCGCATACAACAGCAGGCATAACAATTAATGAAAATGCGGACCCGGATGTTGTTAATGATATGTTATACGCATTGAGCAAAACTTTCCATGACCGACCTGAATTCCGGCATGCCGAGGGCAATACGACTGCCCATTTAAAAGCCTCATATACCGGAAGCAGCGTTACCGTAATTATTGAAAACGGTCGGTTATTGCTGGGAACATGGCAGGGAATATATTTCTGCGAATTTGACGGGCCAAGAAACCGTAACTTTTACGTAAAAGTGATTTCCGGTTAATTGGTGTTATTCAATGGGGGCTGTGTATCTTCACTGTCATTTATCATATTGCTGTAATACGATGAAAGTTCAGGATACATGCTGAATACTTCGTGCCCCGTGTCGCTTAATTTATATACTCCTCTTTCCACTCTCTCAAACCAACCGTAAAAATTCTTTTCAAGTATTGACCGGGTCTTTTCCCCTGTTCCTAATTCTTTTAATTTACGCGGGGATAATTGACCGTACTTTTTCAAACAGCACGCAATGTGTATTGCATTCTCCCTGTAAGCGGTCATAATCTTTGTCCGTGAAATTCCGCCTATGTTATAGCTCCCGTGGCGTCCGTCAATTTCACTGATAATGTTTTTTCTTTTTTTCCCCGAAAGCTGCATGCTTTTCCGTCTATCGAACGGGCGCGGCTCAAAAACCACATTTACCTGTTTCGCACCGTCTTTCAGCGATACTGTTATTAGGCCGAGCTCAAGTCTTCTCGCAATAAAACATAAATCTTTCCACTTTTTCGTGTAAATGCCGTACCGAGGTTTTGGTATCGCGATATATACATTCTCGGTAATACGCTGGCGTTTTGCCGCCTGGATCAGCAGTTCCACGCTCATATTACGCTTTAGTTCTATTATTATAAGTTCATCGCCTTTTTTAGCGGTTATATCGCAGTCTTTAACCTCTCCATGCACATCATAGCCAAGTTCTTTAAAATAATCGTATACCGGCTGGTATAAATCTTTCTCAAGTATTTTTGCTGTTTTTTTCATTTCCGATACTCCAACATATTCAGCAGCACAGTACCTGTATGTTCATTATTTTTTGACATCAGCCTGCCTGGGGGCCGTTCCTGAAAAGTTTTTCCGCTTCCTGCATATTGTTAATTATGGGAACGCCGAACGGGCAGCGGCTCTCACAGCTTCCGCAGCTGATGCAGTCGCTTCCGTTATGCTCCATGCTCAAATAGTGGGATTGGATCGATTCGGGTATATTCCCGCGATCCAACCGTGCTATGTCCAGGTACTTGTTAACCGCCGCTATATCAATTTCCGCGGGGCATGGCTGGCAGTGACTGCAATATACGCAGTTCCCCCTGAAATCATTCCGCATCGTACCAATAATTCCGGCGTAGTCCTTTTCCGAGTCATCGAGTTCAAAATAGCGCACAGCGCCCGCAACCTCGTCCGGTGTCTTACAGCCGAGCAATACGCTTGCCACAGCCGGTCTGGACAGCGCATAATGGATGCATTGATATACGCTGAGCGGCTTTTCGAACGGGGTATGTTCCGGTGATATTAATTTGCCTGCGCCAAGTGTCTTCATAACCGTAATTCCAACCTGTTTTTTCTGGCACAGCTTATACAGTTCCGCACGCTTCGGATCAAGCCCGCGGAATAAATCGGCACTGAAACCTTTATCAATATGATCCAAAACGTATTCTTCAGGCGGAAGCATGTCAAACGCGGGGTTTATACTGAACAACACAACTTCCGGCAGTCCTGTGTTTATTACCTTTATTGCTGTTTCCGGATTATGGGAACTAAAACCGATATGTCCTATGTAGCCTTGATTTTTCATATGCTCTACATATTTAATGAAGTCCGTTTCAAAAACATTTTTATAATCTTCATCCGAATCTATGAAAAACATCATCCCTAAATCTATGTAACCGCCGAAGATACGCAGCATATCTTCAAAGTACCGCCGCACCGTAGGCAAATCCCGGCTTATATCATACTGCTGGTTGACATCCGTCGAACCGATATGCCCCTGAATTATCACTTCCTTGCGACTGCTGCCCAGGGCTTTCGCAATGTTTTCCCGAACCTCTTTCCCCGGCATAAACACATCAAGAATATTTATATTGTGTTCAAGTGCGGCTTTAATTGTTTCTTCAACCTGCGAGTAAGGCTTCCTGTCAAGATGTTCACATCCGAGGCCAATAGCGCTGACTTTAAGACCTGTTTTGCCAAGTTCCCTATATTCCATTTTCAGTACCCCTCTATAAAAAATAATATATGTATAATTGTATCATAACTTATAAAGCGGGCGGGTATTATTTAACATAATGTATATCCGGATTTCGCGGTAACGTTAATCAATATCCGTCTTCCTGCCGCCGACTATTTCACGGGGCCACTTATCGCTTACGTTTTCTTCCCCTTTGTAATAATCGACTTTATCCTTCACCTCATACATCTCCCGGTACGGCAGGATATTTACTTTCCCCGAGTCCGGGTATTCGCAGACATCTATATCGGGGGCCGTGCGTATATCAAGATAAAGGCACGGATTTCCCGTATGGTTATACAACTGGTGCGCGCCTTCCGGTCCCATTTCAAAGAATACGATATCACCTTCATTTAATTCTGCAAAACCTCGGGGTGTTCTTAGAATTGCCTTCCCGGACAGTATTACAAAGAGTTCTTCCGCATTTCTGTGAAAATGGTACGGATAAGAGAATTTTCCCGGATCAAGCGACCTTACGTCAAAATGCAAATGCTTTGACTTTGCAATCTCCGCGAGTTTCGGACTTGTATGCCAGGAAAATTCGGGCACCGGAGACTGCCGCAATTCAAGCGGCAAATTTTTCGCATTGAATATATGAGACATGCAGTATTCCCCTCCTGACTTAATTTTCTATATTGATTATACCAAAAAACAGCAATTGGTGCTCTATCTCCCAGGAAAACGAAACACCCGAAGTAAAGCCGCGTACCCACCGGAACGCGGCAGCAATGCCTCGACCCGCGAAGCAGGACCCGCGGAAATAATGCAAAAACACAGCGGGTGGCTCAGGTGTTTTCGGTGACGACGGGCGGCATGCTCCGGAGTCCTGCTGCCTATAAACAACTGTGGAGCGTGCGAATGAGCGACCTGGGATATGGAGACCGCTGTGTGAAATCAGTACAGGAATGGAAGCGTGCTATTCGTATGTGCTTTGTCGCACTAGGAAACGAAAAACCCGAGCCAGGACCCGCGGAAATAATGCAATAACACGGCGGGTGGCTCGGGTGATTTCGGTAGTGTAACAGCTACTTAATTTTTACGGAATAGCCCAAAGACTTAAGAATCCGGTAACTGCTCTGCTGGCTTTCCCTGTCGTAAAAACAGATCTCAAGCGCTCCGCCTTCCATTTCCCGGCTGTTGATGATACCGATGTTTTTTATGTTTATGCCGTAACTGCTGAGTTCACCCGCAATCGATGCTATTACTCCCGGCTGATCTTCGACATCGACAACAATATCATATGATTTTATCAGCGAACCTATCTTCCTTTCAGAGAATGAATCGCGGTATTCTTTAGCGCTGCCGAAGAAATCCGTTAACGCCCCGGAATCTTTTTTTCGAAGAATTTCTTTGAAGGAACGGATGACTTCTTCGAATTCTGACAGTATTTTCAGGATATTACCACTGTTCGCAAGACAGATGCTCTCCCATATAACCGGGGAAGACGACGCAATTCGCGTAAGGTCCTTAAATCCTCCCGCCGCAAGCGTATGCATTAACTTATCGTCGCCGTCAAGCTTTTTAATCATATTGACAATTGCCGATGCCAACACATGAGGGACGTGGCTTATCGCCGCGGTCACATAATCATGAACCGTCGGCTCCACAATGACGGGAAGTCCTCCAAGCGCTGTAATAAAATCTATTAGCCTGTTCAAATGCGCTTTATTGGTATCGCTGAACGGAGTAAGCACATAATACGCGTTTTCAAACAAAGTATGTCTCGCCGCGTTATATCCGGTAGATTCGGAACCCGCCATCGGGTGGCCGCCTATAAAAGTACACGCAAGGGGCATCTCCCGTACTGCGTTGACCACATTCACTTTTGTGCTTCCTACATCGGTAATTACGCATTCGCTGCCGACAATCGCGCTGAGCTTTTGCACACATAACGGCACAATATCTACCGGAACACATATGAAAATAATGTCGCAGTCCCTGAAAGAATCATTTATTTCATAGGCGGCTTCGTGGATCGTGCCTTCGGATAATGCCTGCTCCGTAACCTCGGGATTCCGGTTGTACGCGACAACATATTCGGCCAATCCTTTTTTATTTGCGGCCTTGACAATTGAACCGCCGATAATTCCAAGCCCGATAACACCTATTTTCACTATATCACCCTCCCGCAAAGAGCCGCCAGAGGTTTAAGCTCTTCAAGCAATTTCGTGAATTCTTCTAAATTTAAAGA
This sequence comes from Clostridiaceae bacterium, assembly GCA_012516065.1. Taxonomy (GTDB): domain Bacteria; phylum Bacillota; class Clostridia; order DSM-8532; family DSM-8532; genus DTU069. Next base: position 13,619 of record JAAYXD010000123.1, read on the forward strand.
CTGCGGTCCGTCCGATAAAGCTTTCGCGGGGTTCGGGTGAACTTCGAGCATGATACCGTCGGCTCCGGCTGCAAGAGCAGCTTTGCACAGCGAAGGAATGTACTCTCTCACACCGGACGCGTGACTCGGGTCTATCAGTATCGGCAGATGCGATTTGCTTTTAATCACCGGTATGGCACTGATGTCAAGCGTATTTCGCGTGGCTGTTTCAAAAGTCCTTATTCCTCTTTCACACAATACTACGCTGTTGTTTCCTTCCCGCATGATATATTCGGCGGCATTAAGCCATTCATCAATCGTAGCCGAAAGGCCTCTTTTCAGGACAACAGGTTTGCCTGTTCTCCCCGCCTCTTTAAGCAGTTCGAAATTATGCATATTTCTTGCGCCGATCTGAAGAATATCCACGTAATCAATCGCAATCTCAAGTGTTTTTAAACTGGTTACCTCCGTTACGATAATCATGCCTGTTTCTTCGGCCGCTTCGCGCAGATACTCCAGACCTTCACGGCCAAGACCCTGAAAAGAATACGGTGATGTTCTCGGCTTAAATGCGCCTCCCCTTAAAAAGCGGATGCCCTGTCCGGCTAAAAACCTGGCTTCTCCGATGATCTGTTCTCTTCCTTCAACCGAGCAGGGACCGGCTATAATGCAGAACGATTCCGCACCGATTGTATAATTTTTAACGCGTATTACGCTCGGCTCCGGATTAAACTTTCTGTTGCTTAGTTTATAGCTTTCGGTAATAGGGACAAGTTTATCGACCCCGTCAAGAACCTCGAGATTCTTTTCGGATATAACTGATTTGTCTCCGATGACTCCGATAATGGTCACTTGTTTTCCGGTTGAAAGATGTGCCTGGAGCCCGTGCTCTTCAAGAACTTCAATGACCTTTTCAATATTTTCCCGGGTCGCGCCCGGTTTCATTACAACAATCATATTTTTTCCCTCCTGCTACCATACTTCCATACTACAATAAAAAACGGGAAACAGACTATAAAAAAGCATTCCGCAGCGCCTGAACAATAAACGCCGCTTGGTTTAGTATATTCTAAACGAAGTCTTATTTTCAGTCAAGCATGAAAAAAGCCCCGGCAGGACGCCGGAGCATACCGCTATTTGTCCGCTCCACAGTTGCCTGTACGCAGCAGAGTTACGGAGCATGTCACCTGTCGTCACCGAATGCACCCGAACCAGAGTCGCGTACCTGCCGGAACGCGACAGCAATGCCTTGAGCCGTTAAAACACCCGCTGTTCCAACGGCATAATTCCAGTGGGTCCTTTCCCGGGCGTCTCATAACTACGAGCTTTCGTTTACAATCTGCAAATATACCTGTGTTGACGAAATATCCGAATGCCCGAGCATCCTCTGTACATCCTTGAGATCCTTCCCTCTCTGTACAAGATGCGCCGCAAATGAATGCCTCAGCGTATGCGGGGTAATATCCTTGTTGATGTTGGCTTTAGAAGTGTAATACTTGACAATTTTCCAAAATCCCTGCCTTGTCAGCCTTTTTCCGTTCGTGTTGACGAACAGGGCTTTTTCGTCCTTGTCCCTGAGCATGAACGGCCTTACTTTTTCAAGGTATTCCTTCATAAGCTCGACGCATTTTCTTGAAATCGGGATTTTGCGTTCACGGCTACCGTGGCAGCATGTCAGGATTGCCTTTTGCAAATCCAAATCTTCAACATTCAGTGAAATAAGTTCCGAAACCCTGATTCCCGTCGAGTAAAGCAATTCGAGCATCGACTTGTCACGAACGCCTTTCAGGCCAATCCTGTTCGGCTGGTTTAGAAGTATTTCCACTTCTTCGACCGAAAGAATCTGCGGTATCTTTTTCTCTATCTTCGGTGATTCAAGCCCTATTGTCGGATTGCCCGTCATAAAGTCATGGGAGATTAAAAACCTGTAAAATGCTCTGATAGACGCAAGGCTTCTTGAAATAGTCGTAACTGCCCGCCCCTGATTGTTCTGATATGCGATGTAGGTTGCAATTGTAGCTTTATTGCTCTGCTGGATACTGCTGACGTTTTTGCGCTGAAGAAATGCGATGTACTGTTCGATATCCCTCTGGTATGACATAAGTGTGTTTTGGGAAAGCTTTTTCTCATCCCTGAGATAATGGATAAATGCTGTTACCAGATTGTCCATTTTTCTATCACCCCTATATTCCACATAAAGTCATAAGACTGTTAACTTTTATCCTGTGAAACTAGGCTGTCCCAATTCTGTCGATTTATAGAGCGCTCTGGTAAAATAAGTATCCACTGATGTGAGAATTATATCCTAATTGCGAGGTGTTAATCAAATACGATATAAATTTCCGGGTTAAGTTACATAACTAAAAAGTCGGCTGGATGCGATAAACAGAGAAAAACTTCGTGATGACAATAATATCAGTATTTCCCAAGGCCAGGCTAAAAGCCATCAACATGAATTAAAACAAAACACCGGACCATCACCTGTTATACATAAATATGAACAAATGCTCTTATATTAATTTACCACTTAATTCATTTTTATGCAAACTTATCTTATTTTATACTCACCGCGTATTATCCTGTCGGCAAGAAAAATGCCTATTATTGATTTTGCGTCCGTTATCTCTCCGTTATCAACCATAGAAATGCAGTCGGAAAGCGAGTATTCGCCGCACGTGATGAACTCGTCGTCATCGGGGCATGCTTCGTATTTGGTCAGACCCGTAGCCACATACATATGAAGCACTTCGTCGGAAAAACCGGGCGTTGAATGTATCGTCATAACCTTTTTCAATTTTTCAGCATGGTATCCCGTTTCTTCCTTAAGTTCCCTTTCGGCGCACACGGCAGGATCTTCGCCTTTGTCCAATTTGCCTGCGGGTATTTCCAGAGAAACCATATCGCATGGTTTCCTGTACTGTTTAACAAGCAGAATATTTCCATTTTCTTTAATAGGGATAACAACGGCCGCTCCCGGATGCCGCACGACATCCCTTGTCGCTTCCCTGCCGTCGGGAAGCAGCACGGTTACCTTATCGACATTAATAATATTTCCCGTATACTTTCTTTCGCTTTTTACCGTCTTTTCAAAGTAGTCCATTTTCAGTCTCCCTTGTTCTTTAATTTTAAAATCTCACCGGTTGCGAGTTTGTCGCACCTGTTGTTGTATTCGTTGTCGGAATGCCCTTTAACCTTGATAAACTCAACGGAATGCAGCTTTATCAGTTGTTCGAGCTCTTGCCAGAGATCGTGGTTTTTCAGTTCTTCCTTCTTTTTGCCGCGGGTCCAGCCGTTGCTTTTCCAGTTTTCTATCCATCCCTCATTAAACGAGTTGACAAGGTATGCGCTGTCGCTGTACAGTTTCACCTTACAGCGTTCCTTCAGCGCTTTCAGCCCTTCAATTGCCGCCTTTAATTCCATTCTGTTGTTCGTAGTGTTTCTTTCGTGCCCTGAAAGGATTTTTTCTTTCCCCTTATAAACAAGAATTGCTCCCCAGCCGCCGTCGCCGGGATTACCGGAACAGGCGCCGTCGGTATATATTTCAACTTCTTTCATTCACACTGTCTCCCTGGCAATTTCTCTCGCTTTTTTCGTGCATTCCATCATAGCCGTTATTACGGCGTCCCTGAATCCTTTGCGTTCAAGCATCGCGACGGCCTCAATCGTGGTTCCGCCCGGAGAACATACCATGTCCTTAAGCTCGCCGGGGTGTTTACCCGTATCGAGAACCATTTTGGCGGCTCCGAGCACCGCCTGCGCCGCGAGGCGGTAGCTTAACGCTCTCGGTATTCCCGACTGCACCGCAGCATCGGCCATCGCTTCAATAAACATATATACGTATGCCGGACTGCTGCCCGTTACGGCAGTCACTTCGCTCATAAGCGACTCATCGAGCTCTTCGACTTTCCCGACGCATTTGAAAATGTCTTTTACGATTTCGCGTTCGGACGCATCGACGCTTTCGTCAAAAGATACAACCGTCATTCCTTCTCCTACCAATGCGGGAGTATTCGGCATCGTACGCACGATTTTTACGCCGTCGCCGAGTATTTTCTTATAAAATTTTACAGGAATCCCGACTGCAACGGTGACAAAAATTGTTGAATCATCGAACGAACCGGCACATTCGTTCAAAACATCCTTTATATAAGCAGGTTTCACGGCAATAACGACAATATCGCATTCCTTTACGAGGGCGGGTATCGAAGGCATTATATTCAAAGCGTACAGGTTTGCCAGCTCTCTCACCGCCTTTTCGTTTATATCATACGCGTACAGCTCAAATTTGCCGGCTCCGGCGGTTGATAATCCTTTAATAAGAGCGCCTCCCATATTTCCCGCGCCGATAAACCCTATCTTTACAGCCATTGCGAATACTCCTTTCATATCGATTGCAGGCATTATAAAACATTAAATATCATCAATCAAACTAATCTGATCAGCCTGATCGCACCTGATATTCAGATGACGGTACGCAAGGCGCGTAGCTTTCCTGCCTCTCGGAGTTTTCTGGATAAAGCCAAGCTGAATCAGGTAAGGCTCGTATACATCCTCTATTGTTTCAGCTTCTTCGCCCGTAGAAGCCGCAAGCGTATCGAGGCCGACCGGCCCTCCGGCGAATTTTTCAATAATGCAGTACAGTAAATTCCTGTCCACCCTGTCGAGCCCTTTTTCATCCACTTCAAGCGCTTCAAGACCGTATCTCGCTATCTCGAGGTCTATGATTCCGTTTGAGCGCACCTGCGCAAAATCCCTTATCCTTCTCAAAAGCCTGTTTGCAACCCGGGGCGTCCCCCTTGCCCTTCCGGCAATTTCCGCCGCCGCATCGTCATCTATTTCTATGTTAAGTATTTTCGCGGAACGCATTACTATTTTCGTTAATTCTTCTTTCGTATATAGCTCCAGACGGTTGATAATACCGAACCTGTCGCGCAGAGGCGAAGTCAGCAGACCTGCCCTTGTTGTTGCCCCTATCAGTGTGAATTTTGACAGATCAAGGCGTATCGATCGGGCCCCGGGTCCCTTTCCGATAATTATATCCAAAGCAAACTCCTCCATCGCCGGATACAGTATCTCTTCCACGGTCCGGTTAAGCCGGTGGATTTCGTCTATGAAAAAAACGTCCATCGGGGCAAGATTCGTAAGTATCGCGGCAAGATCCCCGGGTCTTTCAATCGCAGGCCCTGATGTCACCTTTATGCTTACTCCCATCTCCCGCGCTATAATACCCGCAAGCGTGGTTTTCCCAAGGCCGGGAGGGCCGTACAACAGAACGTGGTCAAGCGGCTCTTTTCTCTGTTTCGCGGCTTCTATAAAAACCATCAGGTTTTCTTTGACTTTTTCCTGGCCGATGTATTCATCGAAGCTTTTCGGTCTAAGTCCCGCTTCCTCGTAATCTTCCTGCCTGAATCTGAAGTCTACAAGCCTTTCATCCAAAATAAACGCCTCCGTTTAATAATATACCAGCGCATAAGCCGGTAATCTTTCTTTCGCATTCCTGTTTATACCGCAAGACTCTTCAGAGCGTCGCGGATAATATCTTCAAGGCTCTTGTCATCGCTGTATACGCGTGACACGGCTCTGTTCGCCTCATATGCGGAATACCCGAGCATAATAAGGGCACCGGCGGCTTCCTGGATTTTGCCCGCGGGTTTATCGGCACCGGTAATTTCAGAGCCTGACAGCGCTTCAATATCGCTTTCTCTTTCTTTCTTTAACTTGTCTTTCAACTCGAATATAATTCTCATCGCTGTTTTCTTTCCGATGCCTGGCGCTTTTGTAAACGCGTTAACGTCATCGGTCAGCACGGAAAGCCCAAACTGCGAGGGATGCATAACGGATACAACCGACAATGCGGCTTTCGGTCCGACCCCCGAAACTTTTATAAGCTGCTCAAACATTTTCAGTTCTTCCTCGGTAAGGAACCCGTACAAAGACAGGCCGTCTTCCCTGACATTGAGATGGGTATGCATTTTCACTTCGGAACCTATGGCGTCAAGCCGCTCAAGCGTATTCGACGTTACGCCGATACGGTATCCTACCGCGCCTGTTTCGATTACAACGTAATCCTGCCCTTTTGCCGTTAAAACTCCTTTAATGTACGCAAACATAAACTTCCCCTTTTAAATATAACGATCTATGCAAAAACCATTGCCCGTTTTTAAAGAGCCTTTCCGCCGATTCCAGAATAATGGGCATGACATATTGCGGCGGCAAGCGCATCAGCCGCGTCGTCGGGTTTCGGAATTTTTTCAAGGTTCAGCAAAACCTTAACCATTTGCTGTACCTGGACCTTATCCGCCCGTCCGTACCCCGTAACCCCCTGTTTCACCTGCAGCGGAGTATACTCGTATACGGGTATTCCCGCTCGTGCGGCGCACAAAAGCGCTACGCCCCTTCCCTGCCCAACTTTTATCGCTGTTTTTGAGTTTGTGTTGAAAAACAATTCCTCGACCGATACCGCATCGGGCGTGTATTTTTCAATTAACTCAACGAGACCTTTTTCGAGCATAAGCAAACGATTAGCAAGCGGCATTGATGCATTTGTCGTAATAACGCCGTAATCAAGCATCCGGAAACGGTTGCCTTCATAACTGACAATTCCATACCCCAAAATGGCAAACCCCGGATCAATTCCCATTACAACCACAATTTATTCCCCTTATGCTATTGATAAGGCATCCGGCGGATACCCTGCCAGCTGTAAATAAAAAAATCAAGTGTTGAATAATTATGCATCCTAATGTATAATTATTAAAATGAATAATTTACCGCAAACCTGTAACATTATATTATTTTAACATAGAATGGAGAGATTTTGTATGGCAAATAAGGAAAAAGTTGTACTTGCATATTCCGGAGGCCTTGACACGTCAATAATTATTCCTTGGCTCAAGGAAAACTACGATTACGAAGTTATCGCAATGGCGGCGGATGTCGGGCAGGGTGAAGAACTTGAACCGCTCAGGGAAAAAGCTATAAAAACAGGCGCTTCAAAAATATATATTGAAGATCTGAAAGAGGAATTTGTCACGAACTATATTTTCCCGACATTGAAAGCAGGCGCGAAATACGAAGGGAAATACCTTCTCGGCACTTCGTTCGCGAGGCCGATCATAGCAAAAAGACTGGTCGAAATCGCGAAAAAGGAAGGAGCCGTTGCGGTTGCGCACGGAGCGACAGGCAAAGGCAATGACCAGGTACGTTTTGAACTGACGGTAAAAGCGCTCGCGCCCGAGCTTAAAATAATAGCCCCGTGGAGAATATGGGATATACGTTCTCGCGAGGACGCAATAGACTACGCAGCGGCACGCAATATTCCCATACCGGTAACCAAACAGGACAATTACAGCCGTGACAGGAACTTATGGCATTTAAGCCATGAAGGTTCCGAACTGGAAGACCCGGCTAACGAGCCTTGCTATGACAGGCTTTTGAAACTTTCTATCACACCCGAGAAAGCTCCGGACAAACCTGTCTATGTCGAAATCGAATTCGAAAAGGGGATACCCGTAAAACTGAACGGTTCCGCGAAAAAACCCGTCGATCTTATCATGGAACTTAACAAAATCGGTGGAGAAAACGGGATCGGAATCATTGACATTGTCGAGAACAGGCTTGTCGGAATGAAATCAAGAGGTGTATATGAAACCCCCGGTGGCACGATATTGTATGCCGCACACCGGGAACTCGAACTGCTGTGTCTTGACCGCGACACGCTGCATTTCAAGGATATCGTATCGCATCGTTTCGCGGAACTTGTATATTACGGGCAGTGGTTCACTCCTCTTCGCGAAGCCCTGTCGGCATTTGTAGATTCCACGCAGAAGACCGTCACGGGCAAAGTAAGGCTTAAGCTTTATAAAGGCAACATCATTCCCGCCGGATGCGAATCCCCCTATTCGCTTTTCAGCGAAGAACTATGCACCTTCGGCAGGGATGATGTTTATAACCAGAAAGATGCGGAAGGCTTTATCAATCTTTTCGGCCTCCCCGTTAAAGTGCAGGCGATGATGAAGAAAAAGAGCGGGCTTGAATAATGCCCGGTCTTTTTCGAAAACGCCGTAAATTTGAAAGTATGAATACGGAGGAAATGCAATGAAGCTGTGGAGCGGTCGTTTTTCAAAATCTACGGATCCGTTGGTTGACGATTTTAACTCGTCGATCCGTTTCGATAGCCGCCTGTATAAACATGACATTTTAGGAAGCGTTGCTCATGCGAAAATGCTCGGGAAATGCGGGATCATCCCTGAGGATGAAGCCTCGCTCATCTGCAAAACGCTTCTTGAAATCCTTGTGGATATTGAAAACGGCAAAATAGAATTTGACACCGAAGCTGAAGACATACATATGAATATTGAGAAAATCCTTACATCCCGTATAGGGGAAGCGGGTAAAAAGCTGCACACGGGGCGGAGCAGGAACGATCAGGTCGCACTGGATATGCGGATGTACCTGAAGGATGAAAATGTCAGGATCCGTGAAATGATTACGGATCTGATTACCGTGCTTATAAACATCGCGGAACAGAACCTTGATGTCATAATGCCCGGGTATACGCATCTGCAGAGAGCCCAGCCCGTAACATTCGCTCATCATCTCATGGCATATGCCCAAATGCTGTTAAGGGATCGAGAAAGACTTTCGGACTGTTATGCGCGGCTGAATATAATGCCCCTCGGTTCGTGCGCCCTTGCCGGCACAACCTACAGCCTTGACAGGAGAATGACCGCCATAGAGCTTGGATTTGATTCAATTACCGAAAACAGCATTGACGCCGTATCCGACCGTGATTTTGTTCTCGAAATGGCTTTCTGCCTTTCCGTTTTAATGATGCATCTGAGCCGATTCAGCGAAGAGATTGTTTTATGGTGTTCCCAGGAGTTTTCTTTTATAGAGCTTGACGATGCGTTCAGCACGGGAAGCAGCATAATGCCGCAGAAAAAAAATCCCGATGTCGCGGAACTGGTCCGCGGGAAAACAGGCCGCGTATACGGTAACCTTATGGCCCTGCTGACCGTGATGAAAGCGCTGCCGCTTGCCTATAACAAAGACATGCAGGAAGACAAGGAAGCCGTATTCGATTCTATTGATACGGTAAAAACGTGCCTGCCCGTATTTACAAGAATGATAGAAACAATGAAAATAAACCGTGACAATATGCTTAACGCAGCCAGGAGCGGTTTTACAAACGCTACTGATATAGCCGATTACCTGGTAAAAAAGGGCGTGCCGTTCCGCGATTCGCATCATATAACAGGAAAACTCGTGGCTTACTGTATAGAGCATAAAAAAGAAATCAGCGGGCTGACAATGGAAGAGTTCAAATCCTTTTCGCCTTTCTTCGAGGATGACATTTACGAAGCAATTACTCTTGAAGCATGCGTGAACGGCAGGAAACTTACCGGAGGGCCGGCCAGGGAAAGCGTAAAGGCATCGATCGCAAAAGTGAAAAAACTCCTGTAAAAAGCGAAACAGGAAAGTCGTCATACGGCTTTCCTGTTTTTATCAAACTAACAATAATGAGTCCAAAAAATTCAACATTATGATTTGCTGCCTAAAGCAAACCCTGATAAAAAAGCTCCGGCTTTTCTTTCCGGAGCTTTTAATATGGTTTTGCTTTTTTATCAAGGGCTTTCCCCATACTATACCAGGAATCCCTTAGCTTTTTCCTCATAGCTCCGTCAAGTGTGCTTTCAATTACATCATTAAACTGCCTGCGCATTCTGTGGTATTCACGAATATCAAACTCTTCTTTTTCCAGCAGCGCCTCCATTTCTTCGAGCCAATCCATAAGATAATCGATACCCATATATTCTTTCGATGCCTTTTTCTTTAAATGCGCCACAACAAGCTTTACTGCTTTCTTTTTTACGTCGGCATCAGTCAACTCTTTTTTTGTGTTTTTTTCTGTCTTTACATCCATTACCGCTCTTACTCCTTTCTATTATAACGAGGTAAAAGATGGGCTTACGCCCTCTCTGTTTTTTACAAAACAAAAACCATGTGCAAAAATCCCTTATTTCTGCTTCAATCGTGGGTATAATCCATCACTGTACGGGCATTTGATAAAATGGTCTTGTGCGAAATTACGCGACAAAACTAGGTTATAAAAATAACGGAAGAAATTGTTTCAGCAATTTTAATACACCAAATTACATGTGCAGACAAACCACAGGAATGTGCATTAATTGCTAAAAAAACTATAACAACTTAATTGCACCGGTCTTAAAACAGTAAAATGTCCGGTGCATTTATATTATACCTTAAATCTTCCAGAAATGCAAATTCAAAATAGGGAAAAATCAGGGTGTTTTAGTAGGTTATCAATTTCTTTCCGTTAAGTTTTCCGGTATCTATCAGGTTTTCCTTTCCCTTCGGAACGACAACGGTATTCGGATCCCCGTCGCTTATATACATCCTGTCCCTTGTCATATTCGGAAGCCAATATGTAAGGTCGAATTTTACCTCTACTTTGCCCTGCGAACGTATACGCGCCACATAACCGGGATTATAGTCCTTATGGATTGAAGGCACGCTCGGCGTCGATCCGACTGCCATAATGGTCTCATGGAAATAACGGGCGCCTTCATATTCTCCCTGCACCATCGCGTCCTTCAGTTCTTCGGGCGCTTTCCCCCCATGCGGCAGCGCGAGGGAATAAAATGACGCGCCCTCTATTATCTCCTGCAGGCGTTTTTGGTTCCTGCCGAGTCTTTCATAAACCTGCTCGCGGTTTTTAGCCTGTGAGAAATTGAAATGCCCCCATGAATGGTTGCCGACTTCAAAACCATAGCTCATAAGTATTTCCAGTCTTTCTTTCAACGTGCCGGCTCCTTCGAAAGTCTTTTCTTCCTTATCCATGTTCAGGTAGAAAATACCCTTTATTCCAAAATCGGGATGCTTCTCGCTGAACTTAATCATAATTCCGGCGGCAGACTTGGGATTTACAACCAGCTTGCCGTTTTCCTCGATAAGGTTGAACTGCCCGGGAGAACCGTCATCAAACGTAAATACCATCGGTTTCGTACCCGCGGGAACCGATATGTTGTGATCTATGAAATCGCGCATGCTAATAAGCCTGTAACCTTCGTTGTACAAGGTTTCCAGCAGTTTTTCGAAATCCGCGAACGAAGTGGTGAATTCCGGATCGTTTGTTGAATTCAGGTCTTCCACAAAGTTGTGAAACATGACAATAGGTATTTCGCCCGATTCATTCGGCCGTATTGCCGAATAATCAACAGGTTCTATATTTAACTCCTGTGCCGGTTCCGATGGTTTTTGATCAGGTGCCGGTGTCGGCGTCAAAGAAACCTGATTGTCCGAAGAAGCAGTGGGTGTCGGTGACAAGGATTCCTGGCCCGGCGATGCAGGCGACGGTTCGCGTCCTTCAGCCTGAGCCGTGTTCCCGTCCGTTAAATTTCCCGGGGACGGAGTCTTTTCATTGTCTTTTCCGATTATGCACGATACTGCTATTAACAGGCATACTGCGATCGTTAACATCAGAATTCCTTTAAGTATTCTCATCTTTTGTTTTCACTCCCAAATCTCTAATATTCTATCCCGTATCTTGCGCTTACTCCCTTATCATAAGGATGTTTCACTTTTTCAATCAGCGATATATAATCCGCGAGTTTGCGCAAACTGTCCGGCACGTCACGGCCCGTGCATATTATTTCCGTTTTGAGCGGTTTTTTTACCAGCACATCCGCTATATCTTGTTCCGAGAGGAGCCTGCATGCTAAAACGTCAAGAACTTCATCAAGCACAACGACATCCCATTTGCCGGACAGAATTTCTTCGCGGACATGCCGCCAGCCTGTCTCAATATCTTCTTTGGTTTCAGCAAGCTGTTTTTCGTCCATTTTCCACAGGAACGTCGTATGCCTCTGCTCCGGCCGGTAAAAATAAAGACTTCCGGTAAACTTCTCGAGAATATTTTTCTCGCCTGTTACCGTATTTTTCAGAAACTGGACAAAAAACACCTTCAGTCCCGCGCCGAGAGCTCTTACCGCAGAACCGACGGCGGCGGTGGTTTTCCCTTTTCCGTTACCGATATACAGGTGGATCATTCCCTGTGACAGCATACCGTTTCCTTTCGGGGCAATAAAAAAAATACAGCACTGAAAAACAAATATATATTTGTCTTAAACAATGCCGCACCTGTTATGCAGCGGTCCAATACTATTATATTACATTATGTCCGGCACCGCAATGAAAACCGCGGTATGATTTTACTTTCTGTATTTGCTTAGAGGATTCGGCATTTTCCCGATTCCTTTATACCTGTTTGCAGGTTTTGTCTTTCTGTTCATCCCGATAATACTGCCGACAGCCCCGGCCAGTATCCCTGTCAGTATCATTATAACCGCGCGGCTGTTCAGCATAAAATCCTTATAAACAATACTGCTCGCCAAATACAGTATGACCATATATATAAGCCCGCATAACGTTCCCTTCAGCACGCCGTTTTTCTGGTTAAGGGCGCCAGATTTAAACCCTGCCGCAAGCAGTCCCATTAACGTGGCAATCAATACGGCAATCGTAATATACTTTTCGGGAAAATCGGTAAAAGCCAGAATGCCGGCCAATACCAGCAAAGCCGGAACAGTTATCCCGTAAGCGGTAATCAGCGCGGAACCAATGCCGTACCCTTCCGCCTTGACCGCGCTTTGACCTTTCATCTTATCCAACATTCTAATCCCCCCAAAATCTTCGCCTGTTCTGTCCGGACGCCGCTGTTTGAACTGTTGCATTATATCAAAATATAATAACTATTTCCGCGGGTCCTGTTTCGGGTGTTTCGTTTCCCGGGGCGACAAAGCGCATGCCGATAACACGCTTAATAGTTCAAAAGCGGCGTCCGAACAGCTTCCTTCGCTTCAATGTATGCACAGAAACCGGACTTTAGAACCGGTCCGGCCGTGGAATCGGCTCCGTCATAATTAATAAAGCTGTAACATCATTACGTTAACCTGAATAAACTGTTATTGAAAATAATTTCAGGGGGTCAAGGATATGGGCTCACGTAAAAGAGGAATTATGGGATGCAACAGCGAAATATTGTTCTTCATTATCCTGTTCCTGCTTCTTTTCTGCAACACAGACTGCGGATGCGGTGTCTGTGACTAAAGGCACGGAATGGGAGAACATAACGTAAAGGAGGGAATAATAATGCCGGACGGATTCTTCGGGGATTGGAACAATAGTGAAGTTCTTTTCTTCATACTTATTTTCCTGTGCTTGTTCTTCAATCGCAGTTATGGCGGCTATGGCTACGACGACAAGTGCTAAAGGAATTATCCAAAACTTAACTTGATAAATTAATAAACACTGCCTTAAATAATTTCACCACTCACAATAAAAGAAGCGGTGCCCCGCTTCTTTTGCTTTAAATATTGTTCATCCCATACCTTCTCACTGTGACCCATGCCGCCGTTTCAATCCGCTTCCCGTCCGGTGCCGGGACTCTTAAGCTGTTTAACGTAACAATTAAGGTACACGATTGACGCGGCGATTGAAACTGCGGTACCCGCCCACATAATATGGACCGCGGCAGGAATGTTTAGAAAAGCAAGCACGATACCCGTAAAAAGAATAGCGGCAGCAGCCTTTCCAACCCAATTCGACGAAACAACGATCTCACGGTGAAGGAAAAACAGCGAACCTATTATCATCGCGGCTTCCTTCGCGAGCAGAATGAAGAAAAAATAATACGGGAGCCTGCCGCCACTGGCTAAAAGCAGCAGAGCGGTCAATTGAATAGCTTTATCGGCGAACGGATCGGCAAGCTTTCCGAAATTTGTGATAAAATTATACTTTCTTGCAATATAACCGTCGAGTATGTCGGTTAACTCAGCCGCAGCAAAAACTACCAGGCTTTCCGTCCATTTTCCTGAAATCATCAACAAAGCCATAACAGGCACCGCTATAAGCCTCAGTATCGTCAATATGTTAGGCACATGCCTCCACATGCTTTTATTATTCATCCTCACGGTTCTCCCCCTGCATGAACACATCGATAAGCAATTCGTATAACTCGGGGCGGTATTTTTTCATGTTGACAGGTTTTAGCTGCCTGTTTGCCCAAACATGCTCGGTTTCGCCGGAAGCAGCGGGTTTTACGGAGCCTTTGCGAAAAACTTCATAAAAGAAAGTTATCCGTGACGGTTTAATATCCTTAACGCCGGTTTTCACAATCACCGTGTCGCCGTAAAAGCACGGGGATATGTACCTGCACTTCAAACTGAGCAAAGGCAGCATAACACCGTCCTTTTCCATCCGGTCGTAAGTTATTCCGGCTATTTTTATTAAATCGGTTCTGCCGCATTCAAACCAGATCGGATAGACCGAATGATGGACAACCCCCATTTGATCTGTTTCCTGGTATCTTACAATAAGTTCGGTATGCGATATCATCGATTTCTCCCTGAATTACAACGCCAGTATTTTGTTCAACTCAATCATTTCCTCGTCAATCGATTTTTTCATTGAAAGGGCTTCGGCAAGGTCAAAATCGGTAATCCGGCCGTTTACGAACGACACCGCCCTGTTTACGACCCCATCTTTAAGCAGCTTGACCGCATGGTATCCCATACGGCTTGCCATTACCCTGTCATAAACCGTAGGGCTTCCCCCGCGCTGGATATGCCCCAGAATAGTCGCGCGTGTTTTAATCTCGGTTTTCTTTTCTATGTATTCGGCTATTTCCACCGCTCCGCCGACACCTTCCGCGATAATTACAAGGTAGTGCTTTTTACCGCGGTTTCTTCCCTCAACAATCGGTTTAATTATATCAATATCTATATTAAAATCCTTTTCGGGCAGAACGACGGCCTCCGCGCCTCCCGATATCGCAACGTTAAGCGCGATATATCCCGCTTTCCTACCCATAACCTCGAGAACGCTGCAGCGTTCGTGTGAATACGCCGTATCCCTTATCTTGTCTATCGCGTCCTGGACGGTGTTCATTGCGGTATCAAAGCCTATTGTATATTCCGTACACGCAATATCATTGTCTATTGTACCGGGAATACAAATCACCGGCATCCCTTTTCTGCTCAGGTCAAGAGCGCCGCGGTACGAGCCGTCGCCGCCGATCACGACAAGCGCGTCAATCCCGAAAACTTTAGCAATAGTTATCGCTTTATTTACGCCGGCTTCGGTGTTAAATTCCGCCGACCTTGCGGTTTGAAGCACAGTGCCGCCCCGGTGTATCAAATCTCCCACTGAACGCGCCGTCATTTCTTCAATGTCGCCGTTTAAAAGGCCTTCATAACCTTTACGGATTCCCATAACCTTAAACCCGTAATATATACCCGTCCTTACAACGGCACGGACCGCCGCGTTCATTCCCGGAGCATCACCTCCGCTTGTCAAAACGCCAATTGTTTTTATCCCGCTCATCCTTCCACCACTCTTTTAATTTAATGTAATGAATAGCCCGTGTTATTCACACGGGCATATTCTGTAAATGCAGTTCTAAAATAAATAAATCATCAGAAGCCTTTTTCTATGATTATACTGTGTGCTTCCTCTACTTCACCTTCCGGAACTGATACTTCAAAATAGTTGTCGTTTTTTTCTTTTTGGCTGACCGGGTTCAGCTTTACAAGTATACCTTCAGCCTCAAGAATTTCTTTAAGTTTTTCAGCCATTTCCTTATTCTGGGCCATATATACGACAGTCCACATTTTACGCTCCCCCCTGTTAATTCAGGTCTTTTACAACAGCGGAAGAAACTGCTTGGCAATTTCAACACACAATGCTGCATCGGCAGGCATTAAACTTCGAGTTTGAGCCGGCCATTTTCAACAAGACGGCCGGTTATCATCCGCCGCCTGCAACTTTTAAACCGGTATTTACCGTTCAAAAACGAAAAATGTCCCTAACAGGCTATACTAAATGTATATAACTACGACATTACTATATATTATTTTCAGAAAAAACGCAAGTAACAAGCTCTATATGCGTCCATTTATTTCCATATCGCGTCTTATACAGGCACCTTGTCTATCTTTACGTTATCTGCACCAAGCATGCTCTTCAACTCGTTTATAAGAGTGTTGTTCAGTGTTACCCTGAAGCCTTTTTTAACTGTCCCCTCATGATAGACATATACGGGAACCGTCCCGTCAAAATATTTCAGCATTGAGCAGACAGCGTGAACAATTTTTTTGCCCGTACCCTCAGGTATGCGTACTTTAAGGCATTCTATCACAGTGCCGTATTCACTTTTTATTTCCTGAATATTGCCTGTACTGTTTGCTGCCCCGCCGGATAAATCCTGATACCTTTTCGGTTCAAAAGGCTTTTCACCCTTGATGATTGGTTTCGCCATTTCCATTATAATTTTCGGTGCTTCATCTTCCCTTACACTTATTTTCCCTTCAATCCAGATCGGCAGTTCCGGCTTAAGAAAAGCCCCGTATTTTTCAAGCACGCTTGGAAATACGATAACCTCCATCTGTCCAAGAAGATCCTCTACAGTGACAAACGCCATCAATTGATTGCTTTTTGTCGTTATGGTCTTAATATCTGTGACCAATCCTGCAACACGGGCAAAAGTTCCGTCTGCAATACCGTTCCCGGACTCTTCGCCAAGTTTTTCGTCATCAACCAAATCAACGGAATGTATCGTTACCCAGCTATTTATATCATCTTCAAACTCCCTCAAAGGATGCCCCGATAAATACAACCCAAGCATATCCTTTTCCATCGCCAACAGAAGCCTGTCGTCATACTCGTCAATTTCCGGGTATGATACATCGAAACCGGAACTCTTCGTACCGCTGTTGTCGAAGAACGACAACTGGCCTTCCATTCTCATTTTTTTGGCATTGGCGATGTTTTCCATTATCTTTTCATATGAGTTAATGAGCCTTGAACGGTAGACCTTCAGTGAATCAAAAGCGCCGCTTTTTATAAGGCTTTCAACACACCGTTTATTCAGATCCCTTCCTTCCATTCTCTCGCATAAATCGGGCAGACTTGTGAACGGGCCGTTCTTCTCCCTTTCCGCAATAATTTGCTTCACAACACTTGAGCCGACATTTTTAACAGCTGCGAGCCCGAACCTTATTTTGCCGTCCGATACGGTAAACCCGACGCCGCTTTCGTTAATGTCGGGAGGCAGCACCTTAATACCCATCTTCCTGCATTCATATACATAGCGCGATATTTTTTCCGGTGAACCGAGGAAACTGTTTAAAAGCGCGGCCATAAACTCGACGGGATAATAACGCTTCAGCCATGCTGTCTGATACCCTACCACGGCATATGCTGCGGCATGGGACTTATTGAACGCATAGCTTGCGAAGTCGGACATCTCATCGAATATCTCGTTTGCTGTTTTCTCATCGACACCGTTTCTGACAGCACCCGGGATTATAACTTTCCCCGACGGGTCCGTTTCGCCGTATATAAACTTTTGTCGTTCATCATCCATTATTTCCTTTTTCTTCTTAGCCATCGCCCTCCTGACAAGATCGGAGCGGCCGAACGAATACCCCGCCAAATCTCTTACAATTTGCATAACCTGTTCCTGGTAGATGATGCAGCCGTAAGTTACATTCAGTATCGGCTCAAGCAGGGGATGGGCATAGCGTATTTCTTCGGGGTTCTTTTTATTCCTGATATATCTTGGTATCTGATCCATAGGCCCGGGTCGATACAGGGAAATGCCGGCGATAATGTCCTCAATCGAAGAAGGTTTAAGTTCGGTAAAAAACTGCGTCATGCCCGAGCTTTCCAACTGGAACACCCCGGCGGTGTCACCGTCCGATATCATCCTGAAAACTTCCGGATCATTCATGTCAATGTTATCAATATCAATCTTTATCCCATGATTCTTTTCTATCATATTCAGCGCGTCGCGTATTACGGTGAGCGTCCTTAGGCCGAGAAAATCCATTTTCAAAAGCCCGAGCTCTTCAAGAGTTGTCATCGGGAACTGGGTTGATATATTTCCTTCACTCTGGTAAAGAGGGACGTATTCGGTAATAGGTTCGCTTGATATAACGACACCGGCGGCGTGCGTAGACGCATGGCGCGGCATTCCCTCCAGAAGCATCGCGGTATTGATCAGTTCATGCACGCGGTGGTCGTTCTCGTAAGCATACCGTAATTCACTGTTCAGTTCAAGTGCTTTATTTATGCTCATTCCGATCTGCATCGGAACCATTTTCGCTATCCTGTCAACTTCGGAATACGGGATTGCCAATGCGCGCCCTACATCCCTTATCGCTGCGCGCGCGGCCATAGTCCCGAAGGTTATTATCTGCGCAACCCTGTCTTTCCCGTATTTGTTTACGACATAATCAATTACTTCGCCGCGCCTTTCATAGCAAAAATCTATATCGATATCGGGCATGCTTATTCTTTCAGGGTTAAGGAACCTTTCGAATATAAGGCTGTAACGGATTGGGTCGACATTCGTGATTCCAAGGCAGTACGAAACCAGGCTCCCCGCGGCCGAGCCCCTGCCCGGCCCTACCATTATATTGTTTTCCTTGGCATAGCGGATAAAATCGGACACAATAAGGAAATAGTCCACGTAATTCATCTGCCTGATAACCGAAAGCTCATATTCAAGGCGTTCAAGAAGCGAATCGTCATCGCCGTAACGATCGCGGAAGCCTTTCAGGCATAATTCCCTGAGGTATTCGAACTTATCGACGTTACCCGGAACTTCAAAAGTAGGAAGCCGCGTGTTGCCGAACTCAATTTCCACATTACATAATTCCGCAATTTTTACGGTGTTTTCAATTGCTTCGGGACAATAATTAAACTGCCTGGCCATTTGGTCCGGGGATTTTAAATAGAGCTCATCCGTCCTGAATGTCATCCTGTCTTCGTCTTCAATTGTTTTTGCCATTTGTATGCACATCAGTATTTCCTGCGCTCTTGCGTCCTCTTTGTTCAGATAATGAACATCGTTCGTGGCAACAACGGGAATCCCGGTCTCCGCGGACAGTTCACGCAGTTTCATATTGACCAGTTTCTGTTCTTCAATGCCGTTATGCTGGAGCTCAAGGTAGAAGTTCCCCCTGCCGAAAATTGCTTCAAACCTTACGGCAAGTTCTTTTGCGTGTTCATACCTGTTATCCAGGATCGCCCTCGGTATATCTCCCGCAAGGCATCCGCTTAAACAAATGAGCCCTTCATGATATTTTTCCAAAAGCTCGATGTCAATTCTCGGTTTATAGTAGAAGCCTTCGATATAACTTGCAGAAACCAGCTTCATCAGGTTCTTGTAACCTGCAGAGTCCTTCGCGAGCAGGATTAAATGCCCCTGATCGGCATCAAGCCTTGCGTCCTTGTCAAACCTCGAACGCGCGGCAGTGTAAACCTCGCAGCCAATTACCGGTTTAATCCCGTTTTTCACGCAGGCCTTGTAAAAATCTATCACTCCGAACATAGCCCCGTGATCGGTAATTGCAACCGCGTCCATTCCAAGCTCCTTAACCCGTTGCACGAGTGAATCAATACGACAGGCTCCGTCAAGAAGGCTGTATTCTGTATGAACATGCAAGTGAACAAAAGAACCCATTTGCCGATGCTCCTTTTAAAGAAATGCAGCAAAAACGAATGTTCTATTAAATTATAACATAACGGATCATCGCTGCAAACTGTTACCCGTCGTCACCGAAAGCACCCGGGCCATCCGCTGCGTTAATGCGTTATTCCCGCGGGTCCTGGCTCAGGTGTTTCGTTTCCTAGTGCGACAAAGCACATATGGTGCTGCGTTTAGAGCAGCGGCCTTGTTAAGGATATTATAAACAGAACCGTGATTATAAGATATACCGAATATACGGCCAGCATCGGCCAATGCGCGATAATCGGAATAACTGCGGATTTTTTGTTACCTGAAGCGGGTTTTACCTTATCCTTTGTTAATGCTTCAAATGCCTTAAGCATAATAGCAAGGATAAACCCGACAGCAGAAGCAAGAATAATAAGCTCTCCCATTACCGCCGGTGTCAGCGCTGCGTCGCTTGCGGATATATGCCTGTTGTTCCAGTTAATTAATACGGCAAGAAGGTTATTTGTAAAATGCGCGAGAACTCCCGCGAATATTGAACCTGTCCTGTGGCAGAACCATGCAAAAAGAAGCCCGAGGAAAAAAGGTCCAAGCAGGTTTCTTATATCGAAATGAAACAAAGCAAAATAAAAAGCGGATATTATTATCGCCGCCCGGATACCAAGCGGCTCAAACATGCCAAATACAACGCCCCTGAAGAATAACTCCTCGCATACGGCCGGAAGAAGAACTATCACAAAAATTTGCATCCATAATTCCTGTACGTTTGCCGGGGCTGGCACGTTAACGGCTGTCATCGTACCGATTTTTTCAAGCAGGTAAATAACGGACGTGTTAAGGACCGATGCAATAAGGCTTGAAGCGACGGTCATCATAATTACCAGAAGCACTTCCAGAATTGTTATTGGTTTCAGCTTTAGAACCGCTGCCGGGGAAGTACCGTTTAAATATATAAAAACAAGCGCCGGGAGAAGTATTACAATCAACTGGAAAAAGGCAAGCAGCATATACAGGTTATTATCAATCCACGCATCTCCGAACAACAGCTTGAATAAAAATTGAAATATGAGATATATCAAAACAACTGCAAATACCAGATAGTTGGTATGTTTCTCAGTTAATTGCCGCTCCAACTTAACCTCCGTTTTACTTTTCCGCCGGGCACAGCAGTATTCGTTTTTCTGTAATGATAAGCATAACCGGTTTGTCGTGTTTTCCACGCGGAAGTGTTTGTACCAGCTGGTTTTCAAATGCAAGCCCTATTGTCCGGCAGTGCGGTGAAATCGTATAAACCCTGTCAAGATACCTGTCATAATATCCTTTCCCGTAACCTATGCGGTATCCCCTTCTGTCAAACAAAAGGCCGGGAACAATAATAAGGTCGATACAAGCTTCGGAAACAGGCAGTAAATGTAATTTCGGTTCCATTATTCCGAACTTACCGGGTTCCAGGTCCTGTTCAAGGTCTCTTACCGGAACCGCATGCATTTGTGTTCCCGGACCAATCCTCGGCACAGATACGGTTTTCCCGCCGGCCAGAGCGTTTTTTATTATATTGTGCGTCGGAACTTCATTCCCCATCGATACATATATAAAAATGCTTTTGCTTGATTTATACCATTCATGATTTATAACGCGGTTTGCAATAATATCGCCATATTTGCAAACCATCAGTTTATCCATTGAATCTCTTTTTATCTGCGCCTGCTTTCTTAATTCACTTTTTAACATTCACTACCCCTTATGCTGATTAGCGCAGTTTAATTTAACTTGCTCCCGCACTGCGGGCAAAACGCGGTATCCGCGGTAACTTCCGTTCCGCACCCCGGACACTTCTTCGAATTCTTTATTTCCTGGATTTTCTGCTGGAGTTCTTCAATTTTCTGTTCAATTTCAGCTATCTGTGAACATTTTTCTTCCATTCCCAGATTGTTTCCGGCTTTGTACTGTTCATAAACGGCAGTGCCTATTTCATAATATAATTTTCTGATCTTTTCCTTTTCCTGTGAAATAGCGGAGTTTAACTTTGTTATCTCGACCATATCGCTTGTCTTCTGGGAAATATTTTTGCCGAATTTCTTTAAATCGTCCATAAATGCCATATATATCGCCTCCAATAATAATTTTACTTTTCCTGACACTTATAGGATATTATTTATTCACCGCAAAATCAAGAGCCTATAGCATTGCCCGCATCTTCCTGTTTGATCGCAGATATCCACAAAGTCAGCTCAGAAGTAAGTACGACCCTGTCAACATGAAGCTGGTACTGGTACCTATCGGTCCTGAATAACCTTTTATCGACAACTTCAATAACCAGATCAATATCAATCTCTTTAGTTTTCTTGCCGAGCAGAACACTGTATTTCTGTTTGACAGCCCGCTGCAGAACCATTTTTTCAATGTCGTCGTCGATGTTTATTTCAACAATAATATCTTTTAAAGTTTGTTCTGTTTCCTGTTGGGATCGTTCCAGTTTTTCAAGCTTTGTACGATAATCTTCAACCATTGTTTCAAGGTATCTGTTTCTTTTATATAAATCATCGATTTTTCCCGCAAGCAGAAGATTCCATAATATCGCGCCTATCGCGATTCCGACTATAATGCCCGAAATATGATATTTAAACGCGGTTTTTTTATTCATGGCAGCAAATCCCCAAAACCCGGAACAAATTTAAATATATATGACCCGCAGTTCGCTCCTGCCATTGCACAGATAATATAAATGACCTCTCTTGCCATAGCTCTTATTTCTCCCTGCAGGAGTCCTTTTTCAAACATCTTCAGTGAATTAAACGAACCTCCGAGAGCGATGGCTATTGCCCATACTTTTACAAAGCTCGCCATGTCATTCATCGCTTTAAGCGGGGGCTGATCATTAATAACAGCGGCAATGCCGGCAAAACACGCCGCTCCCAGAACAACTCCGAAAGAAACCAGGAAGTGATATATAACAGCTCCCAAAAAGGACGGCACGTTATTCACACACCTCCAAAAGCTTATACTATTGAAGTTTATGCTGAAAAACTCTTATGAGAACATGGTAAATTGTAAAATAAATTGCCCAAATTAAAAAAAATGATCCATTTCGAGCCCAAACCAGTTATGCTTAATGTTGAAGACAAAAGCGACTGGAGGGAACGGAAATGGATCAAGAAAAGCATACCACAGACAAGAGGAAA